>JAIRYV010000025.1 GCA_031267685.1 Treponema sp.
CCCCCCCCCCACTCCCCCCCCCCCCCCCCCCCCCCCCCCCCCCCCCCCCCCCCCCCCCCCCCCCCCCCCCCCCCCCCCCCCCCCCCCCCCCCCCCCCCCCCCCCCCCCCAGAGAAATAAATTTATTCTGCACGAACTGTATATCGTACAGCACTTTTTGAGGAATCAGACTGTAAGCAACCTTACGGCGTTCTTCACGATTCATGGAACTATCCTGCCAAGAGTATAAAGACTTGTCAAGTAGTTTTCCACAGATTCTGTAAAAAATTTTGCTGCCTGCCGGTCATTTTGAGAACTCAGACTATAAGCGGCCATATGACACTCTTCACGGTTCATAAGACTATTATATACCAGAACGCAAAGATTCGTCAAGTGGTTTTCCAAAAATTCTTCTTGCTGGCTAAACCAGACTTCTGCTTCATCAGCCTATGGAACACAAGCACGACGCTGGTGGGTAAGAGAAGGGCTGTGTTTACTTGCTCATCAAGCGGACTCGCTCATCATACAGTCCCTGCGCGCCCTGTGTGGTATCAAGCTGACCAAAATACACGCTCTGATTCGGGTGCGGTGATCAAGTGGCTTATCGAAGGCGTGGGGCTTAGGTTCGGCGTGAGAGGTCACTTCCCTTGCCGTCAGTGCAAACAGGGATGATGCAAGGCTACCTTGTTCCTGCATTTTCTGGCCTTGGTGCGCCTTACTGGGATGATCCGCGCCACCGGCATTGCCGAAATCGTCGAGGCTGCGAAGGAGAGCATCGCCTACCAGATCGCCGACGTGGTAAACATGACGCGGGAAGAAGCAGGGATAGGACTGCTGACACTCCGCGCCGCCGACGGCACTACCCGCGACGAGTGCCTTATACAATTCCAGAGCGATATTCTTGATCTGCTTCCCGTATACAAAAACGGCGTTACCACGGATCCGAGACCGCTTCTCTCCAGATAGAACGCTCACTTAAGTTACGCGGCTGACCAAGCATATAGCTAAGCGCGTAATTTGAGCTATAAATGTTGCTGTTCTCTTAAGTCTGTGGTAGATTAAGTGATATGGAACTATCAGAACTTGAAACTCCCTGTATCATGATCGATGTGGAGCAGGCCCGGCGCAATGTGGTGGCAATGCAAAAGGCTGTGAATGAGGCGGGTTGTTGTCTGCGTCCCCATATCAAAACGCACAAGATGCCGTTTTTTGCCCGAATGCAGGTGGAAGCCGGAGCTGTCGGGATCACCTGCGCTAAAGTGAGCGAGGCGGAGATTATGGCCGATGGCGGCCTTGACGATATCTTTATCGCCTATCCGCTGGTGGGCGCATTCCGTATCAGGCGGGCGGTCGCACTGGCAAAGCGGGTGAAACGCCTCATTCTCGCGGTGGATAGTATCGAAGGCGCGGCAGCTCTGAACGAGGCCGCGCTTGCCGAAAACACGTGCTTTGAGACGCGGCTGGAAATAGACACCGGCGCGAAACGTACTGGCGTACTCATGCGTAACGCTGCTCTGCTTGCCGAAAACATAGCGAGGCTTCCTGGCCTGCGGCTCGCTGGTCTCTACACCTTCAAAAGCCTGAACTATCAGGGCGAGGCAACCTGCGACAATGAGCTTGCGGCCCATGAAGAGGCCGAGCTTCTAGCAGAAACAGCAACAGTGATTCGTAACAAGGGCATTACTATTGAAGATATTAGCGGCGGTTCCTCGCCCACAGGACTTGCTGTGGCCAGAACCGGCGTAGTGAACGAGGTTCGTCCGGGAACCTATATCTTCAAAGACCTGATGCTGTGCGACGAGGGTGTGGCACAGTTGGAAGAGATTGCCGCACGTTTCGTGGCAACGGTCGTAAGCTGTCCCAGTGAGGACTATGCTATCATCGACGGCGGAACCAAGTGCTTTCCAACAGATGTACCGCTCAACACTGCGCCATTCTTTTATAACGCTTACGCTTATGTCGAAGCCATGGAACACCTGCGGCTGAACCGCATGAACGAGGAACACGGCATCATCACTTCAAGCACTAGAAAAACGGGCCTGCGGGTCGGACAGACCCTGAGTCTGCTTCCGATTCATGTGTGTACCGCGATCAATATGCAGAATAGCGTCTATCTGTGGGAGCAGGGAACCATGCACCGTGAACCTGTCGGCGCACGTGGGATGTTGGTGTAAATGGGTATTCTGATTCAGGGTGGAACCGTGTATGACGGTTCCGGCGCTTCGCCAATAGAGGCAGATATTCTGATTGAGGGAGAGCGTATCGTTGCGATAGGCCCACGTCTGGCGATACGTACGACGTCAGACACTACGATTGATGCCCATGGACATGCGATATGTCCGGGCTTCATTGATATACACCGCCACGCGGATGTCGCTATGTTCACTTCACCAGACTTCGGCCAGACCGAACTTGCACAAGGAATCACGAGTATTGTAGTGGGAAATTGCGGCATCGCGCCAGTTCCGAGCGTTGGTCCAGCCCTGGCCGAATACTACCATTACATTGAGCCGGTCGTTGGGCCTGTAGCGGCTGGCTTGCCGTTTGCCGACTACACGGCATATGCCCGGGCGCTTGAACATGCCTGCCTGCCGCTCAATGTTGGCTTTCTGGCGGCTGCTGGAGCAATCAAAACCGCAGTCAAGGGCTTTGCCAAAACGCCGTTCAGCGCCGCTGAGATGCAGGGTGCTGTCGCATATATTGCGCAGGCCAGAGAACACGGGGCGCTCGGTCTGTCGTTTGGCATCATGTACCAGCCTGAATGTTATTCCTCGCGGGAAGAACTCGCGGCGCTGGCTCGCGGCGCTGGCGATGGAATCCTCTGCACGCATATACGCGGTGAGGGCGATAGCCTCGTCTCTTCTATAGAAGAGATGCTTGACGTGGCCTTCAATGCTGGTGTTCCGCTCAACATCAGCCACTTCAAGGCAACCGGCGTCAAGAACTGGCGAGACGCAATATTCCGCGCCATAGAGCGAATCGAGACAGCGCGAAACGCTGGTCAGCGGGTAAGCGCTGATTTCTACCCGTATGATGGCGGCTCAACCACCATCCTTTCTCTCATCCCGCCAAGTGTGCTGGAAGAAAGCACAGCCGCATTAGTCAAGAAGCTGGCAACTCCGGCGGGCAAGGAAACGTTGCGTCAAGAGTTCCGCAAGACCCACACGGGCTGGGACAACATGGCCGCGAGCATTGGCTGGGAGCGCGTCATCATCAGCTCAGTGGTAAATGCTGAATGTGCAGGGTATTGTGGTAAAAGTATGAAACAGATAGCCTGTGAAAACGGCTATGAGGAACCGCTTGACCTGTTGCGCGATCTGGTGATAAGCGAGGAAGGGCAGGTCGGGATCATCGTACTAAGCATGGCGCAAGCGGACATTGACGAGGTTGCCCGCCTCCCCTGGACCTCGCTGATATCCGACGCCTTGTATGGCAGCAGCGCGCATCCCCATCCGAGGCTTCACGGCGCGTTCCCCCGCTTCCTGCGTGAGTATGTACGGGAACGCAAGGTGCTTACGATAGAGCAGGCCATTCACAAGATGACCCTTATGGGCGCCGAACGACTGGGCATCCGGGACCGTGGCGCACTCCGCATTGGCGCTTATGCTGATGCGCTGGTGTTTGACCCCGCGCGTTTCATTGACCGCGCTGACTACCAGCGCCCCACTCAAATGGCCGTTGGTATGGAAACAGTGATTCTGAATGGAAATCTGCTGAGTCAAAATAACACAAACCATGCGAAAGCAGGACAAACAATCTTTAGGAGTAGTTAAATGAATGTGTATGAACAGATGAAAGCGCTGGGGATTCAGTTACCGCCAGCGCCAGCAAAGGGAGGCGTTTACGCGCCCGCGAAACGCTTCGGCAAGGGCTTAGTGTACATCTCTGGCTGTGGCCCGGTAATCAATGCCCCGGGAAACCAGCCGCCAAAGGGCAAGCTCGGCAAGGACTTCAACTTGACTCAGGGTCAGCAATTCGCCAAAGCCTGTATGCTGAACGTGCTTGCTGTGCTTGAAGCCAACATCGGCGACCTCCGCAAGGTTACAAACTGTGTCAAAATTACCACCTTTGTTGCCAGCGCCGACGATTTCTTCGAGCAACCGGCAGTTGCTAACAGTGGCAGTCAGCTCCTCATCGACCTCTTTGGTCCCTCAGCTGGCGCTCCGTCCCGTTCTGCCATCGGGGTGAACGCCCTGCCGGGCAACATTCCGGTCGAAACCGAGGCACTCTTCGAAATTGATGAAGAAAACGCTTAAGAAATTGAAAAACTTGTCGATAAGCCCTTGACCTCTCACCCGCAAGTATGGTATCAAGTCTTTAGAAAAGTTGCTAGGAAAGCGAGTCGCTCCTTGCTTTCCTAACAACTAATAATTAACAAATGGTTATACAGAAAACAAGGTGGTTATTGGTTGGTAGCTGCATAAGTAATGCCAGCAGGGTTAACATCAGGCTTTCCCATCACTGCTTTGCCAGCTATTTCCCTCTTGACAGGAACTGCCAGTCGTTGGCTGGGACTACTATGCAAAGGAGTTTTATATGAAAAAATTATACCTGCTCTTGCTGATAGCGTGTCCTTGGGTATTATCAGCTACGCAATTATCCAAACAGCATTATACCCAAGACGACATGGAAGAACTTATCCAGAATGTCATCCCATCGGAATATGTGGAGACGTTTTTATTTTACACCAGTATGGATGAAAACCCAGCACTGTTACAAATACAATTACTCGCCATTGGTAAACTTGAGTCAGACTGGGTTAAAGTCAAGAGCGATAATATCAATAAGAATGGTACATATGATGTCGGTTATCTCATGCTTAACAGCGATAATATCAATAACAAACAGTTTATGAGGCAATTTAGCCCGCTTGACGAATATCCCGCAAAAAACACAATGGAACTATATCTCATCACTTGCATTCGTTATTACCAGTATCTTTGTCAGCGTTATGGATACGAAAATGGCACAACCATCTATAACGCCGGGGAAACCCAGTACGTCCGTCGCGTCATTCCAGTAAGTACCCGCTATTACGTTAACAGGGTGAATAAATATATTACAGATTATAGCAATGAATTACACGCAATTGCCAGAAAAAATGAAAAAACTCGTAAGTGGGAGGAAGAACTACGGGAATGGGAACGGCAAAGAGCCGAATCGCTTCTGCACCAGACATTCGTGGAACACTGTATCTCGATACAGGACTACCCTAAATCACTGTGCCAGAGGAACCATTTTTTTATTCAAAACAGCATTGAATGTATTATAAAAAAACGGGAAGAATGGGCTAATTTACTGTCGTTCCCACTGCACACCGCTTAGACTTAGACCGTCGCTAAGAGTGAGCTGTCAAAAAATGCTATATTTCCCGCGTCTAAAAGCCGATATACAACAAATGAAGTCATTCATCCTCCTTCTCTTCTTATCAGGTGGGTTTTTTTTCTCTTGCAAAACCGCCCCTGAACCCGCGTCCGCGCCTCCTGTCGCGCCGCCATTAGCTGTCATACCCGCACCAGAACCAGAACCGGCACTGCCAGACGCCCGCCTCAGTTTTGACCGGCTTGAGGCGGAGAGCCTTGACCGGTTTGCCTTGTATTATCTGCTCACGGTGGATAATCCGCGCCCAGAACCGTTGCATATTGAATTGCGTGAACCGCAAATGCTCATAAACGAGATTTATTCAACGCCTGATTCATCATTTAAAATAACGCCTGATCTAATTCAGCAATTTATATTAAATGACGGTGAAACAAACCTCACTGTTCCTCTGCGCGTCGAGCTGGATATATCCAGTCTTCCTCCTGATATTGACGAATATATCACCCGTCTCACGCTGACTACGGTGTATTATTACGAAAATAACACGCCGCCGCCAGATATTGTTTTTGCTGACGCGATATTTCCCCATATTCGCACGCCGGAATTTCATGTTACCAGCATTGCCGTGATCCAGGCCGACCTCATAAATACCCGTCTCCGCGTGGAATTTCGTGTTGATAATCCAAATCTGTTTCCCGTGGACCTTTCCGCCTTTACCTATAAACTCTATGGAGAAGGTCTTTTCTGGGCTGAGGGAACCCGCGCCGCTCCACTGCACGTTCCAGCCGGCAGCTCGGCGACAACACAGGTTGAGCTGTCTATGAATTTTATTAACATGAGCCGAAAATTATTTGATGATATTCTTGCCATGAAACAGGTTAATTACCGGTTTGCCGGTGAAAGCCTTGTCGCACTTTCACGCTTAAACCTCCCCGAATTTAATCACCTATTTCGTTTACCCTTTGATCTGAACGGAAAATCGGCGGTAATTCAATGAAGTTAATATATAAAAAAATCCGCTTCACCCTCATACTTGGTGCACAAACTGATATTCCCATGCCGATTCCATTTCTTTTCCGAAGTATTATTGGAAAACAGCTGCGGCGGCTGTGCTGTATTGCGCATGACGCGACCTGCCCAGCCTGTATATTTAACGCGACCTGTCTTTATGGCACGGTTTTTGAGTCTGTAATACCAAAAGATAACACCACACTTGCGGGACACGACCGAATTTCACACCCCGTCATTATTGAGACAGAACCGTTTATAAAAAAAAATCCAGACCCCATTGCGTTAAACCTTATATTGCTTGGCGACACAATTCAGCATATTCCCTATTTTTTTCAGGCAATTAAACAGGGAGGAGAAGCCGGTATACTCAAGGCGCGTATTCCTTACACAATACAGGAGGTTTTTGATGGCGAACGCTTGATGAATGGCGACAGCGAAATCCTTGACACCCGCCTCAGCCCTGATGTGTGGGAATATCACGCCGGCGATGCTGAAACAGTAGTGCGTAAAACCCTGCTCATTACGCTTAATTCCCCGCTCAGATTCCGCGTAAATGGACATTACACCGATTGTTTTAGCGCAGCTGATTTCGCGCATTGCCTGTACCGGCGGACGCAGACCCTGTGCGCGCAATATGGCGACGCCTCAGACGCCGGAGATTACCGGTATACCGGTGCGTGGGATATCACGGAAAAAAACTTACTATGGCGCGATCTAATGCATTATTCGGCGCGGCAAAATTATACGATGAAGCTCGGCGGCGTAAGTGGCAGTTTCTCCTTATCCGGCGCGTTTACCGGCTATGAACTGGCGCTCCTGCGTTTTGCAGAACTCTTTCACGCCGGGAAAAACACCAACTTTGGTCTGGGCAAAATCGGCGTGTGGGAAAAATCAGGTGGTAAATGAGGTTTTAAGCCGCCTTTGCGGTTGAAATATAAATAATGGCGGCAGGGAATAGACCGCAAAGGATTATGTTATGAAGAAGTACCGTGTTTTATTCGCGCTTGCTCTTATACCGGCGCTGCTGCTGTCCTGCGCGACAGGGCTGAAACAAGTCGGCAGGGTTCAGGACGCAACAATTATTATCAAAAATATAGACCCCGCTGGAAGCGGCTCTATAAGAATACTGGCAGCGCGACCCGGGGTTGAAGACCCTCAGAATATTGATTTACTTCCGGGGGAAATAAAATACTATTCAGCCTCTTCCCTTGAACAACACTCACTCAGTGCGCGATATAGGTATACATTTGTGTATAAGAATGTTGAAGGGCGTGAAAAAAAGAGGCAGGTTACGGGCAGATATTCTCCGCCGGTGTACTTTGATCCAGATATGCCGCATACCTTTACCATCCGGCACAATACAAATAGTTATGGAAGTGATAGTTTCGAGTCTGACGATGTAATGTATGAGGCTCCGCGGTATGATGTAATCATCGAAGAAGTGATAGATGTCAGTGTTACTCAGGTCAGCCTGAGGGACAGCGTCATACAAAGCACGTTTGAGACAATATCCAGCTTGCTTCCCAGCAGCGCCAAAATTGCGGTGATAAATGTTTCATCCAACGACAGCGCCGAAGCAGAGTATATAATAGAAGAAATGTCTCTGTTGTTTGTTAATTCCCGGAAATACACCATCGTAGATCGTCGGACTCTTGATGCGATACGGCAGGAGCGGAATTTCCAGATGAGCGGCGAGGTGGATGACGATTCCGTTGTATCCATAGGCCATTTTCTGGGTGCAGACATCGTTCTGACTGGAAGCATCAGCGGGGAAGGTGAAATGCGGCGCTTGCGGTTCAGGGCGCTGGATGTAAAGACGGCGCAGGTATTAGCCATGTCCTCTGAAAAGCTCTAGGGCGGCTTTGGGAGCGCCGCCTTTGCCTTCCGGCTCGTTCAAGACACAGCTTGGTATGAGTTTTGTCGATCCGCAGTTTGTAGGCAAGATGCTCCTCCACAAAGAGGACTGATCGTATTCCTAGAAACAACAGATGTGGAGATGAACGCTGGTTTTCTTGTAGTTTTTCTATTTCACTATAACATAAGGGCTTACATATAGGCGCCGGGCGGAATCGAACCGTCGCATAAAGGTTTTGCAGACCTCTCCCTTACCGCTTGGGTACGGCGCCGTTTATAAATCTAGTATACCAAACGTTTCTAACTTTGTCTAGTACCTTAGCATACTTTTCTCAAAAAAAATGCTAGTAGAAGTTGTTACCAACGTGCACCAATAGGCTATGCCGCGACAGTAGCACAGCTTCGAGGAAGCGTCTTCGTTGATGCTCAGAGCGTCTTCATTGATGCTCTAAGCGTCTTCATTGATGCTCAGAGCGTCTTCATTGATGCTCTGAGAGCCTTCATGGGGGAGATACTGGACGGCTTGCAGTTCAGCATCTCCACTATGACCAAGGGTTTAAGCCATTCAACATCTACAAGGTATCCTTTGGTAACTCATTATTCCTCCTAACGTATTATACTTTTTGCGTTAGGAAAATCTGCGTAATCTGTGGATGTTTTTGCTTTTATAAATATAGCATGGTGTTATAATTTCAATGATACCGATATTCCATTTCCAGTAAAATTTATTGCCAGATTATCTTGACTGTTTTGCTTTTTATGTAAAAATGGTATTATCCATCCATAAAATGAGCCTATAGCAGCGCCGGTAAGTACATCGGTAATAAAATGGCTTCCTGATGTTATTCTCATTGACGCGATTCCTGCCGCGAGGGTATAGCTTCCGATTATTATTGGTACTTTCCATTTTGATTCAGGAAATTCTTGCGAAAACGTTGTGCTTAAAAATGTCGCTCCTAAAAACGCATACGAGGTAGAGCCTGACGGAAAACTGTTATAATAATCATCTTCCTTTCCATCGGGAACTCCGCCATCATACATATAAGGTCTATTCCGTATGATGCTCTTTTTCAATAAATCTTTTGTCCCTAGTGTTAATAAAAAAGCCTCGGTATACATAATGCCATAAGTCAATAATGTATGGTTATCATGTATATTCCCTATAACAGATAAAGCGGGTAAAGCCAATAAGCTGTATACTCCATAATCGCTAATGATGTCTATTGTTTTATTGTATGGAAACATAAATGCTTGATCGAGCGCATTTATATCATTTTTTTCCAATCTGGTTGGTATTTGATCCGGCTCATTAATCACAAAAAATGGGCTTAAAGCCATTCCAAGCGATAATGATCCAATAACAATATCTTTCTTAAAATCATACGTATATACACTTTGTGTATAAGCATAAGAACTTATCATTATTAGGCAAAGAATGAATAATTTTTTCTTTATAAGATAGCTCATTGTGATTATAGTATCGGAATCTTCTTTCTGCACTTGAGCGATTTTCCCTGTGCTGGTCTTTCCCCAGCCGCGCTCAAAATTGACAAAGCAGTTCTGTTTTGTTAGACTGGTAAGGATGATGAATATTGTGTTAAAACCTTTTGATGTCGCGGTCATTGTTTTGGCTATTGGCGTTGTCGCGCTGAGCGCAGTGCTTGTATATGGTAACGCGGGTTCCCGCGCAGTGGTGAAAATCACGGGCGGCGGCT
Source organism: Treponema sp. (assembly GCA_031267685.1). Taxonomy (GTDB): domain Bacteria; phylum Spirochaetota; class Spirochaetia; order Treponematales; family Breznakiellaceae; genus JAIRMT01. The sequence continues at coordinate 9,881 of JAIRYV010000025.1, forward strand.
CGAATAAGGAGACTTGGGTGTTTTTTTTGGACAACAAGCAGGCAAGTGTCAGTGTTCCTGGGCCTCTGGGTGATACAGTGGTGGAAGTGAAAGATGGTGCGGCGCGGGTTGTGGCCTCGCCCTGCATAAACCAGACCTGCGTCGCGGCTGGCGCAATTCACCGGCCCGGTCAGTGGGTGGCCTGTTTACCGAACCAGACACTGTTGTTGATCGAAGGCAATGCGGATACTAGCGATGCGACTGACGCTATGGTCTGGTAGCGTGGAACGGCGGAACATCGCCATACTAGGGGCGTTCTGTCTTTTTTTATCCACGATTGAATACATGATACCCAAACCACTCCCGTTCATGCGTCTGGGACTTGCCAATGTTCCTCTCATGCTGGCGCTTGAGGCGTTTCCCGTACCGGCCTTCGCGCTCCTGGCGCTGCTTAAAGTCTTGGGGCAGGCGTTCATCAGCGGAACCCTGTTCTCGTATGTGTTTCTGTTTTCGATTGCCGGAACCGGAGCATCCGCGCTGCTCATGTACGTTCTGCGCCGCGCACTGGGGTCGCGCATTGGCTTTATCGGTATTGGCGTTTCAGGAGCGCTGGTTTCCAATGCAGCGCAACTTGTTCTGGCGCAGGTTTTTATCTTTGGAGAAGGCATACGCTTTCTCATTCTACCGTTTCTTAGCGCGGGTCTGCTGAGTGGGGCGGTGCTTGGCGTGTTCTGTGAGCTTTTCGCGTCGCGCTCGGTCTGGTACCAGCGTTTCATCACAGATACGCGGAAACTGTGAGTGCGAGTGGCAGGACCACCGCGGCAAGCAGGAGTAACACGGCCTTCGTGGTACGCGGGGGTTCAACGGACACGGGCCGGGACTCGGCTTCATCCGCGCTTAGTTCAAGAAGCATGGCGTCAATTCCTTCTATTATATGGCCATTCTTGATGAGCGCTTTTCGGGAACTAATCTGTTCAAGAACCTGGAAGCAATCCGCGAGCAGGGCGCCAAAAGACCCGGGCAGGCGTAGTTCAGGGTGAATACTTGCGTGGGACAGCATCAAAAGCCCCTCAAGGGTGATGGCTTTGCGCAAGCCGCCCATAAGCGCTCCGTGAGTGAGGCGGAAACTGCCCCATTCGGCTAATACCTTGCCATAAGGCGTGATGAGGTTGAAGCCGGTGATGCCCAGCATGACGACGAGGGTGATGAGCGCGTTATTTTTCTTGCCAAGAATCCATGCATAAAACCAAAAAAGTAGGAACTGAATAAAGCGCAGCTCTGTAGACGGGTTCAACAGAAACGCTCCGGTTACAAGAAGGCCAGTGCAGAAAACATCGGCGCTTTTCAAGTGTCTGACACGCCATAAGCGGCGTTTCTCAAACCCGCTGTTCATTCAGGAACCACGTGGTAGCTGACATCGCTTAGGGTAAACAGGGCCTGAGCGCCTGATGTTGCGCGTATGGTTTTATCCTCGAACACAAAGAGCGCCTCAACGCTGTCCATTGTCTCGACAAACGCCCGACCTTGCTCATAACCTAAAACAAAAACGGTGGTTGAGAGCGCGTCGCTTTCGATTGAGGAGTCGGCGATAATCGTTACGGAGAGCAGGCCGTTCCGCACTGGATAGCCGTCGCGGGTGGATAGGATGTGGTGATAGTGTACACCGTCAATGTCAGCATAACGTTCATAGACGCCGGAAGTTACCACGCTTTTGTTTTGCAGCTCCAGTATTCCAAGGTATGCGCCCCGTGTGTCGAGCGGATTCTGTACGCCGATACGCCAGGGCGTGGCGGGTTCGTTGGGGTTTTTTAGGCCGTAAGCAAAGATATTGCCGCCTAAGTCGATGATCGCGCCGGAAATACCGGCCTTTGCGATGATTCGGGCAACTTCATCAGCAGCGTAGCCTTTGGCGATTGCCCCCAAGTCAAGGGCCATGCCGGGGCGTTTGAGAAAGAGCATGCCAGACTCCGGCTCAATACTCACGTCGCGCCAGTTCACGAGCGACAGGGCCTGGTCAATCTCGTCCTGAGACGGCAGTCTCGGAGTTTCCGTACCAATGCCCCAGAGCTTGACCAGCGGGCCTACTGTGGGGTCAAAAGCTCCGTCGCTCAGTTCAGCGTAGTACAGCGCCCGCTTCACAACAGCGATGGTCTCGGCGTTAACTATAAGTGCGTGCTGTCCCGCATATTGGTTGACACGGCTAATGTCGGCGCCAGACACATTGGTTCCAGTGTCAGAGACCACGCCAGTGCCAGAGACCACGCCAGTGCCAGACACATTGGCGCTCATCAGGTTCTCGATCTCGTGCAGGCGCCTGAATGATTCGCTAAAGACCGGCGCAAAGTCTATAGATTCCGGCGCGAACAGCGTTATGGTGCATATTGTTCCCATCACAAACTCAGATGCCGACCTAGAGAAAACAGCCTGCTGCTGGGGCGCTTTGTTACAGGCAACAAGGGTGAGGCAAAACAGAAGAGTGAAGCCTAGTAATTTTACCTTAATCATTTTTAAGAACAGTTTAACAATTGCTTAAGAGGAGTGGCAATGGGGCAGGTTACTGGAGGTCGGCTGTACTATGTGTTAATCGGGAAGGGGCTATCAAGCGCTTTATGGTGTGCTAGAACCTGACGCGCTTATGGAAAAGTCCCTCTTGCAAAGAGATAAAGATATTGTATAATGTTTATAATTAACTATCCTAAAGGAGAATCTGATGAGAAGCGATAAACACAACACAGCCATACCTGATGCAGTCATAAAGCAGGTTCATGACCAAATAATCGAAGTTATACAGCAGTTGTCGCCCTATACCGTTACCCTAACCCCGCATGAGCGCCAGACCATGCTCAAGATGGGGGATAAAAGCCTTGCATTTGTGGAGAAAGCCCACGATTACGCTGCGGATAACCCAACTCTGACACCCAACTACCTAGATATGCAGGCATTCGACGTAGATTTTACAGACGCTCACGGTCTGTGGAGCATATTGACCCTCACAAAGCAACTCGAAGAAGCGGTTGAGGACACGATTATGACTGCTGGGAGCGAGGCATTTCACATGGCGCTCTCCTTTTACCACAATGTGCAGTCAGCAGTTAAAGACGATATCCCGGATGCGAAGGCCATTTTTGAAGACCTAAAGCCCCGCTTCCCCGGCACTAAACGACGCGGCAACTCAGGCGACACTGAGGAATAGGCGCGAGGCGTTATGAGCATGAGCGAGGACGTTCAGAACGTCTCTTAAGGCGTTATGAGTATGAGCGAGGACGTTCAGAACGTCTCTTAAGGCGTTATGAGTATGAGCGAGGACGTTCAGAACGTCTCTTAAGGCGTTATGAGCATGAACGAGGACGTTCAGAGCGTCTGTTAAGGCGTTATGAGAATGAGCGAGGACGTTCAGATCGTATGTTCACACGTCAGAACTCAATTCAACCTAGATAATATCGTATGTTCTGGCGTTCGGCGCATGTCCGCGGACGTTCAGAACGTCTCGTCAGGCGTTATGAGTATGACCGAGGACGTTCAGATCTTCTCTTATGGATTTATTATTTAGATCGAGGACGATCAGACGTTCTCTTAAGGCGTTATGAGTATGAACGAGGACGTTCAGAGCGTCTGTTAAGGCGTTATGAGTATGAGCGAGGACGTTCAGAGCGTCTAGGGGAATATGTAGGGGAACAATTCAAGGGTTTACTATGCGATAAACATTGACATAGTTGTTATAAAGATATTATATATAGTAATTGTTTCTTTGGAAAAAGAGGATAGCCATGAAAATTGGAACAAAATTGACGGTACTTAATGTACTGGTTACTTTCACGCTTATCAGTGCTATTACCACAGTGATATTGATCAGGGCGGGTCAGCTTCAAAGGACGGCGGCGCTTGAGAATATGACAAACCTGTCGGTTTCTATCGCAAATGATGTACTCACCTATTCTAACGCGTGCGTGGATATGTTGACTTCGGTAGCTCTTACCACTTGTTACGACGCGAGTATACCTGTAGAAGAGCGGCGGCTTACCTTACAAAGAGCTTTGACTATACTGGTAGCCGGGGTGCCTGAATTTATCAGCGCCTACGCGATATTTCCTCCCGACGCATACGATGGTATGGATGCGGCTTATGCCGGTACTCTAGGCGCAACCGAAAGCGGACAGTTAGCTTTTCTTGCCACCAAAGTCTCGGGCAGCCTTGAGCTTAAGACCCACGAGCGTTACCGGGAAATCGCCATACGTCCCGAAGATACCATACTGATGACCGATCCTGTACTACAAACCCTGAACGGAAGCCAGGAGTATCTTATGGACATCGGGATTTCGGTTACCCTCCCTGGGCAAGCTGCTGGCATTTTAGCAGTGCAGGTGCAATTAACGGGGCTTCAGGCGGCGGTCGAATCCGTGCATCCCTATGGTACGGGGTATGTCCTGGTTTATAGCCATTCAGGTGCTATAGCAAGGCATTACGAGACCGACAAGGTTGGCATGGACTTCCGTCGTGCGGACGCGAACCTGCTTGGAACAGAGGGTATTGCCGTGGTTGAGTCGGTTTTGAACGGCAGGGCAGGCGAAACGTTCATTTATAATGACTTTGTAACTGCGGTTTATCCCTTTAATACCATTGGAGGCCCGAAATGGGCGCTGGTGAGCTTCGCGCCACTTAAAGACGTGTTGGCGCCAGTATATACCCTCGTGTATTTCAGCATCTTCTTTGCGGTAGTCGCTATCCTCGCGGCAACGGCCATCATCTTCATGGTGTCCAAGCGGTTCGCCATGCGTATCGTACAGGTCGCGGACGCGGTGAAAACCATAGCCAGAGGAGACTTCTCCTTGCGACTCGGCATACACACTAATGACGAAATAGGCGCTATGGCAGGGGACTTCAACGAAACGCTTCAGCAGATCGGCGGTATGATAGGGAATATAAAAAGTCGTTCCGTGGGGCTTGCCAAGATAAATGATAAACTCTCAACCAGTATGGCGGAGACTGTAGCGTCAGTCAGCGAGATTGCGTCCGCGATTCAGAACATCAAGAGTCAAGCGGACATCCAGTCTGGCAGCGTGGTTCAAACCAGTAGCAGTATCGGGAAGATCATCGAGAACATAGAGCGGCTTAACACGCATATCAGCTCTCAGGCGGACAGCGTAAGCCAATCCTCGGCAGCTATTGAAGAGTTGCTCGCCAACATTGCTTCGGTTACTCAGACGCTGGTGAAGAATGACGACAACGTCAAAAAACTTGCCCAAGCCTCTGACGCGGGGCGTACAGGGCTTCAAGCGGTAACTTCTGAAATCCGGGAAATCGCCAAACAGTCTGAGGGTTTACTTGAGATTACCACGCTTATGAATAGCATAGCGAGCCAGACTAACCTTCTTTCAATGAATGCTGCTATAGAAGCAGCCCACGCGGGTGAATCTGGCAGAGGCTTTGCGGTGGTGGCGGATGAAATCAGGAAACTCGCTGAGTCATCGGGGCAGCAGTCAAAGACCATAGCTGGAGTGCTTAAAAAGATAAAAAGTTCTATAGATGAAATAGGGAAGTCCGCAGACGGGGTGATTGAGCGGTTTGAGGCTATTGACCAGAATGTGCGGGTGGTGGCGGATCAGGAAGCTGATGTCCGTAATGCTATGGAAGAGCAGGGGACGGGCAGCAAGCAGATACTCGAATTCATTGGCACGCTTAACGGGATAACCGGGGTCATTGAAAAAGATTCGGGCGAAATGCTGGTGGAGAGTCGTGAAATTATTGAGGAGAGTAAGCGTCTGGAAAAGCTGACGCGGGAGATTACGGTGGGCATAAAGGAAGGCGCAAACGGGGTGGATGAGATAAACACGGCGGTGGATAGAGTAAGCGGCGTGAGTGAGGAAACTAAGCAGTTCACTGAGATACTGATAAGTGAGATATCTAAGTTCAAAACGAGTTAAGTGCGGCGTGAAGTGTGCGTTTCAGATGCAGGTTTTATCCTTAGTGAACTTGTTCTATTCAGAAGTGAAAGGCTTGTGTAGGCTCGACCTCAGCGAGGCGCAGGTTCTTGGTTATTTTTTCTTTTATGTACCTTTGCCCGCTTGACCTTTCTTGCACTTTATTACATAAATATACAAACATGAGTTGTAAATGCCTAAGCGTCACAACACCCCAGTTCTCCGGGCAGACCCCACCGCGGCAAGCGGCAAGCGGCAAGCGGCAAGCGGCAAGCGGCAAGCGGCAAGCGGCAAGCGGCAAGCGGCAAGCGGCAAGCGGCAAGCGGCAA
>JAIRYV010000006.1 GCA_031267685.1 Treponema sp.
GCGACGTTATCACCTATATTCTCACGTCAAACGAAGAACGAGAGTCGCCCGTAAATAGTGCCACTCACTTTATGCGGGCATTTGAGGGCGGGTTTTTTCCTGATATGCCCTTTACACTATATATGCCAGTAGTTACCAAGGTGATTCTTTACGTAGCAGAGGCAGGAGCGAATGATAGTGCGGATAAGCGTTCTGAATTTAATAAGAGGTGTGAAATAATAAAAAAACTGCTTGTGGAAATAGCCAATGTTATTATTGATTTGGTGGAGCATGATTACCTGCGCGTTATCACGAAGCATGAACGGGTGGACTTGCCGGCGAATTATGGAGCGCACTGGCGGCGTTACGAGGCATTTTACGCTTCGGAGATTGACGCGCTGCGCTTTGTGTGTTCTGCGTGGTTCATACCAAAACTCAAACTGTACCAGCTTAAAAATATGCAGACCACGAAAAAAGTGATCCATATTAACACTGTTACTCCCTCTGTAAGCATCTGAACATCAGCACTGAAGACCCGCTCAGCAGCGGATATTTTTACGCCTGATCACGATCGCTGTTTGGCGTATTGCGATATTCCATTTCTACGGTTGCCTTGTCTGTGGAACCCGCGTGATGTCAAAGCCGTCGCGTGTGCAGAACATCCAGCTGGGATCAAAAAAGGGCGCCGGTATATTCTGGTTATAAGGGTCCCATTCGCGCAGTTTTTTAGCAACGGCGGGGGAAATAACGCGATACTCCTGCATTAAGGCGGATATATCGGTGCGGATTCGCCGGTCGCTATGACGCGACAGCATCTTTTCCTTCGCGTTTGCCGCGTTAAAATACCGGTGACGAATTTCAAGTAATTCACGCTGTTTTATTTGTATGAGCGGAGCGTTTAACAAAAAAAGCTTGTCGCTATTTTTGGATATGCCGGTGTGCGTGTTTGCCACGGCAAACTGGGTTTCAAGGTTCGGCAGAGGGCATATACCAAAGTTATCTCTGGTTTTATCAGGATTTTGACCGGCAATAAACAAAATAAAAAAGCGCAGTTTGCTGATTTCTACTGCGATGGGCTGTATATCAACGCCATAAATGCGCTGGATTAAATACCATTCGCGGCGCTCCTTATTATCAGGATCGAGTTTGTCAAGAATAAACATGAGTTTGTTCAGAATATCCATGAGAAAAGTGCCGGAACCACAGGCCGGGTCAATGATTTTGCAAGTATCAATGGCATTCAGTAAAACAGTGGTCTGCTCTTCGCTGAATCCATGAGGAGCATCGGTGTACGAAAAAAGCGTGTCTAGGCTTTTGCTGTATTCAGCGCCGGTATTTTTTAGCTTTTGCCATAAATACGCTTTAAGCGATTCACTTTCACGGGACGGATGAAACGTGCCGGAGAAGTTTTCAAGTACATTGCCTAGAATTTCTGGGGTAATGGCTATGTCAATATCCTGCGGCGTATTTTCCTCAAGCGTAAAATAATAGCGGCTGAAAAGCGGAATGATGCCATCGTGTGTGTCGTCACCCCAGAAAAGCGCGTTTGGCACAAAGGCAGCGCGGTCTTTTTCACGGCTGAAGCCGTCGATATATCGCTGACTTATACCGCCAACCATGTTGTCCAGACATTCAAAAAGACCGCTATTAATAAAAGGAATCGTTTTAAATAAATCAATAAACGCCGCATGGCTTATGGCAAAAAGCGACTCACCTTTCTGATCTCGATAGAACGTCTTGATCCCATAATGGGGATTTTGTTTTGATTTGCTGTCATTGGTGAAGGCACGCTCGGCGATATGTTTATTTAATGTAGCAAAAAATAGATTCTGGATTATGCCGTTATAATATGCGCCACTCGTTTTACTCGTCGCGTCAAAATTATTCAGGATGCGCTCCATTTCTTTTTTATCAAAAACCCATGAGGGAATAAGCCTCTTTTGCCTGATAAACCAGACAAACATGAGCCGCATAATAAGCCGGATAAGGCGCTGCTCATTGTCGTTCCGCGTTAATATAACATGGTAACCACGACCTTCTGGAAAACGCGCCAGTGTTACAGCCCACGTATGCCACGCAGCTATGTTTTGACAAAAATCCCTGCTAACAGCATCAACAGCAAAGCGCGAGAACAAGTCTTCCACACCGCTTACTTTTGTGGCAAGCGCCTTTTCCGCCGCGTTGGTTTCGCGGGTTTCTCCAAGCAGGAACGAGCTGCGGCACGGCTTGCCAGCACAAAACGTGCCAGCACGTACCAGCGAAAAACAGTAGGTCGCAGGCTTGTCCTCCGGCACAAAAACAATGAGACCGAGTCTTTTGTCGCTATGCCTGAGCAATAAACGAAACGCCTCTTGTGCCGTACTGGTGCGACTTGCGTCACTGGCATGGATAAACTCGAACACATCAAGTCCCAGAGAGAGACTGGTTCCCAGTCGCGTTACCCGCCGCGTGTACTCGCCGGAGAATGCGATTGTCTCACTGTTCCCACCCGCCCAACGGAAATCGTCTGGCAGGAACGTTCCAGTCAGGAACTGAAGAAAGGCGCTGCGCTTGTATGCCTGTCCAAAATCAAACGAAGCCATAAACACCAGTATACCACAGCATAACGGCGTAAAGAGGATTCCTCGTTTGGCAAGGATACTCCACGAAAAGACGCCCGCAATTTTTTACTACCATATCGTCGGCTTTCCCGCTGGCACTTCTATCTTTACCGTATCACCGGATGGCTCAATCATAAAAAAGCCCTTCTGTATGGCATAGTTTCTTGCCTTCTTCGTAATCTTTATCCCGGACATTGCCCCGTACAACTTCCTGCCGCCTAACAAACGATTCGGCTTACTGCGCAATAGCGCCATGTGCTTCAGATGCTGATTAACATCGCGCACAGTCATCTGCGTCTTGGCTTCAATCGCTAACGCCATGGTTCCGTTGAACATAAGCATATCTATCTCAGCCAGAAATCGCTTTGTCCCATTCTCACACAGTTCATAGTTCGCTATGGATTCTTCAAAATCATAGCCTAGCTCATGGAACTTCTCAAACAAGTCAGTAGTCAAGAAACCCTCAGCAATATCACCAAGCGCATTCCCAATGCCGCCCAGATTCCTCGACACTCCCTCAACCTTCCTACTTGTTTCCTCAACTATCTTGCTTGTTTCGGCAGCTACCTTGTGCGTTTCTTCGATTCTCCTGCCAAGCTCCTCGATCTGCTTATATGTTTTTGCGAATTGCTCCTCCATCTGCCTACGAGACTCTGCAAGACGTTCCTCCGCCTGCCTGCAAGACTCTGCAAGACGCTCATCCGTCTGACTACGAGACTCTGCAAAGCACCCATCCGTCTGACTGCGAGACTCTGCAAAGCGCTTGTCTGATTTCAGGCCCATCTCACTGATCTGTCTGCCTGTTTCCTGTAGATATGCCCACACCGAGTGAGGTGTGGGCGAGTTTACTGGCAAAGTTCGTTTAGCCATCAGAGACCTCCTTTTCTAATTATACCAATTCTTAGCCAATAGATTATCACTGTTTTTAGCGGTATGGTTTCCTAAATCTTAACCACAAGCGCATGGCTTTTCGGGTCTCGCGCAAGGGGGACGCGCTCATCCGGCGGATCAAGGCACAGCAGCGCGCCAGACGGCAACTGTTCCAACGCAGTTCTAATTCCTGTGAGAAGAACGAGACCACGCGCTGAACAGGCATACCTGCCATACAAAGGCGCACCTACCGGAAAGGCGTCGGAAATGACCCGTGTCATAAAACCTTCCGATGTATGCTCCGGCTTGCCTGTCATGAGAAAGCTCATGGTCGCCCGCTCTTTGGGAATACCAGCCGCGTCAGAAAGTCGGAGCAAAGGCTTTGGCGCATCGCTCGTGTCAAAGGCAAAATGACACCACTTGGCCTTGCCATGATTCAAGCCGTCATCTGAACAGGGACAGCGTTCCACATGGGGACAAGGTGCGCAAGGCATACGGCCTCGCTTAATAAACGCGGCGCGTAACATGGCGATAAACGCGCCTGATTGCGGAATCCCCGGCTCAACCACAAGCACTGAAGCATCTTCAGTGGTAAGAGAGGTGAGTAGCCGTACATTCCTTTCCACAAAGGCTGTAAGTGCCGCTGTCTGGCCGTGGGCTATACCCCAGAATAGCTCGTTAAACACATTGATTGCTGTAACAAGGGCAGGTTTCGGACCCCGCAGTTCCGCGCCCAGCGGAGCGCGAATCAAGCGGATTGTCCAGGTACTGCTTCCGCCACTCAGGGCATCAATGAGCTTTTTACCCGCATCAAGCGCTGCGCCGGTCTGGTCTAAACAGCGCAGTTCTAGCCGCCGTGTCCGCAGTTCAGGCCGCGCTATCCAGAGCGCAATCGGCAGGGTGAGTGGCCCAGACCCCAGATCAACGATGCTGTCGCCGTCGTTAAGGGTGATCGGCAAGTTAGGAAGCAGTCTGCAGAGTCGGTACACGTTCCACGGCATAAAGTAGCGTAGGTATGCTGAGAGGAGTGGCGCCTTTCCCAGGTAAGCGCCACTTCGATCACCTCGACTAAACGTGAGCAGGCTGGAAAGCGTGGCTACATCACGCGGGAGACCAGCGCGGAAACGTCCAGGCAGAGGGAACAACTCGTCAACAAGCGTGGGGATACGATTAACGAGATGACGGGAAACATCGTCAAGATGGGGAAAAAGTGATACAATAGGTTCATTTCTTGTAAAAGACATGCTAAGAGTTTATCATCTTTTTTTCGTTTTGGCTTGATCAGAATGCGATATCTATGTTTTACTATTAGCATTGCTGAAAATGGCGACGATGCTCATGGTGGGAGCGAGTAAAGCCCGCTCAAAAGTGTTGCAGATGCGCTGGCACTCCAGCGCTGGGAGGAGTGCGACAAGGCTGTAGAAAACTGGGCGTGTTAAGCGCGATGGGCTGTGAGGAGCGGTTTGTGCGTGGCGGCGATTATTGCTATTATAACACTATCAGCATTGAGAATATCGTGATAAGTCTCTGTTGCCAAGTACGCAGCCTTCACGATGAATGGCGGCGAGATACGGATGGTGGGTAATGGCAGCGCATCTATATGGAAGAATAAGGTGGTATGATTAACAAAATCGCATCGGTCAGAACAGCGCGAAACACTTTTCCAGTCGCTCCTAGAAATCAGAGTTTGATTCAGGGAAATCAGAGTTTGATTCAGGGAAATCAGAAGTTCATTCAGGGAAATCAGAAGGTTATCCTCGAAACCCTCTTCACAGCATGTATATCTAAGACAGTATCACTGGTCAAAGGCTCGATCATCTATATAGAGCCATTATAGGCGCTGGTATCAACAGTGGAGAAGGTTGTGCGTTTTTCGACAAAGAGCGGTTTTATACGCGATAAGACTGGAGCAGCATGGCGATGACGTACATGCTGATTTCTAGTCGAGGAGAATAGCGCGTTTATCATCAAAGGGGGTCTTCTTACCTGAAGCAAAGCTGATAACCAGGGGGAGCGCCTTTGCTATAATGGCTCAAAATCTCTTTGTAAAAATAGGTCTTTTGATGACAATGTCTCTTTACACTCGAAGTGCCATGATGGTATACTTTCTCTATGTATAATCTCGAAGAGAAAGCGACCCGCGCCGCGCTTGTCGGTGTTTATGATGGAACAACAGTAAAAGAAGAGGCCGAGTCTCTTTCAGAAGAACTAGCGAGCCTTGCAAAGACCTTAGGGCTTGAAATCGTTACGCGGGAACTGGTTCATGTCCGCGAAAAGTCAGCCAAGTACGGCATAGGAACTGGCAAGGCAGCAGAGCTGGCTGAAAGGGCCAAAGAGCTGGAGGCGGACTGTCTGGTGTTGGACTGGGAACTCTCGCCAGCGCAGCAGCGCAACTGGGAAGACATGGCTGGTATCCCCACGATTGACCGGCGCGAACTCATTATCCAGATATTCGCAGACCGTGCCAAAACACGGGAGGCGTCGCTTCAGGTTGAGCTTGCGGGGCTGCACTATTCGCTGCCAAGATTGAGCCATAAGTACATCGACCTTTCACGGCAGAGAGGCGGACGTTATGGTACCAAAGGTTCCGGTGAAACTAAGTTGGAAACTGACCGGCGTCAGGTACAAATGCGTATTCATAGACTGGAGCTTGCTATTGAGGAAGTGCGCAAACAACGTGCTTTGCAACGAGAACAGCGGGAGAAGCGAGGCATTAATGCGTGTGCATTGGTCGGCTACACAAATGCCGGTAAGTCATCGCTGCTCAACGCCATTACCGGCTCTGAGGTCTTTGTTGAAGATGAGCTATTCGCCACGCTTGACCCGACTAGCCGCCGTCTGCGCTTGTCATCAGGTAAAACAGCGATTTTTGTGGATACGGTCGGTTTTATCCGCCGTCTGCCTCACGATCTGGTTGATGCCTTTCGTTCAACGCTGGAAGAAGCGTCCCGCGCCTCGCTCTTAATCCATGTGCTTGACGCGGCTGACCACGAGGTGGAACAGCAGTATGACGCCACAATTCGGGTGTTGGAGGAATTAGGGGCTGGCGAGGTTCCGCGCATTATCGCTCTTAACAAGAGCGACCGCGTTCTTGCCGAGCGACTTGAAGAACTATGCGCCCGCTTTCCTGGTGCGATTGCAGTATCCGCCAAAACCCGCGCTGGCTTGGACGTGCTTTTGTCGGAAACGGAGCAACGGCTGATAGCGAGTACCTTGTAAGTTCTCAATGGACGGATACAAGATATACAGCGTAATCCAGACATCCTTAGCCTTATCATTGATCCGGCGTGTTGCCGTAGTAACCAGCAAACTCAATGTCCTGATATCCAGCCTTTTGTACCAGACTCAGTATGCTGGGGAAGTCCTGTACTGTTTCTTCATTAGATATGGCGAATCTTCAGCGCGAAACGATCCGGCAAAGAAAAGCCCCATAAGCCCACTCACCAGGTAATGATGTAGGTACAGGTATTGGCGCCATGGGACCGACATTCTTTGGTATCATCGTGGACAACCAGAGCGCTCGGCTCAAATTTATGCGCCATGGCAGTGATGATGCCCCGGTCAAAGGCACAGGGATAGGGATTGTGGCTTACACTGATGATCTTTCTTTCCGCAGAAACCCGGCGATACCCATAATGCCCGATGCCTTCGCTCATCACACCAGTCTTGACATCAAAAAGGAGCCTGCCCTTTTTGCGGTGGTTCAGATGATAGGCCACATCAACAGACCTGACTGCGCTGTCTATATCTACCACCCACGGCGGAAACTGCGCGTTAGCTGGTATGGAAAGACCAATGTTGAAGAGAACCCGATCTCCCACCTGAACCGAAATCTGCTTGAATGCCTCAAGCCACGCTGACTGCGGATACCAGCCATTCTTATCAACGCGCAACTCTTTATTGACTACTGTTCCAATATGCACCTGACTGAAATAGCGTCGAGAAAGATTGGTAAAGTATCCTAAGCCCGCAACAATTGCATATACCGTAGTTCCATTCACTTCGATATCAGGTTCAAACACTTCAAACTGCATGGCTTACCTTTCCTTCGCTCAGATTCCGAATACGCGCAAAATGCTCCGGGTACTTGGAAGCGTCCGCGTCAATATGCTGAATCTCAGCCATTATATCTTCAATATAGTCCATCAACGTATTTATCGCTTTGCTCATACCAGCGGTTTCCTCCTCCAGTCCGTTTACGTCAGACAGGACATGCACACTAGAAGTCGCGATTTTGCCCGATGCCTCCTTAACTTCCTCTGTAATCCCCTTCATCTGGCCTATTGCATCCAGAATCTGATCCCCGCCGTTTTCTTGTTCTGCCATAGCGTGGGTGATAACAAGCTCTTGATTTCGAACCTGTTCAACCAGACTCACCATAGAGGAGAACTGTTCCTGAGACTGGCCGCTCAGAGCTGTTGCCTGAAGAATCTGTTCTTTAATCCCCTTCAATGCATTGCTGATGCTTCGTCCTTGGTCAGAGGAACTCTCCGCGAGTTTGCGGATTTCGTCAGCCACCACTGCAAAGCCCGCGCCCGCTATCCCAGCATGAGCCGCTTCTATGGCAGCGTTCATAGCAAGCAAGTTGCTCTGCTGGGCTATGCTCTGGATCATCTTACTGGCTTCCAGAAGCGCCTCCGAATCTCTCACCAGCAGACTCATAATGTCTGTTACCTTCTGAATCCCGCCCTTACCTGTTTCAGAAGCGGAAAGAAGTGTGTCCATAAGCGTGCTATTTTCGCCCAGAATGCCGGACACTGCGGTGATGCGGCTAAGAATCTCCTCGATTGACCGAGAAGATTGACTTACCGCGGCAGCCTGCTGGACAATCCGCGATTCAAGTTTGCTGATGTTTGTGGTGATTTGTTTTGTCTCGCTGGAGATTTCTGAAACCGAAATAACGTGGTTAATCGCTATGGACACCAGCGATAGGAAGGTTTTATCCATGCTTGCTGCAGTTCCAGTAGCCTCCTCAATCAGTTTTACCAAATGTTGAGCAGACTTTTGTAAAATAAGGGTTTCTTCCACAATAGCTTTCACCATCTGCTGCGAAGCCTCATCAGAAGCGCTGGAAAGGGCTTCTGGTTGGGTATGGCTTGTCGAGTTCAGGAACCATGTTTTCAAACTCATAGATATTCCCCTATTCATCCACGCGCCCCTGGAGGTGCGCTGTATTAGCCAAACCGAACTACGATGTTTGAAACAGTTAAGATTGATGGCTTGAGTCAACTCCTAATTTTACGCTATCTTTCTACGCTTTGCAAGCCTTTTATCCATCAATGTCGCGTGCTGACTGTTCAGCCCATATCTTTTCGTACAACCATATCGAGATACTCAGTATGCTGAAACAACTCAGGCACGGGTCTTTGGCGCGAGACAGAGTGTCTGGCACTGTTTGTAGTGCCAGACACCAGTGCCAGTAGCGTGCTAGTTGACGCGGCGGACGTTCTGCATGGGGAGCATCCACAGCCACGCAGCGCTGATCGCCACGCCGGTGTAGCGGCGATTGAGGACGCTCTGTTTGGTCGGATAATCAAAGATGATGTACGGGACGTCGTTGACGATGATATCCATCAGTTGCTTCTGTATCTCAAAACGACGCGCTGGATCAATCGTAACGCGCTGCGCCTCAATGAGACTGTCCACCTCCGGCTTGTTGTAGGCCGCGGCATTATAACCGTTTTTACCTGCCTGACTGGAGTGGTACAGTATCTCGATGTTGGCATTAAGGTCAGGATAGTCCGCTTCCCAGCCCGCGAAGATCATATCGTAATCGCGATTGCCGTCAGCATCAAACACGCCACCTGCCTGATAAGTGCTTTGTTCCTCGTTGGATAGTCGCTGTATCTCAACATTGATGTTAAGCGGGGCAAGGGCATTCTGTAGAAACAGCGCCCGCGAGTTTGAAAGCGATGCAGCATTGATGATCACCGAGCAGCTAAAACCATTAGGATAAGCTGATTGTGCAAGGTACTCGTGCGCTTTGGCGAGGTCATAGGCATAAGACGGCGCAGTGCTGAGGTAGGAGCGCCACTGTGCTGCGTTATCACCGTAAAGTGCGGTTCCAAAGGGTAGTACCGTGCCGGCGGAACCAGCGGTTTTGACGATGTTGCGCTGGAACTCAGGCAGGTTCAGTGCGTGGTACACAGCTTTGCGGACATTGGCATCGTTAAAGGGGGCGCGCTGAGTGTTAAAGGCAAGGTAGGCGAGGCTGTAGGTGTCAACGCTGGTGAGCGCGAGATTGGTGTCTGCGGCAAGCTGGTCGATCATGTCCAGCGGCGGGTTGATAATGAAGTCAACGCTGCCGTCGCGCATGGCAATAACCCGCGTGATATCTTCGGGGATGATCTTGAATACAAGCGTGTCGATGATGTTCGCTGCAGCCGCTGTCTTGTTCCAATAGTTAGTATTCCGTTTCAGCACGACTTCTTGTCCGCTCGTCCAGCTCTGGTACACAAAGGGTCCAGTGGCGATGATACCACCGCTTGCCGTGCCAAAATCAGCCGTATGGCGCTCAAAATATGCCTTGCTAATGATTCTGCCGCCAGCGGTCGTGGGATAATACTTGAACGTAGTGGAGGGATTGCGGAGTTTGATCGTCAACTGCCACGGGGCGGTTTGAGTAAAGCTCTCGACGTCCTCATACAACCACGAGAAGTAGGTACCGCCGTCGGGGTCTTGTACGCGCTTGAGTGAGAAGATCACGTCGTCCATAGTCATGGGCGTGCCATCGGAGAACACGATGTCATCGCGCACTTCGTAGACATAGGTGAGATCATCGACCTGCTGCCAGCTTTTGGCGAGCTGCGGCACAATGTTGCTATGCTCGTCAAGGGTAACAAGCCCCTCAGTGATCTGGTTAATCACCGGATTGGTGGTAAAGTCCCACGCGAGTCCCGGATCAACAGCAACTATGTCCTCGTTGAGGCTCACGGTAAAGGTAATGCCAGAAGTCGCAGCAGTAGTGGCGCTTCCGTCCCGGTTCTGACTTCCCCGTGCGAAAACCACACTGGTAAGCAGAACAAAAGTGATAGATAAGGCGAACAATCGTTTTGTTATCATCTTGTCATCCTCCATAAGAATGATACCTATCTTACAAGATCGAGGGGATTTATGGAATACCCGACTCATCGTCGGTTCCTGCACTCTAAACCCGCATATCCAGATCAATACCAGCGCGGGCAACGATCTTGCCGGTAACGAAGTTGCCGACTGCAAGTTGTGTGTCGCTTGTGATGGTCGTTGCGCCGTCCACCTCTGGGGCTTGACAGAACAGGCGTCCCAGATAGAGGCCCTCTTCTGGGTCAATTGCTTCTTCAACAAGCGCATCCATGTGTCTGCCAACAAAGCGTTCCATCCGCTCTTCACTGATGCGCGTTTGCTGTTCTTCAATAAGCGCTTTACGCTCACCAGCAAGGCGTTTAGGTACGCGGTTTTTCATGCTATAGGCTGGAGTATTCTCCTCGCGGGAGTAGGTGAAACAGCCAGCCCAGTCAAGTTGCGCCTCGGCCTGAAAATCAAGCAGTGCCTGAAAGTCTGCGCTGGTCTCGCCCGGAAAACCCAGCAGAAACGTGGAACGGAGTGTGGCATCCGGCAAGGCATCCCGTATCCGCTGGATAAGGCTGAGGTAGGACTCGACATTACCCCGCCGGTTCATAGCGCGGAGTATATCTACTGAACCATGCTGAAAGGGAAGGTCGAAGTAAGGCAGGAAACGCTTGTCCCGACTGATAGTGTCAAGAATGTCAAGAGGAAAGTGGTCAGGATGTATATAAAGGAGTCTTACCCAGAACTGGCCATCAAGCTGTGTTATGGCCTCAAGAAGCGAGGGAAGCTGGCTATCGGCGTTTGCGGTTTTCCCGAATGAGCCAATATCCTGCCCAATGAGGCAAAGTTCGCAGATGCCCCGCGCTATAAGCTGGCGGCACTCTTCAACAATGTCCGGTATGGGTCGTGAGCGGAGCGGCCCCCGAATCAGCGGAATGGCGCAGAAGGAACAGCGGTTGTTACAGCCCTCACTGATTTTGATATACGCGGAACCGGGTAAGGAGAGAAGCGGCCTCTGACCAGGCACGACCGGAGTTTCATCCACAGCATTGCCAGTCAGCCTGGACGCGACCTTAGTGATTTGAGCAAGGTCATTGTTACCAAACAGGCAATCCGCTTCGGCAAGCTCAATCTCGCCCGCATAACGTTGGGCAAGACAGCCGGCAAGCATGATTTTCTTATCAGGAAACAATGCCCGCCATGCAAGAACTGCGTTAATCGACTCCCGTTTGGCACTTTCGATAAAACCACAGGAATTGATGATGATGAGGTCAGCGTCTTCCGGTTTATCAGCCACGCGCCATGCAGCCCCGTTGAGATGAGCCATCATGATTTCCGCGTCAACCTGATTCTTTACACACCCAAAAGGGTCAAGGTAATAACGCAATTGTTATAACCGTATCATCACAAGCCGGTAACGGCCATCGTTGTCTCTTACCCAGCGGATATCCACCACCACAACCTCGCCCGCGCCACCCAGCTCCACTGGCACGGTATGTCCACCGCCGATAACCTGTATCTTCGTTACTGCGGCATTGGAGACCCATAGCCGAATCCCGTTTTGCGCCTGCATATTGAGCGCATCCCCGCGCTGGAAGTATTGTTCGTTCCGGTCCTGCCGGTCACGTTCATAAAGAATCTCCCAGCGGAACATACAATACCCTTGAAAGGCTACTTCCATTGTAAAAGGATAAGCATTTGCCGAAGACAATATCTGTGTTGCGTTAGTCAAGCCAGTATTGTCAGGCAAGACCATCGCACTGGCAGGTATGGAAACTGGCTCCGACGACTCAATAGAAGTGCTATTGTAAAACGGCAGAGTGCTATCCATCTCAAAACGTAAAAGTGCGCCAGACTCCCCGGCGTTTTTATCAAAGTCAGATGCAGTGATCCGAAGCTCTCCCATGCCGTCGTTGTTGAGGTCAACCCGAACCTCCTGACTGAGGTCGAGAATGATCCCGCCCTCCGGCGTCATAATCGTTACTGCATCCCCTACAGTGCTCAGGCGCAGGGCGTATTGGCTATCCCCATAAGGGATTACGATTGAGTCTCCCGGATAGAAACGCCGTTCCAATGCGCCTTCATTAAGCGCATATTCTACAGGTTTGCGAGTTTCGATAACAATCGGCGCTTTAGTGCGGGGAAGGTACAAGAAGTAATAGACCCCACCTCCAGCCGCAGCAAGCACTATGACCAGGATAAGTGCGCTAAGTAACATTTTAAGGGGAAGCGATGAACCTCGCGGTGTTACCAGCTGGCTTATGGGGTCAGGTTGGTCCTGAATCTTACCGCTCCGGTATTGAAACAGCAGTTCCTTATTATCGAGTCCCAGGTATTCGCCATAGTTTTTGAGAAAGCCAAGAATATACGGTTCACCAGGGAAGATATCGAATCGTTCTTCTTCAAGCGCTCTGAGATACTGAATGGAGATATGGATGTCCATACTCACTTGTTCAAACGTGTACCCTTTTCCCTCACGAGTCATTTTCAAAGTGTTTCCCAGAGATTCCGCCACAACTCCCTCCATATAAAACAAGAAATTCTCTCTTAATACTAATCGGTATCCCGAAACAAAAAATTGTTGTACATATTAGCAGTGGCTGGCGCGTCATAGACAAAGCGCTGATCAGAGAATCCTTGATTGATTCTGATGTCAGTGAAGTCAAAGCGCACCAGCATATCTGTGCTAGTACGTCCCTCAATGCGTCGTATGAGACGGCTTTCTGGGTTGATATTGAGAATGATTTCCCGAAAGTTCTCAGAATTTGAACGCCGCGTAAGTCGTAGTTTAACAACCTGTTCGCTAGAACCGCTTTCAAGCGCCTGTGCATCAGGCCCGGTAACATAGGCCGCCACATAGTTCTGCCGGAGCTTACTCAGACCTTGGGCGCTGGCAAAGGATGCCCCGCTCATGCCACTACTCACGTCCTGCGTCATCACAGCACGGTACTCTGGCAGATAGATCGTCAGCGACTGGCCATTAAACACAATAACCTGGTTTGCTGGACGGGTAAAGTCAATACGCAGGAGCGACGGCTCAAGGTGGCTCACCGTACCAACAAGGTCGGTACTGCCAGAACGAATGGCGATCCGCGCCTCATAGTCCCGAATACCGCTATACCGCTCGCTCACCATGGCCAGATAGCGTTCTGCGGTAATAATCTCTTGGGCGAACAGAGACGCCGCCAAGAAAACAAACATAACACTCATACATCTTTGTTTCATAAGTCGATACTATCTTAAAGTACTTGTGAAATACAAGATTCTTAATAAAGAAAAGACTTCTAGGGGAACTTATGAACAAAAAGAAAACACTATCCGCCCTTTGTGCAATCTTGGCCCTGTGTTGCTATCATGTTGAGGCGCAGGACATGGAGCGCGTCCTTCGCATGGCGGGAACCCCGCCTGAGTATGCCCGCGCCATTCGCGCCAACGGGCAAGCCTTTATGAGCGACCTTCAGGTCTGTCTGAGTGGAGACCCTTATCTCCGTTACCTCGTGGATAAACAGCATGGACTGCCAGACCCCTACGAGCCGGATGACCTTGTTGAACTGCGTGGCGGCTCTTACACCATACTGGAGTGGGGCATGTATCTGCGCCGCTCAGCCGCACTTGCGCTGGAAGATCTCGCCGCTGCTGCTAAAGTCGAGAGCGTTACCCTGATGGCATCCTCTGCCTATCGTCCCTACAGCCATCAGGAGCGCACCTATGCCCGCAATGTTCGTGAAATGGGGCAACAGGAGGCAGACCGCGCCTCAGCTCGCCCCGGACATAGCCAGCACCAGCTTGGACTGGTGGTTGACTTTGGCTCCATAACCGACGCCTTTGCTGATACCCGCGCTGGTCGCTGGATACTGACAAACGCGAGTCGTTTCGGTTGGTCGCTTTCTTTTCCCCAGGGCTATGAAAACATCACTGGTTACAAGTGGGAAAGCTGGCATTATCGCTATGTAGGACGCAATCTTACGTACTTCATTGATACATGGTTCGGCGGCATACAACAGTACGCGCTCCAGTTTATCCATGAGTGGGAACAAGAACGCTGACCAATGTCCTTGATAGACAGGGACAATTTGGCTATTCTTCCTCATATCGTTATGCAAATATACACCAACAATCTTGTTTCGCCGAAACTCCCTGACGACGGCTTGACCTATCGAAATCTGCCAGAGGTCGCCCTTGTGGGACGACCCAACGTTGGCAAGTCCACGCTGTTCAATCGGCTCTTGCGAAAGCGCCGCGCTATCACTGACCCTACGCCTGGTGTTACCCGCGATCCCGTAGCCCAGGACACACTGCTTGCTGGAAAACCAGTGCGGCTCATTGACACTGGCGGCTTTAAGCTGGTGAAAGAGGCTGACAACGCAGGTCGTGAGATAGACACGCTTGTGGTACAAAAAACGCTGCTGACACTGGAACACGCTGCGCTCATCGTACTGATGCTGGAAGCCGGAGACCTCACGCCCGAAGACGAGGAGTTCATTGAGCTGCTGCGTCCCTGGCAAAACCGTCTGCTGGTAGCGGTCAACAAGACCGAGGGCGGCAGGCGGGAGGAATACGCCTGGAACCTGCTGGCACTTGGCTTTGATAAGGTCTTTATGATTTCAGCGGAGCATGGCGACCATGTGAGTGAGCTTGAGGCAGCTATTGTGGCGCGGCTGGACTTCTCCGCAGTTATCGCGGAGAATGATGCGACACGCCCCATCCGCATCGCCATTCTGGGCAGGCCCAACACTGGTAAGTCCACGCTGTCGAACCGGCTCACTGCATCAACCGCCTCCATTGTCAGCGATGTTCCCGGCACCACCCGCGATGTAGTCGCGGGAACGTTTCTATATAATAGAAGAAACTTTGTTATTCTGGACACCGCCGGCATACGGCGCAAGGCAAAGGTAACGGAGAACATCGAATACTATTCGGTGAACCGCGCTATAAAAGCCATTGATGAGGCTGACATAGTTTTTTTACTGATAGACGCGCAGGAAGGGCTTGCGGATCAGGACAAGAAGATCGCGGCACTGGCTTGCGACAAGGGACGAGGTGTCATCATGGCGCTCAACAAGTGGGACACCATGCCTACAATCAAAAATACGTTTAACGCTGTGGTTGATCGGATGCGCTTCTTGTTCGGGCAGATGGAGTATGCGCCTATCCTACCATTAAGCGCCAAAGATGGAACCGGTGCGGACAAGCTTCTGGATATGGCTATCAGGATGTATGGCCAGTTGACTAAGCGCGTTGAAACCGGTGCGTTGAATCAGGCTCTGGTGCGGTGGCTGGAAGAATACCCGCCACCGGTCGGGCCAAGTACGCGCTTCAAGATACGATATATAACTCAGGTCTCGGTTAATCCAGTGAAGTTCGTTCTCTTTGCCTCCCGTATCCAAGCCATAACCGAGCCATATCTGGCCTATCTCCGTAACCGTATTCGCAAAGACCTCGGCTTTACCCACATTCCGGTTTCGCTTGAGGTACGTTCATCGCAGAAAGCGCGTGATTAGCCGGGACCTCTTGCGCTATTGAAGACAGCACTTATAGGCTTGGGCTGATTATAAAAAAACCCATAAAAGGGCTTCTCTCCTCTTGCCACACAATAGATAGTGTGGTATTATCAAACTAGATTAAGTAAGACACTATATATAGTGTGATAGCTCAAGGGGGCAAAGTATGCGCTGTCCTCATTGTGGAAGTTTCGATGATAAGGTGATCGAATCTAGGACATTGGCCAATGGTGATGCTATAAGACGCAGGCGAGAGTGTAACGCTTGTGGGCATCGTTTTACAAGCTATGAACGCATTGAAGATAAGCAGTTCATGGTGATCAAGCGGGACGGTAGGCGGGAACCCTTTGAGCGTTCCAAGATCGAGAAAGGCGTTCAGCGTGCGTTTGAAAAGCGGACAGTGTCTCAATTGAAGATCGAGAATCTGATAAACGAAATTGAGGATGCTTCAGCTATGTTTGGGAAAGCAAACCATGAGATCGAGAGCACCGCCATTGGCGAGATCGTGCTTGAAAAGTTAAACAAGCTTGACCGTGTGGCCTATATTCGCTTTGCATCGGTATACCAGCATTTTGAGGACATTGAGCAGTTTGTCAACGAGATACGAAAACTTGAGTCAGAATCTTCATCTGAAGATTAGGGGGAACTATGTTAACAAGTGTGGTGAAACGCTCCGGCACTGCCGAAGCGTATAACCGTGAAAAAATACGCGCTGCCATTGGTAAGGCGTTTAAGGCAGTCGGCAAGAATGACGTGAGTCTTGAGCGGCTTGAGTACTTAACCACTCAAGTGGAAATACAGATTGAGCAGCTTGGAACTGGAAGCATCGGAACCGCAGATGCCGTTGCTATTGAGGACATACAGGACATCGTAGAGACCGTCCTTATCGAAGACAGGGAGACGGCGGTCGCCAAGGCGTACATCCTCTATCGCGCCAAACATGAGGCCATGCGCGACGCCCGAAAGCTAATGCAGGACATCAGTACCACAGTGAATGGCTATCTGGACATTGATACCACGATGAACGGCTACTTGAGGCAGAAGGACTGGCGGGTCAACGAAAACGCCAATGTCAACTATTCCCTCGGCGGGCTTATCCTCCACAACTCTGGCACGATTACAGCCAACTACTGGCTAAAGAACATCTATTCCGAGTCAGTTGCCGCCGCACATCGCAACGCCGACTTCCACATCCACGACCTGTCGATGTTCTCCGGCTACTGTGCAGGCTGGTCTTTGCGCCAGCTTATCGCTGAGGGCTTGGGCGGCGTTGCCGACAAGATCACGAGTAAGCCGGCAAAGCACTTGTCAACACTTATGCAGCAGGCCGTGAACTTCCTGGGCTGTCTCCAGAACGAATGGGCCGGCGCGCAGGCGTTCAGTTCGTTTGATACCTACATTGCGCCCTTTGTGAAGGCCGACAAGCTCAGCGATAAGGAAGTGAAACAGTGCCTTCAGAGCTTTGTCTTTGGCGTGAACACACCCAGCCGTTGGGGAAGTCAGGCGCCCTTCACCAACATCACCCTTGACTGGACCTGTCCCGCAGACCTCCGCGACAAGCCTGCCATTGTTGGCGGCAAAGAAGCTGGCTTCACCTATGGCGACTGTACCACCGAGATGAACCGCGTAAACCGCCTCTTCATCGAGCTTATGATTGAAGGCGATGCTGACGGACGCGGCTTTCAGTACCCAATCCCCACCTACAACATCACGCCAGATTTCAACTGGGATGGGGAAAACGTCCGTCTCCTTTTTGAGATGACTAGCCGCTATGGTACGCCGTACTTCCAGAACTTCGTTAACTCAGACCTCAACCCCGAAGACGTGCGCTCAATGTGTCCGCTTTTGGGAACCACCAAAGTATGGGCGCGTTCCAACAAAAGCATGCAGGTAACGAGCATCCAAGACCTTGTTCACTCAATGCAGCTGCAAGGCTCAGAGTACGAGGTATGGACACCAAATGGCTGGGCTAGGGCCAAAGCCGTACAAACCTCCATGACCGACGTATACCAGATCACCCTGAGTAACGGCGATCTGGCCTTTATGGGCGAGAATCACCTTCAGCCCACGAAGGATGCTGGTACGGTGAAGGCGAAAGATTTGACAGTCGGGATGTGGCTTCCTTATAACAAGGTGTATATTGAGCCAGAGGAATCTCTGGGCTGTCAGGAACTTGGCTTCGCGGTTGGACTGTATCTGGGCAATGGGAGCAAAAGTGATGAAGGTATAAGCTATTCACTTAACCTTGACATTGATGTTGAAAATGCAGAGCGACTTATAGTGTTTTGGCGCTCGTTGGGTTATCACGCTTATAAGCGTTCTGAGAGAAAACTGCTGTCCCTGCACATTGGAGCCGGTAGTTATAGCTTGATTTCCCGTTATGTATCAGGGGAACAGGCAAGCGATAAGAATATAACCCCGCTTGTGTACAACAGCTCTGCGGCATTTCGGGAAGCCCTCATTGAAGGCTATCGCGCCGCCAGCGCTGGTAACGAAGAAAAGCGCATATACACCCATTCTCCCGCATTACGGGATAGTCTTCTGTATGTGTTTGCCTCGCTTGGGCAAAAAGCGCGATTCGCTCCGGTCGATAATCCCTTGAGCGCCGCGCCTGTCTATTGCGTTTCATACACAGATAGAGACGCGGATGAGGACTTTTTCACCGAAGACGCGCAGTACCACTACTATCGCATAAGCGCGATAGAGAACATTGGCCCACAGGCAGGGGAAAACCTCTTTTGCTTTGATCTCGCGGATGAACCGCATCTTTTCACGCTCGGCTCCGGGCTTATCACCCACAACTGCCGTCTCCAATTGGACAAGCGCGAGTTACGCAAGCGCGGCGGCGGCCTATTCGGGTCTGACGAACTGACTGGCTCAGTAGGCGTTGTTACTATCAACCTCCCGCGTATTGGTTATCTTGCCAAAGATGAGGCTGATTTCTTCAAGCGTCTCGACAATCTTATGCTGCTTGCCAAAGAGAGTCTTATCGTAAAAAGAAAAGCAGTGAACCGGCTCATGGAAAACGGCCTGTTCCCATACACTAAGCGCTACCTCAAGACGCTAGATAACCACTTTAACACCATAGGTTTGGTGGGCATGAACGAATGTCTACGAAACTTCATGGGGAGCGACGTTACCATCGCCGCTGACAAAGGCAGAACCTTCGCGCTTTCGGTACTACAGTTTATGCGGAACAAGCTGGCCGACTTTCAGGAACAAACCGGTGAGCTCTTTAACCTTGAAGCAACCCCAGCAGAATCCACCTCGTACCGACTCGCTCGCCACGACAAGGAGCGTTACCCGGACATCATCACCGCTGGTACGGACGAGCCGTACTACACGAACTCAACCCAGCTTCCGGTGATGCAGACCGAGGACATCTTCGATGCGCTGGATATGCAGGAAGCGCTCCAAACCGCCTATACAGGCGGTACAGTCTTCCATGTGTTTCTAGGTGAGGCGATTGAGGACTGGCGAAGCTGCCGGGATTTAGTAAAAACGATAGCGTATAACTACCGCATCCCGTACTTCACGATCTCCCCGACATTTTCGGTATGCCCCACTCATGGCTACCTTGCGGGGGAACATTTTACTTGTCCTAAGTGTAAGGACGAAAAGGAGGCTGCGCTCAAAAGGCGGATCATAGAGCTAGAAAACGAACGTGAAGAGGTTCTCGCTGCCGCCGTGTAACGCGGTGAAGTTAAAAAAGCGATGATTCAGTTGTCATACTAGTCAGCGACTGAATACTATACAAAAAGTTATGTTGAAACGATTGGAGGAAAATTGGTTATGAGAAGTCTTGTAGACATCGAAAGAGACTTGGAGGCAGCGCGGAAAGCGCTCGCCTCCGTTGAGGGCAATCCGGCTGAAGTTTACAGTCGTATCGTCGGGTACTACCGCTCAGTACGGAACTGGAACCGGGGAAAGCGCGAAGAATACGGCGAGCGTCTGCTGTATAACATAGACGCCGCTGTTGAAGCGTCGACTTACCCACAGGCTGCAACACCTATGTCGGTCGCCTGCGTGCAAACGCCAGTGACGCATAAAGCTCAGGATGTGAATCTTGATTCACGTGTCCTGCTTTTTGTACGTCCGGCATGTCCGGCGTGCCCTGGCGCGAAAGTCGCGGCTGGTCGTTTGGGTATACCGGTTGACATGGTGAATGCCGATACAGAAGCTGGTCTTGCCGAAGCAATAAAACGCCAAGTGCTGTCCACCCCAACTGCGATTCTCCTTGCAAAAGACGGCAAGGAACTGGGTCGTGCGAGGGATAACGCCAGCATTGCTGCTTTTGGCAAGCTAGTAAGTTGAGTCGCTAACACGGCAGTAGCATAGAGAAAAAGGTGCGGGTGCGAGATGCACGCACCCACGCTTTTATTATAAATAAGGTTGCGTACTGCCTTTACCGCAGTGCGTCTAAAGTGGGAAGCCAGGGTGAAAACGAGTCCCGTTGAGCTAATCACGAATAGCACAAAGCTAATCACGAATAGCACAGAGCTAATCACGAATAGCACAGAGCTAATCACGAATAGCACAGAGCTAATCACGAATAGCACAGAGCTAATCACGAACAGCACAGAGCTAATCACGAACAGCACAGAGCTAATCACGAACAGCACAGAGCTAATCACGAATAGCACAGAGCTAATCACGAATAGCAAAAAGCTAATCACGAACAGCACAGAGCTAATCACGAATAGCAAAAAGTTTAATAAGTATGGCTTGGAGCTTCAAAACACGAGTCCGTAACTTACGCGAATGAAGCTCCTCACACAAAAGGGCATAAGTCCCTAAAACAGCTTGCGGTAGTGCTTCGTATACCCTAAGCTGCCGGTAACTATAAAAAGCAAGGGCTTGACAAAATATTTTCACCCTATTAGTATGTATTCTTAAAGAGGATTTTTTTCCCCTTATTCCAATTACAGGAGGTTTGTATGGGCTTACGTAGGACAGATGAGCAAGACAGCGACCCTTACGGTAGTAAGAATGATACGGCGGACCCATACAGATCTTCCGCTCCTTTTTACCGTATATAATCCTTGTCTTGTGTCCTCACATTCCTATATGAGACCGTAAGTCTCACATCTCGTCTTTACGCTATGACGAATGTTTCATAGCGCATTATACACAGGAGGATACTAATGAAAGAAAAAATCATGGCGTTACTAAACGCCGGAACAGTTGACATGGTACAGTTCAAAGCCCTCTGTTCACAGATGAACACAGCGGACATTGCCGAAGCCTTTGTGGAACTGGACAAAGAAAAAAACATCCGGCTTTTCAGACTGCTGCCAAAAAGCATGGCAGCTGACGTGTTTGCCTGTCTCGATGCAAGCGAACAAGAGCTTATTGTCAAGGAACTGACCGATACCGAAATCAGTGATATTATCAACCACCTCTTTGTCGATGACGCTGTTGACTTTATTGAGGAAATGCCGGCAAATGTGGTACAGCGAGTATTGGCAAACACAAAACCCGAAAAAAGAGCCGTCATCAATCAACTACTGCAATACCCCGACGACTCAGCGGGAAGCATCATGACTACCGAGTATGTGGATTTGTACGAAGACATCACTGTCCGGAAAGCCTTTGACGAAATTCGCAGCCACGGCGTGAACAAGGAAACCATTTATACCTGTTACGTTACACGCCATGACCATTTGCTGACAGGCATCATCTCGGCAAAGACC
Source organism: Treponema sp. (assembly GCA_031267685.1). Taxonomy (GTDB): domain Bacteria; phylum Spirochaetota; class Spirochaetia; order Treponematales; family Breznakiellaceae; genus JAIRMT01. The sequence continues at coordinate 21,691 of JAIRYV010000006.1, forward strand.
CTCATGCTCGCTAAATCCTATGAGCGTATCGGCGATATCATGGACACAAACCTCGTCTATGCCCAAACCGCAGACGATCAGGAAGCGGTAGCCGCCCTGTTCAAAAAATACGGCTTGCTTGCTATGCCCGTTGTAGACAAGGAGCGTCGCCTCGTCGGTATCGTCACGGTTGACGATATTGTCAAAATCATTGAGGAAGAAACTACCGAGGACTTTGAGAAAATGAACGCCCTCACTCCCTCCGATGAGCCATATCTGAAAACGAGCGTTTTTAAGCTGGCGCGAAACCGCATTAAATGGCTTCTGTTTCTTATGCTCTCGGCAACAATAAGCGGAAGTATCATTGCTGGTTTTGAAGAGGCCATTGCGCTCCTACCCGCACTGGTCACTTTTATTCCCATGCTCATGGACACCGGGGGAAACGCCGGTTGCCAATCCTCAACGCTGATAATCCGCGGTATGGCGGTCGGCGAAATACGCATGACAGACACACTGCGGATTTTATGGCGGGAATTGCGAATCGCCCTGCTGTGCGGGTTGGCGTTGGGAGCGGTTAACTTCGCGCGTATCTATCTGATGAACAGTGGAAACATCATGCTTACCGCCACCGTTACCTTGAGTCTCTTCGTAACAGTAATACTGGCAAAAACCATTGGTTGTCTGCTCCCTATAATTGCAAAGAAATGCAGGGTTGACCCGGCGATTATGGCTGCACCGCTTATCACTACCATTGTAGACGGCGGGGTGCTGGTAGTGTATTTCTCTGTTGCAAAGCTGCTCTTCAAGATATAACAGAAGAATTGCGCTTTGCCTGCCCGGAACTTGCCCACGACATTAAAGTAGCACCGATTGCGCCAATATAGTTGGCGAATTCTCGACTGAATAAATCAGTGCTTTCCTAGCGATTGTTTAGAAGGCTCTTGACGAAAAAGTTAGATGAGTATAATATCGTAAGCAATATCTAACATAGGAGGCTCTTAATGAAGAGTGTTCAAAGAAAGACAGCGCTACTCGTGATTTTCGCGATGATAGCGGTTAGTTTTGTGTACGCACAGGATGGCGCGGAAGATGGTACCGGGCTCACTGCGGGGCTTGAGATCGGGTTCGGGAATGTTGCTGACGAAGCGGAGATCAGTGTCACGCCGAATGTGGTCTACGAGAACTCTTTCGGCGATTTTGACGTGTTCGCCGAGATTGATTACACGGCGACCTTTAGCGACCCTGACGCGCACGAGTTGTATATCGAGGAAGAGATCGGGTATAATTTAGATCTCATCAAGGACGGAACGTTGTCCATCATTCTCAACAACAACAACACGTTCAGTCTGAAACCGGCGCTTGAGGAGGGGGAAACTCACGAGGGGACGTTTGAGCCCGCGCTGCAATGGACGCAGGGGCTGGACTTCGGCGATCTGTGGCTGAAAGCGGGTCTGCCGATTGATTACCTGACTGGCAGTGAAGACGATGATACCGGGGTGGGGCTTAGCACCACGCTCGGCTGGGATTCCACGTTCGGGCTGAGTGCCGAGTTTGCTCTGCATTTCGCGTTTGCTCCGGAATCTGATTTTGCCGGGCTGGGCTTTACGCTGAGTTATGACCAGGGGCTCATCTATGGTGAAGTCGCGGTGGAAACGGACAAGGAATTCAAATTGTTTGGGATAACCCCGGAGATTGATGTTAACCTTCTTGATAACGCGCTTACCATCTATGTCAAGGCGGAAATCGGTATACCAGAGGAGGGCGATACGTCCTTTGTGCCAGCCATCGGGGTCAAGTATAGTTTCTGATTCCGGGGGATTGTAAATCCGCAAAGCGGATTTACTTCTGGAGTTTTGCCATAGGCAAAACTCCCTCCTCAAACCGCATATCAGTTTGAGGAGGGAGCCAGTGCTGGGGCTGATTGTGTCGTGGGTTCAGGCTTATCGTTTTAGCAGCTTGAGTATGGCGGCAAGCTGCTTGTCGCGACTGATGAACAAAAGCGCGACACCGACAGCCACGAAGAGAAGGCCCATGAGGAAGAAGAGCATACAAAACGTCGCATAACAGTTCTGTATTTGCTTCGCCACTATTTGTCTGGCGCCCGGTTGACGCCAGACATTCCCGATCAGCTGGTTTAGCGAGCGCTGTTCAAGGCACTCCGCACTGCTGCTGCACGCCTTTGCCCCTGCTGCACATCCCACGCAATACACTCATCGTAACCAAGCCCCTTAGCCTGCGTAATCATATCCGCCACAATGCTGTCAAACTCAGCATCTGTTCTGGCATAGATCGCCCGCCATGAACCGTCCTTAATCGCAGTGGATACCTGCGTGTACTTCTGCTCAAAGGCAGCAGTGCCAATATCCCGCACAAAATTAGACGCCACCGCAATGGCACGATAGCCGTGCTTTTGTAAATACTCGTCCTCGGACAAAACACCCATCGCAGTCTGCCAATTCTTCTTAGCAAGCGGCGCATTACGCGCAAGCTCAGATGACCAGAAGTCACTGTTAAACTTTTCACCAGATAAGGGGTTAATCTCGTCAGTCGTAAAGGTGGTATTGTTAATCTTGTTCTGTCCATCAGCATACGTGCCGCCACCCGCCGAAGCCGGCATGGTAACGTTGGGGTCGCCGCGGGTTCTGATACCAAGCTCAGTGAAATAGGGCTTGTTGCTGGCATCATAATCCCAGATCACGCCTTTGGGACCATAGGTCGATTCCATAACACCTTCCGGTGTGGCAAGCCAGTTGATCAACTCCATAATGCGCTCAGGATACCGCGCCTTCGCACCAATCGACCAGATGCGCTCCCCGCCATAGATGTTCGTGCCATAGACAATGTTCTTCTGATCCTTTGCCGCCACCGCAAACATACCCTTGCCCGCCGCTAAACGTTCCTGCGTGTTGTAGTTGGAAGGACCAAGCCATGAAAATAAACTCCAGTACACACGGCCATCAGCATACTTGTTACTTACGTCGCTCATGGTCTGAGTCGCAGAGTCTGGATCCAAAATGCCCATCTGATATGCCTTGTTAAAAAACTTTAACCCCTGTAGATAGAGACTGTTGTTATCAAGGATCGGTTGTACCGTGTTGGTATCCACATTGTAGAGCGTCATGCCAAACTCATCATAGCCATAGAACGCACCCATGCACTTCACTGACATTACCATAGTGCCGTCCCAGTCCGGAAATAGCGAAAACGCGTAAGCAGGCAAGCCAGAATCACCAGTGGGATAGGCGTCAACCATGCTCTTCATCACATCCAGATAGCCCATCATGTTGGAAATCTCAGGGGAGCCAATCGCCTGATAAAGATCAAAGCGGATGTCAGGATGATAGAACGCCGCCTCAGTAGAATTGGGGGACAACGCCACATTATGGCCAAATCCATAAAGCGCCACACCCTTGCCAAAAGTATCAGAGCTGTGCTTGAGCGCCGTAGCAAGGTTTTTCTTAATGTCCGGCCCATAGCGATCAAGAATGTCACTCTTGTTCCAGTCTAGCAGGAGATTCGCCTCAATAGCGGTGGTGAACTCACTGCCGTTTTGCCCCCAAACCACCAGATCACCCAGATTCCCAGCAGCCATACGAGTCGCATATGTACCTTCAGCCGCTGGAATGATGTTCAATTCTATGTTGAACTTGTCCTTCACCAACTTGGCAAACCATCCTACCTGCATACCAGAATAGTTGGCAAGCTGAGTATACACATCAACCCGGTATAATGACCGACCCGAAGCGTCAACATTGCTGCTTGACCCCTGTGAACCACCAGCCCATGCTGATCCCAGCACGGACAGCGCGAGAAACGCACTTAACACTGTTCGTTTCATACAAAGTCCTCCTAAAAATATATAAGTCCCCCTCAAATAAGGGCAAACCCCCACTAATAGTATGCGCGGATACCGTATGCCGCGCCAAAAAGCCAATCGCACTACCCTTTCACTGCGCCAATCATAATCCCTTTCACAAAAAAACGCTGCAAAAACGGGTACACCAACAGAATAGGGAAGATAACCACCATTGAAATAGTCATTTGTATGGTACGCGGAGTGAGCGCCTGCGATACTTCAACCGGCATTGTTGAACCAGAACGCATGATCGACGCCAGATAATTCGCTTCGTTGAGATAACGGTAGAGAACAAACTGAAGGGTGAAGTATCGCTCATCAGTCATAAGAAAAAGCGTGTCAGTGAACGCGTTCCAGTTACCTACCGCCGAGAAAATGGCAATAGTCGCTAATATAGGCGTGATAAGTGGCCAGATGATACTGACAAACACCCTGAACGTACCTGCTCCGTCTATGGCCGCGGATTCCTCCAGCGACGCGGGTATGGACTCAATGTAGGTCTTAACCAGAATGATGTTGAACGGCGCCACAATACCGGGCAGTACATACGCTAAAAAGTTATTGGTAAGATGTAACATAACCATGTTCATGTACCACGGCACTAGTCCAGCACTGAAATACATGGTAACAATGATATAGCGATACCAGAAAGTGCGTCCCCACATTTCACGCTTGGTAACGAGGTAGCCGACAAACGCCGAGCCGATAACTGTTGCTGCGCTTCCAACAACAGTGCGGGCAATAGACACAAACGCTGCCTGTCCCAGCCCCCGCAGTCTGAACACCTGCATATAGTTATTGAGATGAAAGCCTCTCGGGATCAGAGTAATTAAACCTCGTTTGGTCAGATCATTGTTGCTGATAGTATTAATAAACAGATAATAGAAGGGAAGTATACAGATAATCGTAAACAACCCGAAGAACGTATAGTTCACGATGGTGAAGAGCATGTCTCCCCGCGATATTTTTATCTTTCTTGACATAAGACCCCCCTAAAAAATGCGTTCACCGCGTAATAACCTTGAAAGATTATTCGCCACGAACAACAAAGTAAGGCTGATGACGGACTTAAGCATACTAATCGCGGTAGCGAATGGAATGCCTGACGTTGAACCAGCGCCAAAACCAAGGTTATACACATAAAGATCGAGTACCTCAATGGTATCTCTGTTCATAGCGTTCCTAAACACGAAGTATTGATCCATGCCGTTGTTAATCAGGTTTGCAATCGACAGGAGTAACAGTACAAAGTAGGTGGGCAGAAGTCCCGGCAAGGTGATGTTCCACATCTGCCGCCATCGTCCAGCGCCATCAACCCGCGCTGCCTCATACAGCTCCTGATCAATACCTGCGATAGCCGCCAGATACATGATGGCCCCCCATCCAAGGCCCTTCCATATACTCCATGCGGTCATCTTAAGCCAGATATGATCGCTTTCAAGCAAAAAGTTAATGCCCTTATCAATGAAGCCCCAATCAATCAGCAGACGGTTCACGAGTCCTGCGTCTACTGAAAACAACGTAAATGCAAAGGAGTAGACCAGTACCCAACTGATGAAGTTTGGTATGGTGGTGAGTGTCTGCACGATTTTCTTATAGTGGATGTTATGGATTTCTGTCAGTAATATGGCGAAGGCAATAGGAAGCCAGGAGGTGAGTATGCCCAGCCCGCTGATAGCCAGCGTATTCTTCATGACGCGCAACACTTCAGCCTGCCGTGCTGGTGAGGATATAATAGAAAGAAACCAGTCAAAGCCCACGAAGTCCGCCATTTTCAGGGGGATGCCGGGACGATAGTTAAAGAAGGCATAACGCCAGCCAAAGAGCGGCAGATACGCGAATAGGGTAACAAGCACAATGAACGGGAGCAGCATGAGGAACAAGCGGTACTTTCTTGATGATGACACTGCCATAGAATCACTCCTTATACGGCAAAGCCGCAATCCATATAGTGTATCGAAACGATTCGATACACTAAGTATAGGGGTACATGCGGAAGTTGTCAACTGTTTTTTTAAAAAATTCTGATCTTAATATCTTATGCTCTCTTGCCTGATTGTATTGCAGGTTTCAGGTGGATTCAGTAAAGGCATCGCCTTCCGGACAAGCCCCTTGAGATGAGAAAAAAAATGTGCCTATGAGCTTGACAAATAAGAAAGTATAGTCTATACTATATAAAGTGTATCTCTAAGAAAGGAATAGCAGGTGAGTAAGTCTTTTGACGTTAATGAACATAGTATCTTTCTCTCTTCAAGTTCGCAGGCAGTATTGTTACGAGCCGCTTCTTTACTAGCTATCTTGCTCTTAAAGACTTTTTTTCAGATTACCAAAAGTTACTATCAGATTACCAAAACTCAGTTACAGATCACCAAAACTTATTATCAGATCACCAAAACTCAGTTACAGATCACCAAAACTCAGTTACAGATCACCAAAACTGTTTTGCATAATTGTCATATTTGTGTACCGATATATAAAACTCATTATCAGAGCGCTAACATTCGATTACCGAGCGCTATATCTTTTGTGAAAACTCCGGTTGCTTTGGCTACTGGAATAATTTATTTTTTAGGAGGATTTAATGTCTTTTGATTATCTTTTATTGACTGATGCAGAGTTTAACCGCAAGTTCAAGCAGATTAACTTGTATGTTGAGCAGAAGTGTAGTGGATCAACCCCCGTGTGGACCCACATTCCCGCGTCAGCCAGAACCGAAATGGCGGACACTTACACTGCCTGGAATGTGGCGTACACGGTTTTAGAGGGTCCGCATACTAAGGTAGACACTGAGGCAAAGAACAACGCTAAAAAAGTGAGCAAGAAGCGAATCCGCGCTTTTGTAAACCAGTATCTGCGTTTTCCGCCGGTAACCGATGAAGATCGCACGGCAATGGGCATTCCAAACCGCGATATTCACCCGTCGCCTATCCCTCGACCCACAGGCCTACCTATCATCGAGGTGTTAATGCCCCATCCTCGCACTGTCCGTATCCGCTTCCGCGGGGAAAATTCAAAGCGCTGGAGTAAGCCTAAAAACGTTCACGGGCTTGAGTGTCTCTGGGTGCTTACTGAAACGCCTCCTGCAGAAATCGAAAACTTACTCCACTCAGCTTTTACCACGGCAAACCCACTTGATATAAGCTTCAAGGAGAGTGAGCGGGGTAAGCGGGTGTACTTTGCGGTGAGATGGGAAACGAGCGCCAATCTCAAAGGGGATTGGAGTGAGATTTTTAACGCCATTGTTCCGTGATGAGGGTATAGGGCAGAGGCTCGGCACAAGACTTTAGTTTTGAATCTGCTAGAAGCGGCTTGACCTTTATAAGATATGAGGGGCAGCCGCTTCTGTTATGATCAGGCAAAGACAAAAAGTGTCTGTGGATTGACGCGGATGAAGACCTATAAGGGGAGATAGGGAACTATGAGAAGAGCTTTGTTGGGGTTTGCGGTGTGATTGGGAGTAATAGGTATCAAGGAAGCGGGTTGCTGTTGTTGACTCATCCAGTGAATGACGCCACTGATGCGGCTGATGCTTTGAGAAGCCTGGGGTTTGATGTTACTGCCATACCGATCACAGATGCTTATAGATGAGAAACAAGCTGTGCAGGATAAACGCAGAGCAATTCCTCTGTCATTTCCACTCTTGCTATAAAGTGATTTTACTTTTAAGCTATTCTTATGAACAACATACAGAGTCAGGTACTTTGGGCTGGACGACTTGCGGAAAAACCAGAGGCTGATGCCTTTGCGTTTCAGGCATCGATTGCTATTGATCAGCGGCTTGCTCATGACGACATTTGCGGAAGCCGCGCTCACGCCGCTATGCTGGGTCAGCAGGGTATTATCCCGCTAGAACTTGCCGCATCACTGGATGCGGAGCTTGTCAATATGGATCGCGAGATCGCGGATGGAACCCTTGTCATTGATGCTGGGGCGGAAGACATTCACTCTTTTATAGAAGGCATACTCACTGCACGTCTGGGCGACGCGGGACGTATGGTTCACGCAGGGCGGAGTCGCAATGATCAGGTGGCGTTGGACTTTCGCCTCTATCTCAAGCGCAGTGTGCCGTTTCTCATTGCGGAATTAGGCGCGACTATTGAGGCATTGTTGATGCAGGCTGAAAACCATGTTGAAGCGGTGATGCCGGGATACACTCATCTTCAGCGCGCCCAGCCTTTGACCCTAGGTCATCACCTTGTGGCCTGGTGTGCCGGGCTTGAACGGGATCTGCGGCGCTTTGCCGATGCTCTAGTGCGGCTCGACGAGTGTCCTCTCGGCGCGGGAGCGCTTGCCGGTTCTGGTTTGCCGCTTGATCGTGAGGCAACAGCGCAGGCGCTTGGCTTTGCTCGTCCCAGCCTTAACTCAATGGATGCGGTGGCTGATCGCGACTTTGCGCTAGAACTGAGCGCCTGCGCTGCCATTGCCATGACACATTTATCGCGCTTCTGCGAGGATGTAGTTATATGGGCAAGCGAGGAGTTTAAGTTCATTAACCTTGCTGAGAAATGGAGTACCGGTTCGTCGATTATGCCTCAGAAGAAGAACCCTGACTTTGCGGAACTCATCAGGGGCAAGGCGGCGCGTACAAGCGGTAACCTTGTTACCCTGCTTACCCTGCTGAAGGGACTGCCCTATGCCTATGATAAGGACTTACAGGAAGATAAGGAAGCCTTGTTTGACAGTCTTGACACCCTCAGCGCCTGTTTACGTATGTTTCGGGGTATGGTGGCGAGTGCGGTCTTTAACACTGTTCGTATGCGAAATGCTTGTATTGGCGGTTTCCTGGAGGCGACTGACGCGGCTGAATATCTTGTGCGCAAGGGCCTACCTTTTCGCAAGGCGCATGAGGCTGTGGCGCTGGTAGTGCGGGACTGTATGGCAGCGGGTCAACAGCGCATTGAGGAGCGCGCGTTAGTGGAACTCAAGGCGCGTTGCCCACTTTTTGAGGACGATGTGTATGCGGCGCTGAGTCCCGCTGCGTGTGTTGCGGCGCGGAATCTGCCTGGCGGCCCCGCGCCTGACGAGGTTCGACGGCAGATAGCGGCGCTTCGGCAGCGCCTGGGAGAAGCGCTTGGAAGCAGCCAGATGCCGCTCACCTAATTGAAGTTGTGAATGTCTGGCACTCACGTTTTAACGTGATACTCCTCATAGGCGGAAACTGTCTACACGCTCTGGGGCGCTTTTTCACGGGTCTCAATCCCAGCGCGTGCGTTTGACGAACAAAACTTTTTCATAATAATAGCATAGAGGAAGCGGTATCACGCTTCCTCTGCTTGATTAACGCTTGATGAGCTTGACTAGAGCATCGGCGGAGATGCCAAGATACTCGCCGACTTTTGCAGCAGGGCCTGATTCGCCGAAACGGTCTAGGGAAAGTATGTCTTCTGGTTTAGCCCAGCGCTCCCAGCCAGTTTTCACGCCAGCCTCACAGGTTATGACCCGTATGCCTGGCGGAACAATCATTTCCTGTATAGCATTGGGCTGCGCGTCAAAGAGATCTCGGCTTATCATGGACACAACCCGCACTTGCTTATCAGGCACTCTATTCGCAGCCTCCAGAGCAATCCCTACCTCCGAGCCAGTGGCAATCACCACTACATCGGGCTTTTCAGTAGCCTTTCTCACGATGTATGCGCCAGTACGAATCGTGTTCCGCCAGTCTGGGTCTTCTTTGGCAAAAACCGTGATGGTCTGCCGCGAAAGTGCAAGAATCGTCGGCCCGTCCAGTCGCTCCATCGCCATAATCCAGGCTTCAGTAGCCTCTTCCGCGTCAGCAGGACGCAGTACACGCATACCAGGTATAACGCGGAACGACGCCAGGTGTTCTACAGGCTGATGAGTAGGTCCATCTTCTCCAACAAAGATCGAATCATGGGTAAACACATAGATAAGCGGCAAATTCATAAGGGCTGAAAGCCGAAGCGCAGGACGTAGGTAGTCGGAAAAAACCATGAAGGTTGAGCAGAAGGCGCGAAACCCACCGTGTAAAAGTATGCCGTTTGAAATGGCAGCCATGCTGAATTCCCGGATGCCAAAGTGCAGATAACGACCACTGCGCTCCTCTGCATTGTAAACCGGAGCATTGAACCCCACCGCATTAGGCCCTCTAAGGTCTGCAGAACCACCTACCAAATTCGCGTTTGCGGCGGCTATTACGCCAAGGGCCTTGTTCCCCGCGCTCCGTGTGGCGATTTTATCACCCACCGTAAATGAGGGAAGCGTGGGCCGCGTACACGTTTTTCCATAAAAGAAGTCCCATTCAGCGCGCTTCGCGGGATTTTCCGTTGACCACTGCTCAAACTCCGCGGTCCATGCTTCACGGGTTTTCTTCCACTCCGCCTGCTTTGCCGCGAAGTAGGCCACAGCTTCCGGCGCAACGTAGAAATCACTGGGTATGCCAAGCTCTGCACGGGTTGCAGCCACTTCCTCGACCCCCAGCGGCGCTCCGTGGATATCAGCAGTGTTCTGCTTATGGGGCGAGCCTTTCCCTATGATCGATTGCAGAATGATGATACTCGGCTTGCTTGTTTCAGCCTTAGCCTCCTGCGTAAGACGGGCGATCTCCTCAAAATCGTACATAGAACCCCTAAGCACCTGCCAGCCATACGCCTCATACCGTTTCGCCGTATCCTCTGTAAAGGAAAGCTCCGTACTACCATCAATCGTAATCTTGTTGAAATCGTAGAACACGATGAGCTTACCCAGCTTGAGGTGGCCAGCAAGGGAACTTGCCTCAGAGGAAACGCCCTCTTGAAGGCAGCCATCTCCCACAAAAGTATAGGTGTAGTGGTCAACAATCTTCCGCGTATCTGTGTTAAAACGCGCTGCAAGCATAGTTTCAGCAATAGCCATACCCACTGATGTGGCAATGCCCTGACCAAGCGGCCCGGTAGTCATCTCAATGCCCTGTACACGCCCATACTCTGGGTGTCCGGCAGCGCGAGAACCGACCTGTCGGAATGTCTTCAAGTCTTCAAGGGTCAGGTCCTTATAGCCAGAAAGAAAGAGCACGGAATAGAGGAACATGGAACCATGTCCTGCTGAAAGCACGAAGCGATCTCTATCGGGCCATTCCGGATCTGTCGGGTCGTGTCTGAGCAACTCGCCATAGAGCAATGCGCCTAACTCAGCGGCTCCCATAGGTAATCCCGGATGGCCGGAGTTTGCTTTCTGAATCGCGTCAATCGAAAGTGCGCGGATAGTCAACGCAACCTTTTCCAGTGCTTTTGTATTCATCATAAAGCCTCCTAAGTTAAAGAAATAATAAAAAAGAGAAGTTCTTAGCACTATCATCCATAAGTACAGGGCGATGTGTCAAGGCAGGAACCAGCGCGCTCCAGATAATGAAAGTAGACAGCAAACAAGGATGATTGAAGACCGTATGTTGGTTTAATATGCCTTCAACGGTACATCGAAAGACTCTATCATATCGCCATCCTATTTCAGAACGCCGACGCCGAAGTTCCGCACATTTTCCACGACTGTTTTGTCCATTGAGAGTCCGGCAACCCCCAAGTACAGCCTATGGTTCTTGTATAGGGGAAAGAACGCACGGAATTGCCTCACTTTTTTGTCGCCATCTCTTCATCAAAAAGCATTTTTTGTTGCTCCCGCCTTTGACACTGGTAGACTACGCATCCCTGCTGCTACCCTTGCCGACGGAACCCCTGGATAGCCCGGAGCGACTAAAACAGGAAAAATCTGTCCGCGGATTAACGCGAATAATTCTTGTAATCCGTGCAAATCAGCGTAAATCAGCGGACCCTTTCCTGCTAAGTGAACATCTATAGTGCCAGACACCTAACGATCACGATTTTTCCCCAAAAATACGCGGACAACGGTGATGACAAAGCGAAACCAAAACGGCTCCATGCGCTTGTATACCACTGTAAGATGCTGTCTGATGGGAAGATGCTGAGGACAGTGGCCTTCGCACTTGCCGCACTTGATGCAAAGGCCGGCTCCGCTGCGGCGCGCTGAGGTTACGCCAGTGCTGGTTGTGTACTGCTGCATTCCGTTTGCAAAACCCATAGAGAACGAGGTGTTATAGGCCGCAAAACACGCTGGAATGTTGACGTTGCGGGGACAGGGCATACAGTAGGCGCAGCCAGTACAGTGTATCTTGTAAGAAGCGTTGAATACCGTAAGCACCTGTTGATAGGCTTCATGCTCGGTTGCGCTTAGCATACCAGTAGTGGCTTTATCTGCCACCGCGAGGTTTTCCTCAAGCTGGCTTTGCGCGCTCATGCCGGACAGGACTACCGTGGCTTCAGCCTGATCCCAGACCCAGCGCAAGCCCCAGGCCGCTGGCGACAAGGCTGGGTTCGTCTTTTTGAAGATACTGACCGCTTCAGGGGGAAGGCCGTTTGCTAACTTTCCCCCTAACAGAGGTTCCATGATGACGACCGGCATTCGTTCAGCGGCCTTTTTCAGACCCGTAACACCTGCTTGAAAGTTCGGGTTGGAGTAGTTGTACTGAATCTGACAGAAGTCCCAGTCGTATGCGTCAAGGACTTTGAGGAACTCGTTTACACTGCCATGAAACGAAAAGCCGGCTTGCCTGATACGGCCTTGTTTCTTCTGTTCCACGAGCCATTCTTCAATCCCCCATGTTTTGAGCTGCTGCCATTGCCCATGGTCAGTAATCATGTGCATAAGGTAGTAGTCGATGGAGGAGGTTCGCAGGCGTTCCAGTTCTTTATTGAAGAACTTGTCAAAGTCTGCCGAGCCTTTGACGAATAGCAGCGGCAGTTTGGTGGCAATGAAGACCTTGTTCCGCGCTTGGTTTTTTTCGAGAATCGCGCCCAAGGCTTCCTCGCTTCCGGGGTACATATAAGCGGTGTCAAAGTAGTTCACGCCGCTATTGATTGCCTTCATTATGAGCGCTTCACTCTTCTTCATGTCGATGGCCCCGATGTTTTGAGGGAGACGCATACAGCCGAATCCCAGTACTGAGAGTTTGTTCCCAGATTTTTTATCAATTCTGTATTGCATAGTATGAAATACTAAAGCAAAAGGGGTTTTCCGTGCAATATAGTAAGGAGAGGTGTTACGATGCATGTACTTTCTTATGTACCATTTGGCGCGGACGGGATTATCATTCGGATTGAGGCGGATATACGGCGGGGCATTCCGGGAATAGACATCACGGGTCTTGCTGAAGGCGCGGTGAGGGAGGCTAAGGAGCGGGTTATGGCGGCGTTCCGCAACTCTGGCTATACCTTTCCGCCGGACCGCATCCTCATCAACCTTGCGCCTGCGGGTGTGAAGAAAGACGGCGCGTATCTTGACCTGCCCATTGCGCTTGCGGTGCTTGCTGCTGCAAAGCTGGCTCCATCCTCTGAAGACCTTATTGTTATGGGGGAACTGGAACTTTCCGGCGTGTTGCGTCCTGTGCGCGGGGCATTGGCCGCGACTGTGGCGGGCTTACGTGCGGGGGTTCAGGATTTCATCATACCAAAAGAGAATGAGCAGGAGGCGACCATTCTCGCCAGTGGCAATGTCAGCGCAGTGTCTACCCTGCGGGAAGCGGTACACGCGCTGGTAGTCCGGGCAGAGACTGGTTCTTTGCCAATGAGCAAAGGGGCTGGCATAGTGGAGGCAGAGAAGAGTGCGCCGTATATTGGCGATTTTTCTGAGGTTCGCGCTCAGGGGCGTTACAAGCGGGCGCTGGAGATTGCGGCTGCTGGTGGGCACAATCTCCTGGTGTTTGGCCCGCCCGGAGCTGGTAAGACTATGCTGGCGCGGCGTATGCCGTCTATCATGAGCGACCTTTCAGTGGCGGAGTCTGTGGAAGTAACGCGGTTGTACAGTCTTGCGGGTCAGTTGGCGGCAAACCCTTCGAGTCTCATCACGCGTCCACCATTCCGGTCGCCTCATCATTCGGCCAGCGTGGAGGGCATACTTGGCGGCGGCAGGAATGTGCGGCCTGGGGAGATAAGCCTCGCGCACTTTGGCGTGCTTTTCATGGACGAGGCGCCGGAGTTTCGTGCCAACGTGCTTCAAGCGTTAAGAGAACCGCTTGAGGATCGGGTTATCAGCATTTCCCGTGCTGAGGGGCCGGTTCGTCTGCCTGCTGAGTTTCAGCTGATTCTTGCTGCCAATCCCTGTCCCTGCGGCAGGCTTGGTATGCATACTTCGTCATCTATTTCTGAAGATTCGACGGAACTTTCCGGCTTGAATGCGGCCTCCTGCTTCTGCTCACCGGACGAGATTCACCGTTACTGGCGCAAGTTTGGTGCGGCCTTACTTGACCGCATTGAACTACGAGTTGCGGTGAGCAACCCTGGTATTACCCGCATGAGCGGTGCTGCTGAAGAACCAAGCACGTGTATACGGGAACGAGTTGTGCGGGCTGTGGCCATACAGCGCGAGCGCTTCGAGACGAGGGCTCACGGTGCGAACACTGGAAACCTGGCTTACACTGTTTGCGATACTCGCCGAAACGCCCGTATGCCGGTTGCTCTGATCGAAAAGCACTGCATGTTGAGCGATAACGCGAAGAAAGCCCTTCAGACCGCGTTGGCCAAGCTCGGGTTTTCAGGACGCGCCTTTCATGGTATCCTGCGTGTTGCCAGAACTATCGCTGATCTTGAGGCTGTAGATTGCATCCAGACCGTTCACCTGCTGGAGGCCATTCAGCACCGCCGCCTTGGTGACGACCCTTACGACATTCTTACGGTTGATGAATAGCAAACGCCGTCTGGTAAACTGAGACCAATAGCAGTGGCTGTCATCTGCTGTACCTGATGCGGTGGAGGGCTTTATTTTTCCCCCTTTTTCGTCGATAGTAAAACGATGTTGCGAATAGTTATAGCGTTTTGTCTAACATTCCCTATTATTCCTTGTCTTATGAATGCCCAGATGATTCCAGGTACTTCAATAACAAATGATAAGACGACGGCTCCAAGTGCCGGCTCTCGGATTTTCCCTTCGCTCTTTTTGGTCGATGCTTTTTCAGCCTTCAGCAGTGAGGAGGCGGCCAAGCCCTACTGGGTTCCAGAGCAGAGCGAGGTGCAGAGCAACGATTTCTCCCTGCTTCTTAACAACGATATTATCGCGTACTATGGACACCCGAATTCGCGGCTCATGGGTATTCTGGGGCGTTACCCCATAGAAGAGGTTGACCGGCAACTGGCTGAGTATGCTGAACAGTATCGGGCTGTGAATAATAGTCGGGGTGTGCTTACCGCATTCTATCTTATCTATGGTACTGTGTGGCCTGCTGGAGAGATTGGCCGTATGGGAGATGAGAATGTCATGCGCTACATCAACTATGCTCTTGAACACAATATGCTCGTGTTTCTTGACCACCAGATTGGCAAGTACACCCCGCTTGAGGCCATACGATTTCTCTTACCCTGGTTGCAGTATCCGAATGTGCATCTGGCGCTTGACCCTGAATGGCGCACCACGCGACCCATGGAAGAGATCGGTTTTGTACGTGCCGAAGAAGTTAATAGTGTCCAGCAGGAGATGGAAAATTATCTTATTAAGAACAATCTTCCCGGAGAACGTATGCTCGTGATTCACCAGTTTAAGCCGCTAATGATTCAGAACAGGGAACAGATCAGAAGCGATTTTGAGTGGGTACGCCTTGTGCATTGTGCTGATGGCTGGGGAACTGCCAATCAGAAGCTCGGCACCTACCTTGAGAATGCTCGAGCGACCAATATACCAGTCAAATCGTTCAAGATATTTCTTCCCTCAAGTACGACTTCCAATGTTGACAGACCTGTATTTGAGCCACAACGGGTGATGGAACTCAATCCACGCCCCTATCTTATTCTCTACCAATAAGTTATAATGAGTTATGCGATCACAAAAGAAACACAACCTTGATAATCGAATTGTCGAGCTTATCAGGGAACAAAAGCTGTCCAGCAAGGCAGAGGAGGCTGCGCGGATCATCATTGGCGATGATGAGATTCAAGCCATACAGGAATACGCCAATACAGTATCTATTGTACGACTTGGCTACAATGACCATGGGCCAGTACACATGCGTACTGTATCGGTGAACGCCCTGCTTATGCTGGGACTTTTGCGGAATGCAGGAATTCATACTAGTATAGAAAAAGAGGAGTGCGGCGTTTTTGAGGACAGCCTCATTGCGATTCTCCTTGCCACCTTTCTCCATGACATAGGTATGACAGTAAGCCGTCACGACCATGAAATCCACAGTGCGTATATGGCGTACCCGATTCTTGAGCGAATTCTCAAGCAGGTTTATGCGGCTGATACCCAGAAGCGGGTCATGGTTCGGTCTCTGGCACTAGAAGGTATCAGTGGGCACATGGGTAACCGCCCGATTCATTCTCTAGAAGCTGGCCTCATCCTCGTTGCCGATGGCTGTGACATGACCAAAGGACGGGCGCGTATCCCTATGGCGCGTGCTGAAGCGCCCAGAGTCGGCGATATACACAAGTATTCCGCGAACTCCATTGAAGAGGTCCGGCTTTTAAGGGGCGAGGAGAAACCCATACGCATTGAGATACACATGTCGAGTGAAGTGGGTATCTTTCAGGTCGAGGAAGTGCTATTGACAAAGATTGCCGCCAGTCCGGCCAAGACCTATATTGAACTGTTTGCGCAGGTTTTGGGCAGGGAACCCAAGCGGTATCTCTGACGCAGCCGCGTTGGGATAAAGTGCTTGCGCGAGTTGCTCGGTTTCGTTATGATTAGGAACGTCTTTAATGAAGACCTGGGTTGCGCTCATGCAAGCGCCTGTAGAAACGAACAAACAAACTAAGGAGGGAAACTATGTCACGAACCTGCGATATCTGCGGAAAACACACCATCACTGGAAACAAGGTAAGCCACAGCTTACACCGTACCCACCGCGTATGGCGGCCTAATCTCATCAAGGTAAAGACTGAGGTTGACGGCACAACCCTGACGATCAAAGTATGTGCGCGCTGTCTAAAAAGCGACAGAGTGACTAAAAAAGTGAACGTATAAGCACGGTACAACGCGGATGGCCGACCTATTACAGGCTGTCCATCCGCGTTTCGTTTCCTAAAGTGCTTTTCGTTGACGTACCAATGCCTGAAGGTTCTTTACCTCACGCTCAAAGGCTAGAACGTTCCCTCCCAGTATCGCTGAATCGCAGTATTGCCCCATGAAATGCAGATTATCCATGATTTTCTTTTCCAGTTCCACGCTTCGCTTACTTTTAAGCGGAGCCAGATAGCGTAAATCTTCGATTATCTGGTTAAGAGTCTTGCGCACTGCGCTGTATTCGTCGGGCAGGTCTGAAACCTTTAGGTCTACCGCGGCGGCCAGCGATTGTAGTTTCTTAATCGAGGCAAAGCGCTCGGCCTGAGTGCCGCCGGAACCGCCAAAGTAGGCGACATACACGAGAGCCGCAAAGAAGACAAACAGAATCGCCTGCGCGACAAGCGCAATGCCAATCTCCACCACGACGCCGACATTCGCGAATATCACCAGCACAATGCTCAGGATGATATACAGGCCAATCCCCAGTAGCAGCATGGGAAAAGAGTCGGCCTTTCCCTCAAGGGGAAAAAACACTAAAGGAGAACACAAGACTAGATACATAAGCGATACGGATATCCATGTGAACCGACTGACCATACTCGGTTCCGTGTTTTTCGTTGAAAGAAAAAAGATGAGTGTGATAATGCTCGCACCCAAAACAAATAAAACAAGTCTCAATAGAGTGGACTGACTTCTCGTCATAGAGCCTCCTATTGGAAAAGACTAGTATTATTTCTCCAAAATGACAACCATAAAAGACGGAGTCTGGCACGCCTTATACTAGCGTCTTCCTATTCGCGCCATCATAGCCTGAGCTGCCGCTGGATTGCGGCTCATCTTGGACATCTTTTTCATCATGACGCGCATCTTCTCAAACTTCTTGAGCAGACGCGCCACTTCAGCCACTGAAGTCCCGGAGCCGCGGGCAATACGGGTTCTGCGGGACGGGCCGATGATGAGGTGGTTTTTCCGCTCTTTCTTGGTCATTGAGGAGAGTATGGCTTCCTGACCCTTGAGGTCTTCCCTGTTAATGTCATCCTCAGTGATCTGGCCAGCCATGCCCGGAATCATGTCAATCATGGATTGAATGGAACCCATCTTCTTTACCGAACGGAGCTGGGTAAGCCAGTCCTCAAGCGTAAAGGTTTCCTTCTCCATCTTGTTGGCAAGTTCCTCAGACTGCTTCTGATCAAAGACTGCCTGCGTCTTTTCCACCAGGCTCACTACATCACCCATACCCAATATGCGGCCAGCGATACGGTCAGGGTGGAACGGCTCAAAGTCTTCAGGTTTTTCACCGATTCCCACGAACTTGAGTGGCTTGCCCGTAATGGTCTTGAGTGAAAGCGCTGCCCCGCCGCGTGTGTCTGAGTCGAACTTGGTCAGCACCACACCGCTCAGCCCGATCTTCTCGTTAAAGACCTTGGCAATATCCACCGCTGCTTGTCCGGTCATAGAATCAGCCACAAGCAGTAGCTCATCTGGATTGGAGGCATCTTTGAGGCGAGAAAGTTCCTGCATCATGGGTTCATCGATCTGGAGTCGGCCTGCAGTGTCAATGATCATGGTGTTGATAAGGTTCTGCCGCGCCCAGGCAAGCGCCTCTTTATAGACCGCGACACTGTCTTTCGCGCCATCATGCTTGTACACTGGTACATCGACCTGTTTCCCCAGTATAGCAAGTTGCTCAATGGCCGCTGGTCGCACAAGGTCGCAAGCCACGAGCAGAGGCTTCCTGCCTTCTTTTTTGAGCCGCAACGCCAGCTTCGCGGAACTAGTCGTCTTACCTGAGCCTTGTAAACCCAGCATAAGGATACAGGATATGGTATCCGGGCCTTTGAGCCGCAGGTCCTGCCGCGTATCACCGAGGAAGGCCACCAGTTTGTCGTGAACAATCTTGATAAACTGCTGACCTGGATCCACCGCACGCAGTACCCGCTCGCCTTTGGCCTCTTCCACTGTGGCGTTGATGAAGCGACGAACCACGCGGAGGTTCACGTCGGCCTCAAGGAGCGCCACCTTGATCGCCTCAACTGCGTCATCAATGTTTTTCTCTGTGATGCTTGACTTACCAGAAATGAAACGGAAGGCATCAGAAATCTTTTGAGTTAACTTATCTAACATAGTTCCTCCTGTTGGATGATATGCGTTGCCATGCGTCAAAAAAAAGGCAGTCCCGCAAGACTGCCTTTGTACTATAGCAAGGAGAGGACTCGAACCTCTGACCTCCGGGTTATGAGCCCGACGAGCTGCCAACTGCTCTACCTTGCGTTAATGTCTATATACTAATACCTTACTTCAGAAACGTCAAGTGATTTTAGCACTTTTTAATAAAAAATCTCCGTTACCGAGTTGCAGGATTAGCGGGGTATTGAAGACTTCTCCTCGAGATCGTATAGTATGCAAAAGAAAGGAATGTCGCGCTCCATGAGCGCGCGTGGAGTCAAACTGCTATGCAAAACAAATCGCCTGAAACGCTTGTGGTGGGGGCGCTTGCCACCAACTGCTACGTGTACCCGCTGGAACCAGTGCCAGATACGCTGCTCTGTCCCTGTATAGTCATTGACCCAGGGGCCGACGCTGACGTCATCATCACGCGGCTCAACAAGCTGCACTGGTATCCCCGATACATCCTGCTCACCCACGGACACTTTGACCATCTGGCTGCCTTACCCGCGCTCCTTGCCCATTACGACGGCAAGCCGGAAGTCGCCATCCATGAGGCTGACGCAGCGTACCTTGGCCCGCGGGCGCGGGAGGTTCACCGGCAAAGCTTTATCGCGGGCGCGGGGAACAGTGCCTACGTTGATGCGCTTTGGGAAGATATGCCGGAAGCAACGCGCCTGCTTGTTGAGGGTGATTGTATAGGCCCTCTGCGGGTGCTTCATCTTCCCGGACACAGTCCCGGCTCCGCTAGTTTCCACGATGAGGCAGCCGAGCTTCTGTTCAGCGGGGATACACTGTTCAGGGACGGCTTTGGCCGCGTTGACCTACCTGGCAGTAACGCCCAAGCTCTTGGCGCCAGCCTCAAACGACTCTGCATAGGCGACAATAGCGGGTCTATCAAAGAAACTACCTGTGTTTATTCAGGGCATGGCGCGGCAACTACCATTGGCGAGGAAAAGTCCAGATATCGTTGGGTTTAGCGACTCGCTGAATGAGGGAGACCATCATAGCACATACCCCCTTGTGCTTTAGCCCTGTCTCAAAGTAAACTGAGCAACTATGAAACAGCATATTGTATCCGCGCTAGTTGAGAATCGCGCCGGAACCCTCAGCCGTGTGTCCGGGCTGTTCAGCAGGCGGGGGTTCAACATTGACAGCCTTACTGTCGGGGAAACCGAGGATAAGTCAATCTCCCGCATGACCATCGCCGTTTCCGGCGACGACGCCGCTCTTGAGCAGATCACGAAGCAGTTGAGTAAACTTGTAGACGTGATTGCCGTGCGGGAATTGCAGAGCGATTCTTGTATCCGCCGCGAAATTATGCTAGTCAAAGTCAATACCACTGAGCGAACCCGCGCAGCAATCCTCGAAATCGCCGGCATCTTCCGTTCCCGCATTATTGACGTTTCCCCTTCAACCATTAGTCTTGAGGCAACTGGCGACATTGAGAAACTCGATGGCCTGTTGTTGTTGCTGCGTCCCCACGGTATCATGGAACTCGCCCGCACAGGTCTAGTCGCGCTTGAGCGTGGGCCCCTGATGCTATCACTCATTGACACTCCTCATGCTTAAAGGTAAAACGTGCTTCCACAACTTCATGCGCAGCGCCCCCGTAAGCCAGCAGACCGTACAGCTACTGGCAGTAGCTGGCAGTAGCTGGCAGTAGCTGGCAAAAGGCGCGGTCAACATAGCCGTATGTTGTTTATTACCAGAAGTGCCGTAAACCCTTGCTTTTAGATACTGCTTGAGGAGTTCAGGTAAGACCAACGCAAGATCGCAACAAACAGTGAACCAAGAAGCCCCGCCTTGAGCCAAGGCCACTTGTCAAGGCGCTAGTCTGTGATGACCTGTCGCTACCAGTTCAGAATGAAGCAACGCGAGAACTTGACAGCCTTCTTTGGGTGTGATACACATCTTTTATAGGCTTTACCAGGAAGCAGACGGCGCCCAAAAGGGTAAAACCCGGGATGCACGAAGCATGTCCTGTTCTGGGAAGCTGATTTAACCCGCCGCCACAAGCGGTATATCTGGAGGTGCATACTATGAAACCCAAACACAGCCTGCAAATACGCAGGAACAACATTACTTCCCGCAAATTCCCTCAGTCCATGGCCACCCCTTCGCCGAGGAATGCCTATCTCCCACTTTATTGTTTATTATCTAACGGGGCGCCCCCCCCCCCCCCCCCAAAAAAAAAAAAAAAAAAAAAAAAAAAAAAAAAAAAAAAAAAAAAAAAAAAAAAAAAAAAAAAAAAAAAAAAAAAAAAAAAAAAAAAAAAAAAAAAAAAAAAAAAAAAAAAAAAAAAA
>JAIRYV010000034.1 GCA_031267685.1 Treponema sp.
GAAGGCTGTAAAAAACATACCCCAGAATCAATGCTGCTCACCAAAGGAAACATAAAATCACTTGAAGACCTTGTTGCTCGCTTTGCCATTGACGTCGTTACCAAAGAATTCTATAACGACTTGTTCAAATGGTATGATAACTGGGCAATTAACGCGGTCAAATTTCCCCAAGGTTCTGGCGCTGATGTGAAACTCGTCAAAAGTGAAGAAAACCGGATACATTTAATACGCCTGATTACCCGCCTGATATTCGTCTGGTTTATCAAACAAAAGAAATTAATCCCTGATTGGATTTTTGATAAAAATGAAGTTTCAAAAGTCCTCAACTCCTTCAAAAGCGATAGTTTAACCGATAGTAACTATTACAACGGCGTTATTCAAAATCTATTTTTTGCCACATTGAATAAGCCCATAGCTGAGCGTGGTTTTGCAAAAAACAGCAGTGAGCATTATGGTATTAAAACGTACTATCGGGATCAAAAAGATAATCCTTTGTTTGATATAACTCACGATGCCTTTGTCAAAAAATTTGAGCGCGTTCCTTTTTTGAACGGCGGAATTTTTGAATGTCTTGACAAGAGGAATGAGCGTGAACCACAGCAATACCACGACGGTTTTAGTCAGGAAAGTTCCCTCGCCGCCCTTGTTCCCAACAGTCTTTTCTTTGGCGGCGGTGAACACGAGGGGCTTATTGAACTTTTTAACCGCTACAATTTTACGGTGGAAGAAAACACGCCTCAGGACATTGACATTGCGCTTGACCCTGAATTATTAGGCAGGGTCTTTGAAAACCTGCTCGGCACTTACAACGAAGAAACCAACTCTACCGCCCGCAAGGAATCAGGTTCTTTTTATACGCCCCGTGAAATCGTTGAATATATGGTTGACGTTTCGCTTAAAGAGTATTTGAAAGGAAAATTACCCACTGATGAGAACGAAGCGCCAAATAGAGACGACTTGATAGAAGAACTTTTCTCTTATCACGCAGAGGGACATCATTTTAATGAAAAGCAGATTGCCTGCCTGATACAAGCGATTAACGATTGTAAGATTCTCGACCCAGCCTGCGGCTCCGGCGCTTTTCCAATGGGTATGTTGCACAAAATAGTATTTTTGCTGGCGAGACTTGATCCGAATAACAAACGCTGGAAAGAGCGTCAGATAAAACGAGCGGAATTAATTGATGACGCGGTATTACGGGATAAAATAATCGCCGATATTGAAGCCGCTTTTGAGCATAACGAGCTTGATTATGGCCGTAAACTATATCTGATAGAAAACTGTATTTATGGCGTTGACATACAGCCCATAGCCATACAGATAAGCAAACTCCGCTTTTTTATATCGCTCATTGTCAGTCAAAAAGTGACAGACGCAAAAGATGACAACTATGGCATACTTCCCCTGCCGAACCTTGAGACCAAGTTTGTGGCGGCCAATACGCTGATTGGGGTACAAAAAAAAGACGAGCGTATGGCGTTATTTGAAAATCCCGGCATAGAGAAATTGCAGAAGCGGTTACTGGACATTCGCCACCGTCATTTCAACGCCAAGACAGCCAAACAGAAGTTTGAATTGCGGAAAGAAGACAAGGAAATCTGCGCTGATCTTGTGGAAATGCTGAAAAAAGAACACTATTACACCAATCAGGACGCGGCGCAGATGTCCGCCTGGGACCCGTATAACCAGAATGTGTCGTCGGTGTTTTTCGACCCTTACTGGATGTTCGGGATTAAAGACGGCTTTGACGTGGTGATTGGGAACCCGCCGTATGTGAATGCGCCGACTATGGTAGACAGCAATCCGCAATTGCGTCAGGCAATTATTGATTCAAAGCGGTTTGTTACGCTCTACCAAAAATGGGATTTGTATATTCCCTTTATGGAACTAGGAATACAACTCCTTGCGCCGCAAGGTCAATTCGCTATGATAGCGCCTTATCAGCTAACCAATCAAACATACGCAAAAAAATTGCGGGAATTTATTGTCAATGAATATAACCTCATAGAAATTGTAGATTTGAACGGAACAAAAGTATTTGAAAACACTACGATAAGCAACTGTATTCTGTTTATATCAAAATCACCGCCGAATGATAGTTGTTTTATATCCCATATCAATGAAAATAAAGAAATCACGCGAACATTCCGCCAATTGACATCTGATTTGGTACCGGATGAAAAAACATTCGTATGGAATCTTGCCAAAGGAAAAAGAGAAACAAACCGGCATTCTGAAATGAATGTCTTGGGCGATTTTTGTTATATCAGCGTAGGGATGGTGCTTAATGCTGATGAGAAAACCGCAAAAGGCGCGTTTTCCAAAGATGATTTGGTGAGTGAAGCTTACGATAAGGTTCATTGCCGTAAATATATCGAGGCAAAGGATATTGAAAGATACCGGGTTAAAAGGATTCGTTACCTTGAATACAACACCGAACGCTGTCCCGATAAATTGAGGAGGCCGACTTTTAGAGAATTGTATAATCGTCAAAAACTCGTTATGAATTGTTTGGGGCTTATCAATGCCACTATTGATGAAACACAGTTTTTCCTGCACAATCATTCTTTGTATTGTGCCGTCTTGTGGAAAGACCTCAAAGGCATAAATAACAAGAGCATATCGGCAAGCGTAAAACGTTACTCAAGGTTTTCACGCAAAAAGATGGAAGCCTTGTCAGAACAAATGGACTTGCGCTATCTGCTCGGACTGCTCAATTCAAAATACGCTTCCGCACTGTTATCCGCCATTCGCGGCGGCGATTACCACATATACCCCGAACACGTGCGAAACTTACCCGTTCCGGCAGTCCCGCCGTCCATCCAGCAGCCTGTTATCGACTTGGTTGACAAAATCCTTGCCGCCAAAGCCGCCTCCCTAAAGGCCGATACTTCCGCACTTGAACGACAAATAGACAACCTTGTGTATTGCCTGTATAGTTTGACTTGGGAGGAAGTCAAGGTGATAGAGCCGGAATTTCCGATGAACCGGGCAGAATATGAGGGGATTGAGATGTATGGTCTTACAGAAAAGGGAGAAAATGAAAAAGGAAATAGTATATACAACCGCCTTTAATGAGAATAGAATTCTTGTAAAGGCAAATGATGCTGAGAAAATAGGCACATATTTTTGTCCTATTTGTGAAAATAAGTAAACCGGACATAGCATTATTTGATAAAACAGGAAAAGTCTTTGCGGTTATTGAAATTGTTGTTACACATAAACCAGAAGATACTGTTATAAAATATTACAAAGAAAATAATATAGTTCTTATTCAAATTGAGTTAGATTCAGAGAATGACTTGGAAAATATTGATAATAAATTAGAATCCGCTGCTCGTGTGAACTGCATCTCGTTGTATAGGCGCGTAAAGCCGACCGCGCAGGTGAGCTGCGGCTTGTTGTATAGGCGCGTAAAGATGCAGTGTCTGACACTATGGGCTTGAACACTGTGAACGCGGCACTGGCGTTTGACACCATAGATTAGTGTCTGACACCAATGCCGCCGTGTCAGGAAGCGCAAAGCCCCATGTATAAAGAATCTTGAATCAACTCTTTACTAGGGAATAACGCACGAGGAGATAGCGCTCCAGTTCGATTTAGTGCCGCCCGACATAACCCAGCGCAGGGCGTAGAAGAACTTATCGCCAGAAGCATCCTGAGGGAACGTGTACTCCCACGGGTTATGAGTGAAGCTATCAGCTTGAGTCAGGGCGTTTATAGTGCGTGGCAGCGTATCACCAGGCTTGAAACGACCAAACGTGATGTTACAAGAGATGCTGCCATCTGGTCTCGCGCCTATGTAGCGAATCACCACTGCCCCAGGACGTTTGTTATCATTCAACACCTTGCTTACGGGACCCGCATCCACTACCTTAGTACGGGTCGAGACATTATGGCGAACACCGATCCCCAGCCGTTCTTTGACATCGTCTGTCATCTTAGGGTTAAAGCGTATATGCTCCCGCGCAAAGGAACGCATAATAGAAACACAATAAGCCTGCGCCTCGTCCTTGTTGATACGGTTTGCCGTAGAATTCACATTGTCATGCGTAGTCTTTGCGTTTAGAAAAGAATCAATGGCGTTAGTAACGGTTTTACAATCCACCTCAAGCCATCCATATAAGCTTTGGTTAGCTGTATCCCCCACAATCACATGCCATTGTCCAACTAAGTCAACAAGCTTCCCCTTTTGTCGGGGAACCCAATCATGTTGGTTAGTCATACCTTTACCTCCTCTCTCTAGATTTGTACTCTATATATACATCTTTTTTATATTCTTGTCAAGGTTTATATCACGATTATCGTCCACATTTCTTCTGTTCCCATCCGCATTTCCTCCGTTCCCGTCCCCATTTCCTCTGTTCCCGTCCCCATCGCCTCTGTTCCCGTCCACATCGTCTCTGTTCCCGTCCCCATGTCCTCTGTTCCCGTCCACATCGCTTCTGTTCCCATCCCCATTGCCTCTGTTCCCATCTACATCGCTGGAAGGCTGTGTTTCAATGCGGACGGACTGCTTGAAAGATTGAGCGCGCCTGTAAGTTTCTTCCTTATTATAGACAAGCGAGTGTAACATGAGTCAAGAGCTAATGAAGCAATAGGCAGGGCTTAAACCGAAAAAGAAAAAAGTAACAATCTCTTGAGAAACCTCTTGACAGGCTTTTGCACTTATGATAGGCTTATCGTATGAACCGGGAATGATGCCGTAAGGCTACTCATAGTCTGATTCCTTTGAAGACTGATCGACTATGCAGGTGAAGGAAGGGATAACAAGGCTGGAAATAGGTATCAACGAGTGTTCTCGTTAGTCAAGCGGGCGTTTTCTGTCTTGGCGTCAAGATAGTGTGGGAACTTGACAAGTTTCTTGTTTCATGTTAACTTAATCATGGCATGAAGCTATGCCCCGGAGAACCGTGGGCTTCTGGGCGCCATGAATGGCCCTTTTTATGTTTCCTTAAACACAACTAGAAAACAATCCCACGAAGGGACGGAGTAAAGAATGACGATGAATGTATCCCTCGATAAGATCGAGGGGAAGTATACGCGCCTTATCAAGCTGCTTACGGAGAAAGGTTCTGCTGCCGTAGCTTTTTCGGGTGGGGTGGACAGCTCCTTCCTCTGTTATGCGGCACGAGAGGCGCTTGGCGACAGGGCCATTGCTATTACGGTGGTATCTCCCATGCTTCCAAAAAGCGAGATTGACTGTGCCAGTGAAGTGGTGGCGAAGGTTGGGATCAGGCATTTCCTGATACAGGAGGACGAGATCGACGAGGAGGTTGCGGCGAACCCTAAAGAGCGCTGTTATTTCTGTAAGAAGATCGAATTCACTTCTATTTTGAATGAAGCGAGAAAGCACGGTATCCATACTGTGCTTGATGGTTCCAATATTGACGATCCGCTTGACTATCGGCCTGGACTCAAGGCTCTGGAGGAGCTGGAGATATTCAGCCCGTTGCGGGCGGCGGAACTCGGTAAGGCGGAGATACGGGAGCTTTCCCGGTGTTTTGGTCTTCCCACTTGGAACAAGCCTGCGTTTGCCTGCCTTGCGTCCCGCATCCCCTATGGGGAGCGCATTGACCGGGAAAAGCTCTCCCGTGTTGAAAAGGCCGAAGAAGCCCTGCGCCGTGTCGGATTCCGGCAGTTTCGAGTGCGTTCCCATGGGGACATTGCCCGTGTCGAAGTGGCCCCTGAAGAGAGGCGGCGTTTCTTCGACGAGGGGCTGATGGATTCCGTTTCGCGGCAATTAAAGGTGTTTGGTTTTCTCTATGTGGCACTGGAACTCGAAGGCTATTTGACGGGCAGCATGAACCGGGTATTGAAAGTACCAGATATGAAGGCAAGGTGTCTGACATGAGGTCGAAAGGTGGGCAGAATTTATGAAGGATATGGACTTCGCGGTGATTGATACCCAGCGGAAGGAACGCACTGGCTATCCCGAAGTAGTTTACTGTGCTGGCAAAACGGACGAGCAGGCCCTGGCTATCATCGCCTGCATGAGGGAGGAAAAAATCCCGGTACTGGCGACAAAGACAGAGGCCCCTCTTGCGGAACAGGTACAAAAACGGTTACCCGAGTCAGAGTATGACCCGGTCTCGAAGCTGCTCACAGTGGGCTGTTTTCGGGACAGGGTCGAGGGTCTTATTGCCGTTGTTGCTGCCGGAACAAGCGACCTCCCGGTTGCGAAGGAGGCTGTCGGCACAGCCGAGTTTCTGGGCAGCAAGGTTTTACTTGTTACCGACGTCGGGATTGCGGGCATCCACCGGCTTTTTGACCGGCTGGATGACATACGGAAGGCCCGTGTAGTGGTGGTGGTTGCGGGCATGGAAGGGGCGTTGGCCGGGGTTATCGCCGGGCTTGTTTCCGTGCCAGTGATTGCGGTTCCGACCAGTGTGGGCTATGGGGCAACTTTCGGGGGGCTTTCGGCCCTTCTGGGGATGCTTACGTCCTGTTCGCCCGGAATTTCTGTGGTAAACATCGACAATGGTTTCGGCGCGGGCTATCAGGCCAATCTGATAAACCTCGCCGGAAGATAAACAATCGTGTACAAGGTGGAGTCAGCGGTTCACGAAAGTTCCGCTGGAAGGTGGCGCAGCTAAGAGGCGATATGAAATAGAAATAGCGTGAACAGACACGTGTTAAAGCATTTTGTCAAGGGATGGCTTATCCATCAGTTGTAACTGAATGACAGATAGGTTAATGTACTGGAGCAACATTCATGACTAAGGAGAAGATTATGACAAAGAAAAAACACATAGTGCTTTGTGTTGCTATGTTGTTGTTGGTATCACTTATAGTCGGCTTGTCGGGGTGTGCCACAATGGGCGATGCGATGGCGTATAACAACCGAGGCAATACGTATTACAACAAAGGGGACTATGACCGGGCAATAGCGTACTATACTCAGGCCCTGGGCATTGATCCCAATTATGCAACGGTGTATAACAATCGGGGTAATGCGTATGCCAACAAAGGGGACTATGACCGAGCAATAGCAGACTACACTCAGGCTCTGGGGATTGAGCCTAATTATGCTATAGCGTATAACCATCGGGGCATCGCGTATAGGAACAACGGGGACTATGACCGGGCAATAGCGGATTACACTCAGGCGATCCGGCTTGACCCGACTTATGCGGCGGCGTATTACAACCGGGGCATCGCGTATAGGAGCAACGGAGATAACGACCTGGCAATAGCGGACTATACCCAGGCTCTGAGTCTTGACCCCAATTATGCAGCGGCGTATAACAACCGGGGCAATGCCTATAGGAACAACGGGGACTACGACTGGGCAATAGTGGACTACACCCATGCACTGGGGTTCGACTCGAATAATGCGCTGGCGTATAACAATCGGGGTAATGCCTATAGGAACAAAGAAGACTATGACCGGGCAATAGCGGACTACACCCAGGCTCTGGCGCTTAACCCGAATTATGTGGTGGCCTATACCAATCGGGGCAATGCGTATTACTACAAAGGGGACTACGACCGGGCAATAGCGGACTACACTCAGGTGTTGCGTCTGAACCCGGATGATGCGGTGGTGTATATCAATCGGGGCATTGCCTATGCCGACAGAGGGGACAACGATCGGGCAATAGTGGACTTCAACCAGGCCCTGCGTCTGGACCCGAATGATACGGAGGCGTATTATAATCGGGGTAATGCCTATGGACGCAAAGGGGACTATGACCAGGCAATAGCAGATTACAGTGAGGCGCTGCGTCCCGCCCTGCATGATGCGGAGGCGTATTACAATCGGGGCAATGCCTATAGGTATAAAGGAGACAACGACCGGGCAATAGCGGACTACACTCAGGCTCTGGCGCTCAACCCCTATGATGCCGCGACCTATTACAACCGTGGCATTGCGTATAGGAACAAAGGAGACTACGACCGAGGCATAGCAGACTTTACCCAGTCTCTGGTGATCGATCCCGATGATGCGGCGGTGTATTACAATCGGGGCATTGCGTATTACTACAAAAAGGACTATACCCGTGCGCGTGCGGAGTGGGAGAAGGCATTGCAGCTCAACCCCAATGACACCGATGCCCGGGGAAATCTTGAGCTTCTGCGGAACATGGGGTATTGAAAGTAGGCAGCATGGTAAGAGCCAATATGGGCTAGAAACAGTATGAAACGACAGTATGGAGACCTTCCACACTACGCTATGGAGAGCGGCTCAAAGATGAGCGGGCATGGGAAATTGTCCAGTAGCGACAGCAGGGTGTATATATGCACGAATAGAAGCAAAGCACAAAAATAAAGCAGGCAGAGCAATCTTTGTTACTCTACCTGCTTCGTGTGGTTCGTGAGGAAATTGCCTACTCTCATAGCCAAGTGCCGCAAACTGGGACGCATTCTGGTTGAACTTAGCGGTAAACGCCCTTACAAAGGTCTGACCCCTGGTGTCTGTGGTATCAGCTGCGAAACCCGATGATCAGAACCAAAGAACCTCATCTCCAGCATTGTCAATAAGTCTATCCCAGCCGTCGCCACCCAGCAGGGCACAGGTAATGCCCTGAGCGCGGAGCTGCTTTGCCTGAAGCGCCACATCGTTGTAATAGCTAGGCGGGTACACCACGTCAGGGTTTCCCGCTCTGATGCGGGTAACCTGAGCATTAAAGTCCACGTCGCCGCTCTGGTACGCTTCGTCTGCCACAACCTTGAACTGCTGAGGGAACACGTCGGCAAGGCCACTGTTGTAGTCAGTCCCGGCATCGTAAAGGATGGCTGCCCGGCGGCTTCCGAGGGTGTCATAAGCAAAGTCCGCGCCCACAACGCCCTGGAAAATGTAGTCGCCTGCCTGAGTAACCGCCGCATTGGTCGCCGAAGGGGAAATCAGGATAACCCTGTTTTGCTGTGCCAGAGCAGTCATTGCCTGAGTCGCACCCAATGTACTGGAACCAATGACAAAGGAAACCCCATCCCTGCTGGTCAGCTTGGTAAAGGCGTTGACTGACTTTTCGGCATTGTCCTCATCATCCTCGTCGATAAGGGTTAATTGCTTTCCCAAAAGGCCGCCGGCAGCATTGATCTCGTCAATTGCCAGAAGCACCCCATCTCTGGATTCGTTGCCGTAAAAAGCCACCGTACCCGAAACTTGCACTGGCAAAAGCCAGAGACACGGCAAAGAAGACCGCGAAAATTGTCAAACCAATCTTCTTCATACTTCGCTCTTCTTAAATGTTGCTATAGAAGATACTACTGCATATTTATGCAACTTGTCAAGTATTTAGCAGTCTTTTTTTACAATGTTTGTATATACCAAAAGGTTGGCCGCCTTCAGGACGAGACCAAAAGCGGCCAGCCTTCTTTCTTGCACCTTTTCTGTTGACAGGCTTGGTTCGTGATCATCTATGGGATGAGCGCGCTCACCAGTGGTCCCCAGGGGCCTTTCCTGCCGCCGTTTTCCACTTGCACTGCGATAAAAGCAGTCTTCCCGGAATCCTCATAGTCGAACATCACCATGTCCTTTTTCCGGCCGGTGAAGAACGACTCGGTCAATTCCTTAGGCGATTTGACTGGTTCTTCCCCAGCCGGCACAACCTTATACCAGACCCTGAAGCCCTTGTTCGCCTTGTCATCCGGGTTCCCGGACACATAGATGATATTGATACCCAGCTCGTGCCGCCCTACCAAGAAAGTTTTCACTGTTACTTCCGCTGTGGGTACTCCTGACGGAATCGGGTGCGGGTCGTGGAGCGTGAAGCCCAGATGCATCAGGTCCGCATTGTTAAGCGGCGGCACAAGAAAATAGTGGGCTTTGAAGAACCGCATTTTTGCAGCCAGCTCATTAAAGCTCTCTCTGCACTGTTCGATGATGACTGGAGTACGTTCATTGCTCATAGCTTTTTGCAGTAGTTCTTCTGACTTGGTGTACATACCCTCAAGTTCCGTAAACATGGCATGAGGAATACCCCATGCGGTCCGTATCTCCAGTGTCATGATTGCGATCCAGTTCCGCACCATGACAAGTAGCTCCAGTCGCTTACCGGGTAACCAATCAGTTGTTTTTCCCATTATATACCTCCTTGTAAGTTTTTCGCTTTCAATGGAGCGGCAAGGCCTCGCACTAACTCATTCGTTCAAACGGATACAGCGTCTTTGCCCCAAGGCAGATAAACGTTGTTGCCTGCCAGTGTGAAAACTATATCTATAATAATACTGCTTCTTCAAAAGAATGTCAAGCGCTTTTTTTGCCAGATCAACATAGAAGAGCAAGCGCTGGGTAAGAGAAAATTTTATAGATAAACTTTTACACTGTGTCGGAGCTGTTCCAAGTGTGATAGGGATAGAGCTGCCCACTTTTTGTTATCATTCGGAGCTTTCTATCTACAGCGCGTGCCGTAGATGTATGGTAGAGACTGATCGAGGAAGCATTGAGGCGGTCTGTTCAACACCACGCTATCACCCGCACTTGTACTGCCAAAGGCAGTGAAGTGCCTATTATTTTTATACTAATTTATTCTAAAATGCAATAAAATGGCTCTTTTTTTATCATCAACAATTTTCATTGCAATTCGAGTATAAAGTCCCAGTTTCTTTTTTAACATTTTTCTTGCGTCAGTGAAAAAGACTCGTTCCTCTATCAATTTTATTCCGGTCTTCTTTGAAAATTCCGCACTGTCATTAATATAGAAATACATTAACGCATCAGCATTTCCAGTTCTTTGTACATATTTATTTGCATATTTTATTCCCGTTTCATTAGTGGCATCAAATACTAGTTCGACATTTGAGAAAACTTTTTTTATGTTATTAATAAATTGTACTACATCATCTTCTTTAAAATAATGAAAAACACCAGAAACGATAAGCAGTGTTGAAATTGACTTGTTGATCCGTTTTGTCCATTCCATGTCGAATATATTCCCGGCAATTAATATTTCATTCGCTTGTTCTCCTAATATCGTTCGTCTTGCGGCGATCACATCAGGCAGATCAATTTCATAAAATGTTGCCTGTTGTTTATTTAAGCGATAATACGCTGTTTCAAATCCCGCTCCAAGATAGATGATATTACATTTGCCATTTTCTTTAATAAATGTCTGTACCATTGAATCCAAATTGTAGTATCTGGCAACGGAAGCCATAAGTGAGTATTCAGATGACTTTTTTTGTATACTATCGTCTGGAATATATTGTTCTAATGCCAAAGACCTTTCATCAAAAAAATATTCAGGGAATTTTTTTGATACAAATATACGGGCTACTAAAGGGATAAACAATGTATCGGATACACCTTGCAATTTACTCATTATTATAACTCCTTTGAATTCTTTAGAACATATATTTATATTTTATACCGTATTTACCATTTTTATGCAATACATTTTTCTCAAAATATTGTACATCAACCATCTTTAGCATTTTATACACAAATTGAGAACAAAACAGTATATTCGATCTCATAGAACGCTTGAATATTAAGCCAAATATATTATATGCATTACCCTGTTCATTAATTTCATGCACCTTTTCAATTATCGCCTTTTTCTTTTCATAGGATATTGCCAAACTATACACCATTATTGATGAATCTGCTTTCTTATTAAGATATTCCGCCATCTCCATGTTTAGCCCGGGCGGATATATCTTTTCACCGCCGTTGTAACTGATTATTGTCTTTAAATCTCGATCATATGTATCTAAACGAATTATGCCTCGGCAAATCGTTCATCAATTCTCCAATATTCTCTTTTGATAAATTATTTCTTCCCTTTTCTACTATATCGATAATACTTCCCCTATTTTCTTTTAATTCGGAAAATGTAAATAGAGAAAGTTGTTTTCTGGTAACTTAACTCTAAAGATAATCTAGCATGTTATTTCCAATCCGGCAACATCTTCCAAAGGATCGGTGAGTATTTCGACTTTGTCATGAATAATAGCAACGGTATGTTCCCAATGGGCAGAGGTTTTATTATCTGCCATCACTACTGTCCAGCCATCTTTCAATATTTCAACATCGCCGGTTCCTAAACTCACCATAGGTTCAATCGCCAACACCATGCCGTTCTGTATTCGCGGATTAGGCCCATGCGGAATATTCGGCACGCTCGGGTCTTCATGTATGGCTAGCCCCACTCCATGACCACTGAACTGATATACCAATCCATAATTATGGGCGCGGGCATGATTATGGATTGCCCTGGAAATTTCAAGGAGCCGGCCCCCAACTTTTATTGCACCAATCCCCTTATACAGACATTTATTAGTAACAAAATTAAGATTATGCACTGCATTATTTACTTTACCAATTTCAAGAGTTACCGTCTGATCACTGATAAAGCCGCCTAAATCTATGTCGCAGTCTAAAGAGACAATATCCCCTTCATTGATTTTTTTTCTTGAAGGAACACCGTGTATTACTTCATTGTTTATTGAAATACAAATAGATGCAGGAAATGGATTATCTGAAGGCCCATAACCTAGCAATACTGGTTTCCCTCCTGCATGAATGATCCAGTTTTTCACCCAGTTATCAATTTCAATTGTTTTTACGCCGGAAGTTACTTGGGGAATAAGTTCCCGAAACAGAGCGGAAAGCATTTTACAAGATTTCCTGATACCATCGATTTGCAATTCATTTTTTAAATGAATCATACTTTTTTACCTCCGCTATTACCATATATTATTTTGTTCATGCTCTTTATTTTATCCCTCTATTTCTCATGTGAACATTTATTATATCAAAATTATGTTTATTGAATATCTCCAATATATTTAATATCCCTGAAATATATAATAGACCTCTTATATGTTTCATATTATTACTCCTCTATTAGGAATTATTTATGATGTTATCATATTTTTTATTTTCTTCTTCCAATAATTTTATTTCATTTTTTTGTTTCTCTAGTTCCAATTCAAGTATTTTCTTTTTATATTGATTCTTAAGCTTTTGAGAATGATAAAGAAATGTAAATATTACTGCGGGCAATCCCATAAACATAGCTATAGCCCCCACTATCGGAACCAAATGGTACATACATA
Source organism: Treponema sp. (assembly GCA_031267685.1). GTDB lineage: Bacteria > Spirochaetota > Spirochaetia > Treponematales > Breznakiellaceae > JAIRMT01. The sequence goes on from JAIRYV010000034.1 coordinate 13,006, forward strand.
CGCTCCTTTGTCGCCTAATCCACCACTTCATGTACAAAATAGGAATGTAACACGACATATCTAAACATATCTATACTATAACCATCTTTGTTGAAAGTGTCAAGCGTTTCTTACAAGAAAGTTCAAACTTTTTTAGAAGTATCAACAAGAAAGCAACACACCTGCAAACGATGCCTTCTAGGCAAGGATATATCCGTCTAAACGTACTGTCAATAGGTGTGAGAACAAAACCAATTCGCTTAAGCGAATCATCAATTCGCCTGAGCGGATCCTCAATTCGCTTAAGCGAATCACCAATCCGCTTAAGCGAATCCGCATTATCCCTGAGCGAATCACCAATCCGCTTAAGCGGATCCTCAATTCGCTTAAGCGAATCGCCAATTCGCCTGAGCGGATCCTCAATTCGCTTAAGCGAATATGCACTATCCCACAAAAAAAGTTAAAAAGTTTTAACAAAACTGTCAAAATTTTTATAAAATGATAAGGCAAAGGCTTACGTCACCATAACATCATTGAAAAAATGATACAGTATCAGGTGGCTAAACCATACAATGTTGGAACCAGAGCCTTAGTTATTGGGACATACCTTGCTCCAAACCACTGAAACTTATCCAATGTGCGTTTGGTAGAGAGGCAAGAGCAGGAAATGTGGCATAAGCCAGGCAGCAATGGCGATTTTGCGTGCGCTGAGCCTGAGCGACGAGCAGATAACACGGACGCTGGGACTATAGCCGCCGTGTGTTGCGGTGTAAAGCAATCAATGTTACGCATGATTACAAGAAGAAAGCTGTCCGTACTGGTGTTTCCCCGTCCTATACGTCTTTTATTACTGTTCTGCTCTGCGCTCCGCTATAACGCTGCCGGGTTTTCGCGTAGGAAAGCGAGCAACGGCTCTTCCCACGCTGTTGCCCCAGTGCCTGCCTCAACAAAACGTTGATACAGGCGCCAGATATACCCCTGAATAGCAACGCGTTCCGCTGCATCCGGGTGCATTTCCGGCGGACGCCTATCTTTGTCTGGCGTGGCAAAGAGCGCGTCAACAAAGCAACGCGCCTCTTCAGGCGGAAACAACGGCGCGTCAAAGCAAGTCATGGCGTACATGGCAGCAGCAACGCAGTTGATACTGTGTTGCTTTATGTGCAGCAGGGACTCTGTTATGGTAATGGCGTGTCGTTGCGCTGCATCAAGCTCTGCGCTAAAGCGCTGTTCGTCGCCCATAGCCTGTACAATGGCGCGAAACTTAGTATAGGCGCGAATCACCACCATCACATGAAGGCTTGGTATGCACATAAGGTGCGGGTCAAAGGCGTGTATCACAATGAAACGAGGTGAGCCGAGATAACGGGGACGGCGAGTGGTGGATAGATGACGGGCATAGACTTCAGCAGCAGAGTTGTAGAGTTGTCCCATAGTGTCAATGAAGTTCGCCGTCGCTGTCCAGCTTTCCTGTTTGTAGGTCTTGAGCAGGAATCCTATGATGCGTATCCAGAACGGCACAAAGTCCAGATAGATCGCTACCCATTTAGGCGAGAATGGAATCGTCGCGTCCAGTGTATGATCCACTGATGCAACCGGAATAAGCCCAGGTTTCCGTGCCGCCTTATATTGCAAGGCAAAGAACTTGGTAAATACTGCTTTGAAATAGCGCCGCGCTGCCCCACATAACACCGGAGTAGTCAATACCTTCAGCATGGTGAGCGGCGTGGATATAGTGCTGACTCTTATCATACCTTTATAGGTATAATATATATACAAGATTGGATAAAAATGCTATAGTGACAAGATGAAAGATCGTTTCTTACTCAGCCTACTGTTCATGCTCTTGCTGGCACTGGGCGCGTGGCCTCTTGCCGCACAAACTGACGCTGTCATACCGGATCGTTTCACCCTGAAGATCGCGGTGATGGGACCAGGCGACGAACTGTACTTCTGGTGGGGACATATCGCACTGGTCGTTGAAGACAATAGCACTGGTACAGCCCGTTTCTATGATTACGGTATCTTCTCGTTTGCGAATGAGCATTTTTACACAAACTTCGCCTTTGGCCGCTTGCTGTACAGCTGCGGCGTGTCCCCAGCAGAGCGAAGTTACCGTACCTACATCGCCACTAACCGCGACATCACCCTTTATACGCTGAACATCTCACCAGAAAACGAGGAGGCAGTGCGCCGTTTTGCTGAAAATAGCGTCCTGCCCGAAAACCGCGACTATTATTACCATCACTTTAAGGATAACTGCGCCACACGCATCAGGGACATCATCGACCTCGCCACTAACGGTCAGTTCAAGGCGCGTTTTGGCGATGCGCCTGGGCGCTACACCCTGCGTCAGCACGTCCGCCGCCATACATGGTTCTCGCCATTCATGGACTGGGCGCTTAACTTCCTAATGGGTCAGGACATCGACGTGCCTATCACCATCTGGCAGGAAATGTTCCTGCCAGCGGAAATCGGCCTGCGTATCAGCGACTTCACCTACACTGACGACACAGGCGTGGACCATCCCCTTGTTTCCAGCGTGGAAGTGGTGAACCGCGCCCAAAACCGTCCAGCAGTCCTCGATGTTCCCCGTTGGCAGTGGCCTTATGAACTTGCTGTGGGTATAGTGCTGGCAGGTATGCTCGTGTGCTTTGCCCGCATCAGCGTCAAACGCCCGCTTCTTGGCCGTCGTCTTTTGGGGTTCACTCAAAGCGCCCTGGGACTGTTCTTCGGCATTATGGGGTCGATCCTGTTTTTTATGACCTTCTTCACCAATCACGACTATACCTGGCATAATAGCAACATTCTCTTCATCAACCCTTTCCTGCTGGCCATTGTTCCCCTTGGCATTACCCTCGCCACTGACAAACGCGCCGTGAATCGCTGGCGTGCCGAACAACTCATGCGGGCAATTTGGACCGGTGTGCTGCTTGGAGGCCTGCTCTCAATGATACTAAAAATCAGCCCCCCTTTCTACCAGCAGAATCAGGTAACGCATGCTCTGGTCTTGCCCTTTGCGCTCGTCTTGAGCTACGCCCCAGGCTGGGCGCGGCGTATGGCAGCCCCGTAGAAATAAGTATCAAAGATAGTCGCATGAGCAGGTTCCCTTCTCAATCCGGTAGAAGCGCCTCTTGTTACAGCAACTGTTTAGGTTTTAAGCTGTTTCTATGAACAACATACAGAGCCAGGTACTTTGGACTGGACAGCTTGAGGAAAAACCTGTGGCTGACGCCTTTGCGTTTCAGACGGTGATTCCCGTTGATCAGCGGCTTGCCAATGACGATATTCATAGAATGTTGTCATGCCTAAAGCGGAAAAAAGATGGTCGTCCAAAAAAATTGCGCAATGGTTTGAAAAAGAAAACCCTGAGTATGCCATTCAAACCAGCGCTTGGAACTTTGCAGAGATTCCCACAAGGTTTGTGGGGATTCCCACAAAGTTCGCGGGAGTTCCCGCAAGATTCGCGGGGATTCCCACAAAGTTCGCGGGAACTCCCACAAGGTTCGCGGGAGTTCCCACAGAGTTCGCGGGAGTTCCCACAAGATTCGCGGGGATTCCCACAAAGTTCACGGGGATTCCCACAAAGTTCGTGGGAGTTCCCACAATGTTCGCGGGGATTCCCGCAAAGTTCGTGGGAACTCCCACAAGGTTCGCTGAAACTATTACAAGGATTCACCTATGTCTCACAAAATAGGTAAAATGTCCCATAAACTAATGGAGGTTTGTTAGAAAATGCAAAATGCGTCCCAAAAACTAAACGAAGTATCTCAAAAACTCTTTGTGATATCCACAAAACTGGACGACATAACTCAAAAACTACTTGCGATGTACCAAGGATTTGGTTTGGCTCCCCCCGAAATGGAATATATGGCTCACAGAATAGTTTATATGTCCCTAAAACTGTCTTATATCTCAAAAAAAATGGTTAATTTGTACCAGAAACTAGACCAGGTAACCCCCGAAATGGAGGACATACTCCAAAAAACAGACGATATATCACTTGGAATGAATCTGGTATTGCAAAAAATGGAAGAGGTAACCCCCGAAATGAATGAGGTATCTTACGAAATGGATGGGACAGCTCGCGAAATTAATGAGATGTACCAAGAACTCGGTAGCATATATTACCAACTATTCCAACTTACCTATTACTATTGAGCAATGGGTATATAAAACAAAAGAGCGCAGCATGACACATGACGATTTGATGAAAGGAGAATGGTTATCATGCAGGAAAAAACAGTATAAGCCTTTACAGGGGTTCTTGCCTTGAAGAATGTGAACTTCATGCTTCGTAACGGGGAGATGTATGCCCTGATGGGCGAACATGACGCCGGTAAGTCAACATTCACGATGGGTAAAGAACTGGGCAGACTTTCTAAGATAAGCAGCAAGGAGGTTGGAACAGTAGGTTTTGAAAGAAAACGTGTATACGAAGTGGACAGACGTTCAAGCGCCGCTGAGGTTAAGGCTTTTAACTTTCAAGTTGGAAAAGATGAAGTCAGCCTTATTCTTATGAGGGACCGTCATAGTGAAAGTACATGCTCAAAGCGCGATCATAAAGGCTAGAGCCTTGATAACATCAAGGCTTATTATCCTGTTTTTTGGTGTATTTTTAATCTTCTTGTTGAGCTTGGTTACACATCTCGCCTGCTTTCGCATTACCACTACAGTAAACAACGCTGGGAATATGGTTTTGTCCAGTAACTTTATCAATATTCTTGACAATAGTTGTGTTTGGCGGCAGTTTTACACGACCTCAGCATTGTTTAAGCCTGTTTAATGAGTATGCAGCGCTTATTATTCGTTCTTATGGTTTGAGTATTGCTATGGCTAGCGGTGGTATGGCTATTTCAGCGGGGGGTATACCTACTTTTGTTTGCATGAGCTGTATGGTTTGTAGTGATGATAAGTGCTTTGGTATGTTAGATTCATTATTATTGGCGCTTATTGGCAGGACAGTGCTTATTCAGGAGTCGTGATGGCAGCGCATTACCCCTGGCGTGATGCGCTGCTTCTTCATTGTTCTGCAAAGCGTGATACTATCCTGCCAAAACTAGTGCGGTATTTCAGCGGGTTGGAGGAACTCGCATTAGTTGTTTTTGCGTCTTCCTCTTTTCATACTGATGTGGTATAATTTTTCTCTATATTAGCTATACAAGGAGAGATACTGATGAAACTAGAATCTGTAAAAGACGCTTTGTTCCGTGAGTATGGACAGATCGTGGAGGGTTATAATTTTACTGAGTTGTTACAGACCCTCAAACAAACAACGACGCGGCCTTTGAACAAGGTGATCTATGTGCCGAGTGATGCGCAGCTTGAGGGCTTGTCTATTTATGGCGCGCTGCAAAACAACTACTATGGCGGTATGCCCATACAGATCGGCTACTGTAATGGGCATGGTACGAAGCTCAATGCGCTTGAGTACCACCGCGACTCAGAGATTAACATCGCGTATGATGATGTGATTCTACTTTTGGCGAAACAGTCTGAGATAAACACAATGGACTGGAGCATTGACGCGGATCGAGTGCGCGCCTTTTTTCTGCCTGCGGGCATGGCAGTGGAGCTTTACGCTTCTACGCTGCATTATGCGCCTTCGTCTGCTGATGAAACTGGTTTTCAGGTGATTATCGTGTTACCCAAGGGGACGAACTTGGCAAAGCCTACTATTACGGCAAAGAACGGTGAAGACCGGCTGCTGACTGCAGCGAACAAGTGGCTTATTGCCCATGCTGAAGCTAAAGCTGAAATAGCTGGTGGCGCTTATGTTGGTATTAGGGGGAGCAATCCTGACGCACGCAGTGTTTGGAAGTAAGCTGCAGCGTGAGTCCATGCTGAAAGCGCACTGCTTCCAGCATGGCTCGTTTATGCGTGCATAAGGGCTTGGGCTTTTTGGTGCATGAGTTCTAACTGGTTCATAACCGCGTCCACTGCTGCCTGTTTTTTGTCCTCGATTTTTTCATTAGCGCGGGCGGCGTTTCTGAATTCAGCGCAGGAAAGCACGGGTCCTGCGGTGAAATGCACTTGCCCCTTGCTTACATAGTCATCCATCATGTCTTCGTTCGAGTCTGCGTTTTCGCGCCGCACGTGTAACAGTTCGCCGTTGATAGCGACCAGACACATGTAGTCAAAGGACTTGATATAGGAATCGATCTCGCGCACTCCGCGTTTAGTGCTGGGGTTCCAAGGCCGGTATCGCGTTCCAGAGGGGAAGACCAGCACGAGTTTACCTTTTTTCTTAATGTCAATCAAGGATTTCATAGCGGCATGGTTAATGGCGTTGATGCGGATAAGCTCGTCGTGGTCTTTTTCGCTGTCCAAGCCCTGCAAAGAGCGGCTGGGGTAGATCACGAGCCGCGTGTATGCACCGGTGAAGGCGGCTACTGTGGGGCTGGATTCGTTGAGTTTGACTCCTGCGATGGCCACAAGTGCGGCAGCTACCTCCTTGCCGCGCTCGGAATGTCTTCGCAAAAGGTAGGAAAACAACGGTAAGTCGAGGTTACTGTAATGCTCAAGCAGGAGGAGGCACGCCTTGTCTTCCCGCGCTTTATTGAGCAAGGCGGAAAGGTGATCCATGCCCATAATGCCGGAGTCTGGGAGGATAAGCGAATCAATGATATGGTCAATGTAGGGGAGCGTTTCTTCCTGTCCTTGTTGGTAGACATTGTGTTCGTCGACCACTGTAGAAGATTTTGATAGTGTCACGACCTTTTTAATAGTATCCTGAAAAGCGGAACTTAACGTTTCCATAGAGCAATCCTTACCTGTTTATATTTTTTAGTAGATCATCGGCAGCGTTGCTTGCGCCTTCCAGCGCGTCAGACGCGCCTTGTTGTAGGTCTTTTACCGCGTCAGAGGTATTGCGCTGTATATCTTGAACTGCTTGAGAAGCTGTTTCTTTGAGTTCATCAAGTTTTTTTGCAGTTGGGTTTTTATCTTGGCAGCTGGCTAGAACAAAAGCCGCGAAGCCACACACTGCGATTGCTTGTGTTATTCGCTTCATCTTTTCCCCCATAGTTTAACAAGCTCTATAACGACCTTACAAGCTGCTATCATGTCAGGAACCGATGCCCACTCCAGGCGACTATGCGCGTTACGTCCGCCGGTGAAGATGTTTGGCGTGGGTATGCCGAGCTGAGTGAGCTTTGATCCATCAGTGCCGCCCCGAATTGGGTGCTGGAGGCACGGAATGTTCAGGTTAAGGAGCGCTTCTTTGAGTATGTTCATGGTTTCGGGCTTTTCGTCTAGTTTTTCCTTCATATTAAGGTACTGAGGCGTGATGCTCACCGTAACCTTTCCGCCGGGGAACTGGGCTTCTACAGCCTTAGCGAAGGTTTCCAGCGCTGCGATCCGGCGTTCAGCGCCAGTGCGTTCAAAGTCGCGGATATACACTTGAAGCGAGGCGGTTTCCATGTTGGCGCTGATGTTCATAGGGCAGTAATAGCCATAATAGCCATCGGTAGCTTCTGGGCTTTCCGCGCGGGGGAGCATCAATGCGAAGGTTGAGGCCATAATCGTTGGGTTAAGCATACGCCCACGTGCTGTGCCTAAGTGTATAGCTTTGCCAACGAACTCGATATGTGCTTCATACGCATTGAAACATTCGGAGTCAACCATACCAAGGGGGCCGCCGTCCAGCGTGTAACAGGCGGCTGATTTCACCTGATCCACGGGGAAACCAACAAGTCCAGCGCCGACTTCCTCATCAGGGGTGAAGAATAGCTCGATTGGCCCATGCGCGATCTCAGGGTGGTGAAGCAGGTATTCTGCTGCGCCCATGATCTCGGCAATACCGGCTTTGTCATCTGCGCCTAGGAGCGTGGTTCCGTCGGTATGGATGATAGCTTTGCCCTTGTGGGCAGCGAGATCGGGATCCAGCGCTGGGTCCAGTGCTATGCCCTGTGCCAGGTCTATACGCTTGCCGTTATATGCGTGAACGAGTTGGGGTTTCACGTTTTTGCCTGACACATCGTCTGCTGTATCAAGGTGTGCCATGAAACCGACGCATGGGCGCGTCTCTTGTCCTGTGGTGGCTGCGATACGGGCAATCACATAACAATGGTTGGTCAGTTCAACATTGTTGATGCCTAGGTCTTGCAGCTCTTTGACCAGAGCCTTAGCGAGGTCCCATTGGCCGGCTGTTGACGGCGTTTCGTTTTTGTGAGGGGCGCTTGTGGTCCAATACTGGACGTAGTTCAAGAACCGGTTTACCACTAAACCGGCGAATTCATCGTTATTCATAGGTGTAGTATGCAGGATAAATGGCGGCGCGTAAAGGGAGTGTTGATACTCAAACACGTAGACTCAGCACGGAGCAGCGCCGTGCTGTTTTGGTTCAGACGTTGAATTTGAAGAACATCACATCGCTGTCGCGTACCACATACTCTTTGCCTTCGAGTCGGTATTTACCTGCCTCTTTGATCTTTGCTTCACTGCCATACAGTAACAAGTCTTCGTAGGAATAGACTTCGGCTTTGATAAAGCCCTTTTCAAAATCCGTGTGTATAACGCCAGCGGCCTTGGGTGCGGTGTCTCCTGCGTGGATTGTCCATGCACGGCACTCATCTGCCCCAGCAGTGAAGAAGGTTGACAGTCCCAAAAGGCGGTATGCTGCGTGAATGAGTGCGGAAAGGCCCGATTGCTTCAAGCCAAGTTCTTCAAGAAACGCCTGTTTTTCAGCTGGGTCTTCGATGCTGGCAAGTTCAGCCTCATATTTGCCGCAGATCGCCACTGCTTCTGCGCCTTCGTTCTTTGCTCGTGTCAGCACTTTTTCTATATGCGTGCCAGCAAGCGCGCCTTTGAGATAGGAATGCATACCTGCTTCATTGACATTGCACACATACAACTGTGGTTTCATGGTGATGAAATGGCAATCGTACACAGCTCCCTTTTCGTCATCGCTCAGTGAGATCGAGCGGGCGGGTAGTCCGTTTTCTAGTGCTGGTTCAATCTTATCCAGCGCGGTCATTGCCAGCATGGTGTCTTTTTGTTCAGCCTTTGCCTGCCCTTTGAGAGTGCGTGCAGCCCGGTCCCGCCGTTTTGTCAGGGTGTCTAGGTCAGCCAGTGCCAGCTCTATGGCGATGGTTTCCATATCTGATTCAGGGTCGATCTTGTTATTGACATGAACGATGTCAGGATCATCAAAGCAGCGCACTACGTGTGCAATGACTCCGACTTCCCGAACATGCGAGAGGAACTGATTACCCAGTCCCTCGCCTTTTGACGCGCCCTTGACCAGTCCTGCAATATCGACGAACTCCACTGTTGCGGGAACAACTCGTTGCGGTTTGAAGATTTCGGCCAGCTTTGCCAGCCGTATGTCTGGCACGCTGACAATGCCTACATTTGGGTTAATCGTGCAGAAGGGGTAATTTGCCGCCTCTGCAGGCGCGTTACTGAGCGCCGAAAAAATGGTTGACTTGCCTACATTTGGAAGCCCTACTATGCCACAGTTAATAGCCATTACATCCTACCTTTTTACACTGAGTTACTCATGTTACACCCATTTATCTATAGAATAGAAGAGTCCGTGAATGGTACGAATGGCCGCACATAGCTATCAAAACGAGTGGCGGTCATTCGCGTTGCAATGCAGTTGTACCATTCACGGCTCTTTATACGTCTGGTCTGCGCCTAAGATTTGGACAATTCCTTGTTGTCGCGCTCATCATCTGCTTGTTGTCCGGCGTGTTTTTTGCGATTAAAGCGGGTGATTTGCTTTTGCCACTCCTTCTTGTGTTGCAGAAACGCGGACTTACTTTCCACAAAGGCGCTTTCCTTTTTGTGTGTAAGGTAATGTTTCCATTGCTCTTCCGACAGGGAGCCGTTATCAAGCGCAGCTTTCACCGCACAGCCCGGCTCACTTTTGTGTGTGCAGTCTGAGAATCGGCATTGTAAGGCCAGCTCTTCAATGTTGCTGAAGAGCGCATTGACCCCTTGGTCTGCGTCCCAAAGCCCCAGTTCCCGCATACCGGGTGTGTCGATGACGAGTGCGCCGCCCGGCAGCCGTACCATCTGCCGGTGGCTTGTGGTGTGGCGTCCCTTGCTATCCTCTTCGCGGATCGCCTTTACCTCCATGATCTTCTCCCCGGCAAGTGTGTTGAGAAGGCTTGACTTACCCACGCCTGACGAACCGAGCAGTACGATGGTTTTTGCTGGTGGCAGGTAGGCTGTGAGCGCGTCCAGTCCCAAGCCTGTAACGCAGCTCACCGACAGGACTGGAATGTCTGGGGCTATACGCTGTATTGTTTCGACGCGGGACACGCGCTCAAGATCAGCGCAGAGGTCTGCTTTGGTGAGTAAGACCACAGGCGCCCCGCCGCTCCGCCGCGAAGCCGTGATGTAGCGAGCAATACGGCTTGGATTAAAGTTGAAGTTCAGGGAACAGAGTATGAACACATAGTCAAAATTCGCGGCAACGACTTGTTCCACGATGTTTTTGACATAGCCTTCCTCGTGGCCTGAGAAATCAGCGCGAGAAAACTTTGAAATGCGGGGCAGCACCTCAGTTATGCCCGAAGGCCCATTCGCATTGTATTTGAGCAGGACAAAGTCCCCGACTGCGGGGTAGTCATGCTGGTATTGCGCCTCATACAGGAATGTGCCGGTGATAACCGCCGTCACTTCCCCGTACTGGCAAATTGCTTTGTATAAGTCCCGCCGCATCTCGGTGATTCGGGCTGGAATGACGCCATCGCCGATGGCGCTTACGCCCGGTACAGATGCACCGGAATATCCGTAGTCAATAAGATTGACGAACATAGTTTTCCTCCAAAATTTACTTTTCCTAAAAAGAAAGAACAAGAAAACCGCATATTCGTCCTAGTATGCTGAGATAAAAGAAGAAGGCGCAAAACGCCCGAATATGCAGTTAGACTGAAACAACCTCAAACTTTTCTATAACGCTTCTATTCATATCATTACCTCTCATATCATTACCTCCTTAACAGTTTTTATTTCTCCCATTTTTTATAGAGTATAGAATGAAAGAGAATCAAAAAGAAGTCAATACATAGAACTGCTGTATTGTACAAAGGATGAACTATGAATACCATTAACCTTGTAGATAGGGCGCTCTATAATAGGCACAGGAGGATTAGGTATGTCGGATATGACGATAGAACCGCAGATGGGGCTGACGTTTGAGCAGGTGTGGGCCGCGTTGATGGAGTTGCGGAAAGAACACGCGGAGACTGAGCAGTTTTTGAAAGAGAACAGTGAGGATTTTGACCGGCGATTGCAGGAAAACGAGCGGCTGTTGAAGGAGAGCAGCGCGGAGTTTGACCGGCGTATGAGAAAGAGCGAACAGGACTTCAACCGGAGAATTGGGCATTTGGATAACCGCTTTGGCGAGCTTGCAGAGCATTTAGTCGCGCCGAATATCGTCAAGAAGTTCAATGCCCTGGGCTACCATTTTAATGATGTGGCCAAAGAGCGCAAATTCTACCACGAAGACGGTAACTTAGCGGCAGAGTTTGACATTCTGTTGGAGAACCGAGAATCCGCGGCCGGAGTGGAAGTAAAGTCCAAGCCAACCGAGCGGGACATCGATGAACATATTGAACGCTTGGAGTTCTTGAGGAGACGCAAGGACGAGTTAGGCGATAAACGGAAGATATGCGGCGCAATAGCGGGTGCGATAATGCCTGAGTCTGTACGGAGGGCCGCGTTACGGGCAGGACTCTATGTGATAGAACAATCAGGCGATACAGTGCAAATAGAAGAGCCTGACGAAGTGCGCGGGTGGTAAGCCCCTGTTATCAAATCGCCGAGCAAAGCCAGAGCGACGCACTACATTGTAACCACGAGCCACGCATATTTCAGCGCCGCTCGTGGTTTTGCTTACAGGTCAATCGCCCGCGTCGCAATCTTGCTTTCAACGTAGGCGGCAAAGTCGGCAATCTTCATCGGCGCTATCTGCTTGCCGTCACGGGCGCGGACAGAAACCGTACCGTCGTCCTGCTCGCGCTGACCAAGTACCAGCATGTATGGCACTTTGCGGGTCTGACACTCGCGTATCTTGGCATTCATGCGCTTGTCGTCCAGTTCTAAGGTAACGCGGATGTCACGGGCTTTGAGTTCACTGGCAACGGTTCGGGCGTAGTCATTGAAGGTTTCAACAACCGGGATCACGGCAACCTGTTCCGGCGCTATCCACACCGGAAATGCACCGCCAAAGTGTTCGATGAGTACGCCAAAGAAACGCTCAAGAGAACCAAGTAGCGCACGGTGAATCATGTAGGGACGCTTGTGCTGGCCGTCAGCATCAACAAAGGTCATGTCAAAACGTTCCGGCTCGTTGAAATCAAACTGGATCGTGGTCATTTGCCACTCACGGCCCAGAGCGTCCTTGATCTTGAGATCGATCTTGGGGCCATAGAACGCACCACCACCCTCGTCAATCTCGTAGGTAACGCTCTCAGCATCAACCGCCTTGCGAAGAGACTCCAACGCCGCATCCCAACGACTCTGCTCACCGACTGACTCCTTCGGACGAGTTGCAAGATATGCCTTTATCTCCTTGAAGCCAAAAACCTTCCATATCCAAAGACTGAAACGCAGTACCTCGCGGATTTCACCCTCCATCTGCTCAGGTGTGCAGAAGATGTGGGCGTCATCCTGCGTGAAACCACGTACCCGCATCAGCCCATGAAGCACACCACTCCGCTCATAACGGTAAACCGTACCAAGTTCTGCCCAGCGTAACGGTAGATCACGGTAACTCCGCCCACTGTTCTTGTAAATCAGAATGTGAAACGGGCAATTCATCGGCTTGATGATGTAATCCTGCTTGTCAATCTGCATGGGCGAATACATATTGCTCTTGTAAAAGCCAAGATGTCCTGATGTTTCCCAAAGCCAACTCTTGCCAATGTGTGGCGTATACAAAATTTCATAGCCATTGCGATAGTGCTCCTTGCGCCAGAAGTCCTCAATGGCAACACGTATACGTCCTCCGTTAGGATGCCAGTAGATAAGGCCAGCGCCAGCTTCCTCGTGAGTCGAGTAAAGGTCTCGCTCCTTACCAATACGACGGTGATCACGCTTCTCAACCTCTTCGAGAAAGGTAAGATATGCCTTGAGTTCCTTAGGCGTTTCCCACGCAGTTCCATAGATACGGGTGAGCATGGCGCGACTCTCGTCACCACGCCAGTACGCACCAGCTATGTTCTGGAGCTTAAAGGCCGCAGAGTTGATCTCACGGGTATGAGCAACGTGTGGCCCCCGACAGAGGTCCGCAAAAAACACCGTAGCACCATCACTCTGCTCGTAAATCGAAATTTCAGCATCCGCCGGCAGTTCGTCAATGAGTTCCAGCTTAAACGGCTCTGTGGCAAAGCGCTTCTTTGCCTCTTCACGGTTCACAATTACGCGGACAAAGTGTCGCCCCATATCCATGATCTTCCGCATCTCATCCTCTATAAGAGGCAGATCAGCCGCAGTAATCTCCCGCGAAAGCTGGAAATCGTAATAAAACCCGTTCTCAATGGCCGGTCCAATGGCAATCTGAGCGCCCGGAAAAAGCCGCGTTACCGCTTCCGCCATGATATGACTCACCGAGTGTCGTATAACGGCAAGCTTTTCGTTCTTAGCCTGTTCTTTAGCATCTGGCATAGTATTCTCCTTCCTTGTAGAATCCCACTTTCCACCCTTCATGTCAATAGACTTGTACCTATCAAAACCATTCATGTTCATATACGCCGCACCATAGTTATGTTATTCACAAACTATTGAACCTATGTTCGTATAAGCGTAACCATGATGGGACAGCCACAAGCACTTCCGTGATTTTCACAATCTTTATCAACCCTTATTATCTTCAACGATTTTAGACCATTCCTCAAAACTGAGTTCTTTTTCGATATAGTGTAACATCCCTATTTGCTCAAGCTTTTACTAGACAGTGTTCATATCATTGACCATGAGATTGTACCACATAGGCTTTGTATCTTCCTTTTTCAAGGCAAGTAGGCCATACTCAGGATGTTCGTCCAGAACATAAAACTGCATATCCAAAATGGTATACACACCCTCGTTTGAGCCTTTCTCCCCAGACGAGGCTTCTCTTTTATCTGCATCAAACACGTGTTCATAGAGAGAAAACGCCTCTAAGCAATGCTCAAAAACTATGGCACGTTCTACACTGATTTTCATACTACCTCCAAGAGCGCTCGTTACGCCTGTCTTTGTTGATGGCGAAACAGTAAGTCCACCATTCCATACCCTTGAGTCTATCCCCTAGCATAACAAACGTCAAGCCATAAGCCTAATCCTTCATTGCCTCTTAGTTATAAGAACTACGCTATAGAGGCGTATAGATCGAAGGCTAATAGGCGATTTACGGGCGTAATCAGACATACAAGATACGTATTTTGATGGGAAAATTTTGCAGATCACAATGATCTTCCGGAAGATCATGTTTATCTTCCAGAAGATCACTTTAATATGCCGGAAGATCATTGTGATCTTCTAGCAGAATACTTTGATCTTCCGGCAGATAATATTGACTTACTGGAATATCATCTTGATCTTCCAGCAGATCATATTGACTTGCTAGCAGATCGCTTTGATCTTCCAGCAGATAAAGATGTTTTGTCAGAAGATCATGTTGACAAACACGACCAAAACGATCGTTGTCGTGTTAACCACTTTGTTTAACAGGCGAAATCTGACGACGTATGTTCCATAAAGGAACACGCGCTTCCACTAATGTTCCTTGGCCTGTGGAATTAAAGATGTACTCAGCGTCTAGTTGATGGGCGCGATAACGCATGGAACGCAGCCCTAAGCCAACACTCTGTTTGTTGACGGCTCGTATTGGATCTTCACTGTTCAGAGCAGGATCGCCCTTGCCATTATCACGTACACGGGCTATGAAAAAGAGAGTATTCATCTCAACCTCAACACTGATACGACTTGCACCTGAATGTTTCACTGCATTCTGTACTGCTTCCTGTATAATACGATATACGTTAATCTCTTGTTGAGTGGAAAGGGGAGACTTTTCAGCAAAGACTGACCAATGAAAATCACAACGACAGGCATGGTTTATCGTGTTACAGAGCGATTCAAGAGCGTCGCGGAGACCAAGGGTATCAAGCTCAACTGGAAATGAATCGTGTGCATATCGACGAGTGCGTTGCAGTGTTTCATCAATCATGTCAGAAAGCTCAGGTAAAAGGCTGGTTCCACTGAGGCCAGAAGCAATGCTTCGTGCAAACATCGAGATTCCAGCAAGGCGCTGACAGATGTCGTCATGAAGATCAAGACTGAAACGAAGCCTTTCGAGTTCACTAATACGCAATACTTCAGCTTCAACAGCAACACGGCGCTTTGCTTCAGCGTTCAAGTCGCGTGTGCGAAGCGCAACTTCCTTCTCAAGCTGCTTTGCCCAGCGTTGTTCTTTTTCCAGAATGAGTAGACGCTTGATCGTGTTTGCTATAAAAATCGCAGCGGAGCAGATGTGAGGGTGTAAAGCATCTTGAGTATCATAGACGATAAGTCCAATATACTCGTTCCCGGAACGCAGATGATAGAAGCAGACTGACGAATCAAGTCCTGCAAAAAATGCGCTAAGATTGATGTGTGGGGGATTCTTGTAAACAAACTCACCGTCCTTATCACGCTTCAGAATAAGCGCGCTGGAACTGAGCGGTTTTAGTGATGGCTGTTTGTTAATAAAAAGATAGAAAACCTCAACGCCAAGATTGGTAAGAAAGAACCGCAGACGAGGTATGATCTCCTCTGTTGTGTTCATTGAGGTGAGTTCCTGACCAAAAAGACTCACATAACTCAGGCAACGCTCTTGCCATAGCGTATTCTGAGCTACACTGTGGGTTACACTGTATGTTGTTTTCTGTAACAATTCATGTACATCACAGTAAAGTCCCCAATAGCGTCGGCGCTCCCGTTGTTCCCATGTCATATCTTTACAGCCGCAGGAGTTCCGTAGACAGAGTTCTGCTTCAACCTGGGTAACGAGCGGCGTATTTTTACCCATGATGGAATCACGCAGGAGTCTGACTGCGATTGTACCCATTGCATCAAAGGGCTGATGTATGGTGGTGAGCGCAGGTAGTTCGAGATGGCTTTGAGGTATGTCGTCAAAGCCGGTGAGGGCGCATTGTTTCCAGTGTGGGTCGCGTGTTGCGTCAAGTGTTCGGCGTGCGCCAAGGGCAATGGTGTCAGACGCTGCGATCACAGCATCTGGCGGCTCATGCGGGTGTGCGGCGATGTAATCTCGCATCAGTGTCATGCCGGAGGTTTCATTCACCTCACCGTGTATAACTTCACCGTTGATTTCTCCGTTAATAAAGCTTCGAAAAACAGCCTCACGCTCACAACTATCCTGACTGCGCTCTGATCCGCAAAGGAATAGGAGTTTGCGATAGCCATGATCATGGATGAGATGTTCAAGTAGTCGCTCCATTGGAGTGCGTCCGTTTACTATTATAGAAGGAAAGTCAAACATTCGCGCCCCTATTGATACGAGCGGAAAGGAACGATCAGCTATTCGTACATGGTTTGTCGCTTCGTTATCGTTTTGAATCACGACAGAGGTAAGCGCCAACACTCCATCAGCGCCAACCCGTTCCCGCATAAAGAATCGTTCAAGGTCGCGTTTATGAACGAGTTGTTCCAGATGATAGCGCCCTGGTGTTGCGCGTTGTACACAGACAAGCTCGATACCCAGGGCATCGACTTCGTCACGTATCGCGCGGTACATGGAAATCTGGTATGCTTCATCAAGGTTATTGAGGAAAAGTTCTATTCGCATCTTTGTCTTAACACTCATTAAAGTTCGGGAAAATTCCCTATAGGCGAGTATACCATAACAATTTAAACTAGGGATATGAATTCGTTGAAAAAGATCGCTGTAATGATTGTTGAGGATCATCCGCTTTTCAGCAGGGGACTGGCTTCTCTCATCAAGACACAAACTGCGTATACCATTGTTGGGGATGCTACGAATGGTGCGGAGGCTATGGACTTACTCCGCATGGAAGACCCTGATTTGGCCATTGTTGATCTCAATCTGGGTAATGAAGAGGGGCTTGAGCTTATCAAGGATATGAAGGCGTACAAGCCCACGCTTCTGACGCTTGTTCTTTCCATGCATGACGAGCGTTTTTATGCTGAGCGGGTTATAGGGGTTGGGGCTAACGGCTATATTATGAAGGACGAGGCGGCAAATAAGGTCTTGGACGCGATACACACGGTTCTATCTGGCAAGACCTATATCAGTGAAGCGGAACAGGCCCGGCTGTGTTCGAGTGTCGATGCGGTTACGAAGAGTGTTGTGCTTGATGAGTTATCTGATCGTCAGTTTCAGATTTTTTCTCTTATTGGGAAGGGACTTGGCACTCGCGAGATTGCAGCTAAGCTCAACCTGAGCGCGAAAACAGTTGATGCCCATAAGGAACACATCAAGCAGCGGCTTCACTGCGATTCAGCGCAGGAACTTCGTCAGCTTGCCATAGCATGGATCAATCACGCTCCAGCGGAGAACTGAAGCGTATTGCTATTTGTGTTGGATTCATACAATATGCTGTGCGATTGAGCGCTTTCTTAGCGTCTTGTTGCAAAGAGTTGGTCTGAGATGCTGGCGCCTTGTGGTGAGAGAACTTCCCACTGTGAAGGTTCTAGCATATCTTTGTCGATCTGGCTGTATATCTTCGGACGGTATCCAGATACAGGATAGAGCGCGTTTTGGGAATTGAGTGATGCCTGATTAGTGCCTGGTGTGCCGAGGTCTTCTATCTGTGGGCGGACTAAGGTCTGTGAATTTCGACTGAGCAAGTCCCATCTACGGGCGGATTCAGCGTAAAGCCCCATGGCCCTGTTCCGGTAGTTGTTGTCGCCAGTGCTTTCAGTGAGGGATTCGAGCGTTGCGCCAAGATTGTTCTGTGCTACCATAATGCGCTCAAGCAGTTCCCGATGGTCGGCCCGTTCATCGAGTAGAAGCGTGGTGAAACGGGAGCGCTCATTTTCTAGGACTTCCAGAAGCCGTCTGTAATACCCTTGTGCAAGGAAATAGTCTCCCCGCATAAACGCGGCGGCGCCCAAGCTATTGAGAATCCGCCGGTTATAGGACATGTCAGCGGCTGCATTCACGAAGCGTTCCAGAGCGGGCCCCCATTGCTGACTTTTGTAATAAGCTGCGCCCATACGGTACTGTAGTTCTGGCGTGGTCCAGCCGTTCTGTTCGGCCTCCAAGTAGTATTCCAGAGCGGTAGCAAGATAGTTGTCAGCCTTATAGGTAAAATAGGCTAGATCGCCCATGTCTGCATAGAGGCGGCCATACTGAGGGGCTGAGCCGAAAAGGTTGTGTGCAGCGGCGTCTTCATAGAGTGTAATGGCCTTGAGCAGTTCTACTTCAGCAGGTATGAACTCACGGTTATTGGCAAGCAGGCTTGCATAGCGCCGTTCAGCGTCGATGTGCATATCAATGAGTTTCACTGATTTCTGCGGTGTGGTTTCAAAAGCTCTGAGTGTGGTTTCCAGCGTAACCCGTTCCTCAAACGTGCTTTTGAGGTAATTATAATACTTCGCAAGATAGTAATGCGCTTCAGGCTGAGTAGGCTCAAGTCCAGCCGACCGCAGGAGTACGTCACGGATACCATCGATGTCGGCAATATACTCGTTTGGAACGCCGGAAACTTCTTCTGTTTTCTTGTCCAGCAGGTATCCGCCTAGTTCTGAAAGCGTAGCAGCGGAGATAGTGGTATTAGGTGTCTCCATAAAATAGTGCTGTAAGGGGATTACATAGTTCAGGTTATCATTGCGGATAAAGTATTTTAACATTCGCTCATCGAGTGGATCCGTGTGCCCGTAATGCTCCATATAACGGGCGAATGATTCTCGCGCTATTTCATACTTTTCTGGATCAATGCCTCCCCAGTCAAGCGCGTTATCTCCTCGTGCAAGGAGAGCTTCCCGGTCATTAACTGTGCGGTCAAGGATGTTTGTGCGTATCAGGTTATCGGCCTTTTGGTAGTCAAAAAGGTAGTTTGTTTCCATGTGTGCATAATCGAGCGTGGCTTTTTTATCCCGTGTGTAATACCATAAGAGCTCATTATATTTTTCTTGTGCATAGGTATATTGTTGTTTGTCCCGGAACGCTTCTGCGTAACGATAAAACCAGTTTTTATCTTGATGGAGGGTAAAGGCTTCTCTGAACCGGTCGTTTGCCCGCACGTAATCGCCCATGCTGATGCGTTCATAGCCGAGTTGATAGATTGACTCGGCCCGCAGAGGGGTGTAAATGAAGCGGTGTCCTAGGTAGAAGACAGACGCGGCGACAAGTGAGAGCATGACGAAAAGCCTGAAGGCGGGGAGGAACTTGTAAATAAAGATATAGGTGAAGCTTTTCCGTTCTGCTTCCAGTGCCGCGATGCTTCTTTTCTCAAAACCCGGTGGGATGAAGATGATTCGTCCCGTAATCTTGCCCACAAGCGTGGCGGTTTCTCTGGCTGACGCGCCACGAACCAGCGCTTTAACCAGCTTGGGTAAGAGCGCAAGATTAACGTCTGGTCCAACAATTAACTCCTCACAGACGATACGTAGGTTAAGGGGATAGGAAGACAGCGTTTTTTGCAGGAGAGCCAGCTCTTGCTCGCTTAAAAAGATTTCCTCAAACTCAGTGGATAGATTCAGGCTATCCAGATCGATAATATCATCTTTGCCTATACTGCCCTGTTCCTCGTTATTGGTTTCTATAAAAGCGTTTTCATCGAATTGGAGACTATTCAATGCGTTTACATCGGTCCAATCGTCAGCAGGTGTTGCGGCAGACTTTTGTGATACTGGGTCTGGTATGTTTTGCAAATCCGTCGAGGCAAACGCGGACATATCCATCAACGACTCAGGCATTGCGTCATCGGCAACGTCCTCATCCAAGAATGTATCCACATCAGGCATCGCGTCAGAAGCCGCTGACTCATCGGACATCGGATCAGCATCAGCTAATGAAAGCTCGCCAATGTCAGGCAATGACTCAGGCATCGCGTCAGAAGCTGCTGGCTCATCGGGCACCGGATCAGCGTCAGCTAATGAAAGCTCGCCAATGTCGGGCAATAGTTCAGGCATCGCGTCAGAAGCTGCTGGCTCATCGGACACCGGATCAGCGTCAGCTAATGAAAGCTCGCCAATGTCGGGCAATGATTCAGGCATCGCGTCAGAAGCCGCTGACTCATCGGACACCGGATCAGCGTCAACTAATGAAAGCTCGCCAATGTCGGGCAATAGTTCAGGCATCGCGTCAGAAGCCGCTGACTCATCGGACACCGGATCAGCATCAACTAGTGAAAGCTCGCCAATGTCAGGCAATAGTTCAGGCATCGCGTCAGAAGCCGCTGGCTCATCGGACACCGGATCAGCATCAACTAGTGAAAGCTCGCCAATGTCGGGCAATGACTCAGGCATCGCGTCAGAAGCCGCTGGCTCATCGGACACCGGATCAGCATCAACTAGTGAAAGCTCGCCAATGTCAGGCAATAGTTCAGGCATTGACACCGGAACTTTTTGCTCAGCCAAAGCAGGAGCCATGTCCACGTTATCCGTTGACATAGCGGGGTTTTCAGACTCGGAAAGCTCTGGCCTGACTGCTGCATTCTCAAGGGAGGAAACAAGATTCTCGTCAAAGTCAGGCAAGGTATCTGGCTCAGATGAAGCTATAACCGGCATTTTCGGCGGCTCAATCTTATTGGGAGGGGCATCCTCAAGCTTGGAGAGGGCAACATCCTCCGTAGCAGCCATCACTAGCTCTGGAGTACTGGCGCCATCATCAAACTCCTCAAGAACGATATCCTCATCGGCAAGCTCATCAAAAGGGTCCTTACGCGGTTCAATCGCACCCATCGCAGGTGCGTTCATTGTGGACGGAGTAACAGATGGTTTTGGCACGGGAACGCTTTGCGCCGGGGTACGGGGCAAAGGCGGCGGCGGAGTTCGGGGGGACTCAGCAAACGGCAGGGAAAGGTCTTCTATAGGCAAAGCCTTGCGGGATAAGACAAGCGCTTCATTACCAATCTGACGAAATGAATTCCTAAAGTCTTCCAGTGCTTTTATTGATGGCATATTAAGATATTGAAACAGTAACCGATAATTGTAAATATAAACAAATGAAAACAGTCACGGCTGTATCGCTCCTTTTATTTATTATCGGCAATATCGGAGCAGTGGATACTGAATCTTATCAGTTTATTGATTACCTCCTTAACATCGAAGGGCCTGGGTCGCCGAGGCTCTTCGAGGATGGCGTTATCTTTACCGCGCCTTCCTCACTCCGGCACGTTGGAGTTGCCTTTGCCCATGAGGGCTTTTCCACAGTATACTGGTTCAAGAGACTTATGATACCGGATGCAGACGCCGAGCCACAAAAAAAGGGCGTGCCAAACCGTGATTCAGGGATGCTGTTCTATGTATACACGGTTCCGGCAGACCTGTTGGAGCTTGAATACCGACTCGTCATAAACGGCCTGTGGACGGTTGATCCTGCGAATCCACGCTACCGCATTGACAGCGCCGGTCTCTCCCGTTCTCTGGTGTCGATTCCTGTTACACAAAACCCATCGTCTATCTCCGGCGATCAGCGTGGGTCTCAACTTCCGGTTCGTCGTTGAACGCGGGGGCGGTTGTCAGTACCTGGCAAGTCACGTTCTGTGGTGCTTGTTCATTAAGCCTGTTTTCTGTTAAGCTAGTATTATGAAAAATATCTTTACGAAAAACACCACAGTACTGTTTCAGGGCGACTCAATCACTGACTGCGGGCGCAGGCGTGAAGACTCGCGCAGTCTCGGTTTAGGCTATCCATCAATCGTAGCGCGACTCTACGACGCGCTCTTTCCCGGACATGGCGTGAACTTCCTCAATCGGGGAGTATCCGGTGACCGTTCTTCGGAACTCCTTCGACGCTATGACGCTGATATTGCCGCGCTCAAACCCAGTCTCGTCTCGTTCCTCATCGGTATCAATGACACTTGGCGGCGCTATGACTCAAATGACCCCACCTCGACGGAAGCGTTTGAACGTAACTATCGCGCTATCCTGCAAAACGTGAAACGCGATCTGCCTTTAGCGCGTATCGTGATCATTGAACCGTTTCTGTTAAACACTATGGCGGACAAGCTCTCGTGGCGGGAAGACCTTGATCCCAAGATCGCGGTGGTGCGTACCCTTGCACGGGAATTCGCCGACGTGTTTATCCCCATGGATGGCATCTTTGTATCGTATGTGGTATCTGGCAAGCATGATGTGGACATCACCGCAGACGGTGTGCATCCAACGCCGACCGGACATGCGATAATCGCCGAGTCGTGGCTCAAGGGCTTGGGCATACTATAGCTGCTAATGACAGAACTTTCCTTAAACAAATAGTGAACGGCATCTACTCGACTCGTACAAAACCTCGCTGGAGGGGCTTGGCGCTTATCTCGGCGAGGCATTTGAGTTTATCCTACATGATCTCTCTGATCTGGAACATTCGGTTATCAAAATCATCAATGGTCATCATTCAGGCAGAAAGGAAGGCGCACCCATCACCGACCTCGCCTTAGGTATGCTGGAGCAGATCAACGCCAATAACGGCGGCCCCTATATCAACTACATCTCGAAAAGCAAATATGGCCAGCCAGTTAAATCAAGTACCATTGCCATCTTTGGTATGATCTGTATCAATCTGTATCTGGACACTCCGCTCCTGTCCCTGCTGGAAAGTTTTACAACGCTGGATAAGCCGGTAGAGTTTGTCTCTGAGAATTTTATCAATGACGCGGAGGCACTCATTACCCACTCTCTTGAAAAGGTGAAGTACGATGTAAACGCCGATTCATCAATTCCAGTCTTGCATAAAAACAGGGAAATCATCAGCATCCTCTACTATCAGGGCATTTTTAAGCTGAAAAGTGCGATACGCGTAGTGTCTCAGGACCTCAATCTGTCCAAGAACACCGTGTATCTGCATATCTGTGCGCTGGAAGAGAATAGGAGTCTTGTATAGGAGCTACTCAAGCCGTTCCTCTAGCTATAGTGTGTTTCTCCCTCACACCATAGTGTGTTTCTCCCTCGTCTGCCTGAGCGCCCGCGCTTGTACCGTGTACTGCCCATAGAAGCGCGCACAGGTCTCGGCCGCAACACTCAGACGCTCGTCGCTGTAGAGAAAGACTATATCTACCACAAGCCGCATGTTCCGGTTCTGTAGGAATTGATCAAGGCCGCTGCTGCCGAGGCGCTCTCTTGGCAGAGCAAGTATGATCACACCCCGTTCTTCAACAGGCATCGGCAATACCAGTTCCGTAGACAAGCCTGTTGCCGCAGGGTATGCCAGAAGCGCCGCCAGCTCCTGAAGATTGCCACCGGCAATGTCGCCGCCTGAATAGCCCACGCTGAGTGCCATACCACGTTCAATGTATTCCGCGACAATGGCCAGGGCGCTCTCGCAGAGCAGGTCAACACCACGGCGAGCAGCTTCTTCGCTGTAACACGCGCTATCAACCTGTGTATCCACCAGTATAAGCAGTTGAGAATGAGGCGGCGGCTCTGGCTCGCCTTCTCTGATAAAGAGATCGCCAATATGTCCATAGAGTTTCCAGTTGATACGCCGCGGATCATCCCCCGGAAGGTATGGCCGGTGATCGATGAGATTGTCTGTACGCAGGAAACGGGGCGCATTTCGCTGTTCTGTGCCGCCGGAACGGGTTTGAATTGGAAGCAATTCCCCTAGACTCGGTATGGCAAGCAGCCGACAGCCCGTATCCACCGGAACCCGCAAACCAAGCTGAAAAAAACCAAGCGCGTCAAACAGTACAAGCCGGTCCGCGTCGCCGGCATTACTGTAATACGCGCCGCGTTCAGGTATGAGGAACGTGTTTACCTTGTTCTTCAAAAAGTCCGGATCAAACATATAGCGAACACGCCGCCTGTCCTTTGTCGTAACACGCAACTCATAGCGGACAAGGATTCCGGGCAGATGGATAAACCGCTTACCTTCATAAGGTACATTCAGGGCAAAGGCAAGCTCTGCCTGTTCGCCAGCGCGTATCTGCCGAGTGAGTATCCGTGCTGATACAGCGGCTGCCTTCTTCCGATTCACAAGGCCCAAAAGCAGCGTCATAAGAAAGCAATAAGCCAGGGTTACCAGAAACACCGCGCCCATCAGACTGAGCGCAATCTCCGCCCTCAGTCGACCTGCAAAGAGCGCGATGACCGTGAGGATAAGCATAAACACGCCCAGGTTTTGCGGAACAGGAAACACCTGCTTATGCACTACGCCGGGGAGCGCCACTCTAGCGCCGCGCTTCGAGCCGCGCAAGGCAGATCTCCCGAATCAGCTTTTCACCACTGAGCTTCCCTTCAGTCCCAAGCGCTTCCTTGAGTTTCAGCCGGTGCAGCAGAACCGGCGCGGCAATGGTGATGATGTCCTCATCAATAACATACGTTCGCCCGCGTATGAGCGCCAGCGCCCGTGCCGCAGCCAGAAAGTGCAAGCCAGCGCGGGGCGAAGCGCCCAGCAGAAAAGCGCGGTGTATCCGCGTGTCCCGAACTATGTCCGCTATAGCCTCCCGCAACGTGGGATGACAAAATAGTCGCGCTGCCTCTTCCTGAGCAGCAAGAAAGTCTTGCGCGCTTATAAGCGGCTCAAGTTGACTCAGGATGTTCTCTGACGGATTCTGCACAAGAATCGCAAGTTCCGCGTCTCGGTCAGGATAACCAAGGGAAAGACGCATCATGAAACGGTCAAGCTGGGCAGTGGGCAGGGGAAACGTTCCCTCGCTCTCGATGGGGTTTTCAGTGGCTATAACAAAAAACGGCTCAGGTGGATGATGGGTTGTGGCTCCTATAGTAACCTGCCGCTCTGCCATCACCTCAAGCAAAGCCGACTGTACCTTTGGCGTGGTACGGTTAATCTCATCAGCCAGCACGATGTTAGCCAGTACTGGACCAGGCATAAAGCGGAATGTGTGGAGTTCCTGATCAAACACATCAACGCCGGTAATGTCGTAGGGTAGGAGGTCGGGCGTGAACTGTATCCGCTTGAACAGCAACGGGCCAGTGTCGCCGGAGATCAGCCGTGCCACAGTTTTGGCGACTGTCGTCTTCCCCAATCCCGGGTTATCCTCGATAAGCACATGGCCCCGAGCAAGCAGCCCTGCAAGTAAGAGTTCCAGAAAGTCCCGCTTTCCCTGAATAATGCGCTCTGCGCCATTGATTAAGGCGTTTACCGCCTCTTCACCTTTCATAATATAAGAGCATGACTAGAAGAAGCTGTTTTTGCAAGCTATGGACGCGCCCATGCCTGATGAGTAAACTGGGGTAGATACGATTTGATTATAGTGGGTGGAGATATGGCGACTATCTATATTGATATGGAAGACGGTTTGAAACGAGTGATGAATAATAAGAAGCTCTATACGCGCTTACTCTCGAAGTTCAAATCAGGTACTAATCTACAGGCGCTTACCGCTGCTGTGGCTGTGGGCGACTACGAGAAGGCTGAGATTGAGGCTCATACGATAAAAGGTATAGCTGGTAATCTTTCCCTTACCGAACTTTTTAAGCAGTCTCAGGAACTTGATACGAAGCTCAAGGCCAAGCTGGCAAAACCGGATGAACTAGTGATCACGCTGGAGACGATTGAGTCCTTACTGACCTGCTTTGAAAACACGCTGATAAGCATAGACAAGGTATTAGCGGACTATGCCTGAGTCAAACATGCCAGATACTGTTTTAGTGGTCGATGATATTGAACTGAATCTCATGATCCTGGAAGAGATTCTCCAGGACACATACAAGGTTATAAGTGCTGATAACGGCATTGCTGCGCTTGAGGTCTTGCACAGGGTAAAGCCCCTACCCAAGCTGATCCTCCTGGACCTGTATATGCCGCGAATGAACGGCCTTGCCATGTTTGAGCTTATGAAAGCTGATGAAGCGCTCAAACGCATCCCCGTTATTTTTATAACCAGCTCAGATTCCGAAACCGAGGCACTCTCAGCAGGCGCCGTTGATTTTATCTCAAAGCCCTTTCTGCCTGAAATCGTGAAGCTCAGGGTGCGAAACCAGATTAAGCTCAAGAACTACAGCGACAGCCTTGAGGAAATGGTCGCTAAAAAGGCCGCCGAGATCACCGCGACCCTGGACAACATACTCCAGGCAATGGCGAACATCATTGAGTACCGTAACTTTGAGTCAGGCAGTCATGTGAAGCGCACCCAGTTTTTCTCAAAGGCGCTCATCGATCATATCATTGCCAATGACCTACCCTACGCAAAGGAACTCAAGGAAATGGAGCCAGACATCATCGTCAAGTCGGTGGCTTTGCACGACGTGGGCAAGATCGGCATCCCAGACAAGATTTTACTCAAGCCAGGCAAACTCGACCAGGACGAGTTTGAGATTATGAAAACCCATACCACTGTTGGAAAGCAGATCATTGAGTCAGTGCTCTCCAATACTGAAGCTGCTTATCTCCAGCATTGCCGGGACATCTGCTACTGCCACCACGAGCGCTTTGACGGCAAGGGCTATCCTCAGGGAATCGCCGGAACTGATATTCCGCTACCCGCACGACTCCTCTCTCTGGTCGATGTGTATGACGCGCTGGTGAGCGTGCGGGTGTATAAGTCCGCGTTTTCTTATAGCGATGCCATGCAGATCATCGTTGATGGACGAGGAATCCAGTTTGACCCTCAGCTTGTTGATGCAGTAGTGATGATTCAGGACGAGTTCGAGGTAATCTCCCGGCGGCTCCAGTAGGGCAAGATATGCTGGAACAAGCGTTTGATAAGTATGCGATCCTCAAAAACCACTTTGGCTTTAGCCAGTTCCGTCCGGGGCAGGAGGACGTCATTAACGCTCTGCTTGAACAACGGGATGTACTCGTGGTGATGCCCACTGGCGCGGGAAAATCGCTCTGCTATCAGACGCCCGCCCTCTTGCTTGAAGGGCTTACTGTGGTGATCTCGCCCCTGATCTCCCTTATGAAGGATCAGGTAAGCGCGCTTTCAAGCGCGGGGATTCCGGCTGCCTATCTTAACAGCAGTCTTGCGCTTGACGAATACTATGAAACCATCGCAAACATCCAGAGCAGTATGTATAAGATTCTTTACATAGCCCCAGAACGACTCAAACGGGACGATGCTCATTTGCTAGGAGGGAGCTTGGGTATATCGCTGCTGGTCATTGACGAAGCGCACTGCATCTCTCAGTGGGGCCATGATTTCCGGCCAAGCTACCTGCTCGTCCACGAGTTTATCCAGCGGCTCAATACCCGGCCCACCATTGCCGCCTTCACCGCCACTGCCACAGACAAGGTGAAAAATGACATTCTTACCATTCTTAACCTCGACAATCCCTTGATCCTCACCACAGGTTTCAACCGCGAGAACCTCTATTTTGAGGTACACAAGCCCAAAGACAAGTTTTACGCCCTGATTGACTACCTCCGCGGCCACACCGACAAGAGCGGCATTGTGTACTGCGCTACGCGCAAGACCGTCGATGAGCTGCACGAGGCTCTTAGCGTAAAAGGCTTTGCGGTTACGCGCTATCACGCGGGGCTTGAGGACACAGAACGTCGCGAGAATCAGGACGACTTCATCTACGACCGCAAACCCCTTATGATCGCCACCAATGCCTTTGGCATGGGTATCGACAAGTCTAACGTGTCCTTTGTGATCCATTACAATATGCCTAAGAACATCGAAAGCTACTATCAAGAAGCGGGAAGGGCTGGCCGCGACGGCAGTCCAGCGGATTGTATCTTGTTTTACAGCCCCAAAGATATATGGATAAACGAATTCCTCATAAAGAACTCACAAGGCGATGAGATTCCCAAAGATGAGACCCTCATTGCCCACAACTTGAGCCTGCTCAAGGCTATGACCTTCTATGCCACAACTAATGACTGCCTGCGCTCCCGCCTGCTCGCCTACTTTGGTGAGCAGGCACCCAGCTACTGCGGGAACTGCTCGAACTGTAACACCCTCTTTGAAAGCATTGACATCACGATCCCAGCGCAGAAGATCATCTCCTGTATCTACCGTATTGAACAGCGGGGGCGGCGTTTTGGCAAACTCATGATTATCGACATTCTGCGGGGAAGCAAAAGCAAGAAAGTGCTACAGAATCACCTAGACACGCTTAGTACCTATGGCATCATGGCTGACACAAGCGTTCACCGAATCAGAACGATTGTTGATCACTTGGTTAAAGAAGGCTACCTCGCGCTCTCCGACGATGAGTATCCGGTACTCAGCCCTTCACCGTGTTCTGGGGAGATCATCTTTGAAAAGAAAAACCTATCGATGATGCTGCCGAAAGAGGAGGAAGCTCCGCGCTTTGCCGTTACCCAGCAGATAGAGAGCCTGCAAGAATTCGAGATAGACGAGACTCTGTTCGCCAAACTGCGTGAGCTACGGAGTCGTCTGGCGAAACAAGCCCATGTGCCAAACTACATCATCTTTTCGGATGCCTCACTTCGGGAGATGAGCCGCAAAAAGCCCCGCACCCTTGACCAGTTTCAGGAGATTACTGGCGTGGGTCTAGTCAAAATGGGTAAATACGGTGAAACGTTTACAAAGCTCATTCGGGAACATGGCGAACCTGAGTCATAATCCCGCTCCGTCGAAGTAAGGGACTGGCAGCGGCTCCCTATCCAAAACATCCATAGTATGGTATAAAACAGTATGCCGCTATCGTGGAATGAAATAAAAGCCAGAGCTGCCGCCCTTGTTCTTGAATGGAAGGACAGCCAGTCGGTGCAGGAGAAGGCCGAGGCCCAGACCTTTGAAACCGAATTTCTCAAGATTTTTGGAGTAGACCGGAAGAAGGTTGCTCTCTTTGAACAGGAAGTCCGTTTCGGAGGTGATGGGGGCAGTTTATTTGACGAGCCTGTAGGAGGAGGCAGACGGGGTTACATCGATCTTTTCTGGAAGGGCAAAATCATCATTGAGATGAAAACCCCCGGCAAGGATTTGGATAAAGCCTATGAACAGGCAAAAGCCTACGCCTTAGCCCTGCCGCAAAAAGACATCCCCAAAGGGATACTCACCTGCGACTTTTTGCACTTTCAATACTACGATTTGGAAGACAACGCCAAATGTTATGCTTTCTGTCTTGACGAATTGCCCGCGTATGTCGAGTTGTTCGGCTATCTGGCAGGTTACAAAGAGGTTGACCCTTACAAGCACTGGGACCCCGTCAATATACAGGCTGCCGAAACAATGGGCCGGCTTCACGACCGGCTCAAGGAAATCGGCTATACCGGACACCGCCTTGAGCTATATCTCGTGCGGCTTTTGTTTTTACTCTTTGCCGATGATACCGGCATATTCGAGCCGCCCAATCTCTTTAACCGGTATATCATGGAACGCACTGGCGAGGACGGCAGCGACCTTGCCCTTCATCTACAAAAGATATTTGAAACCCTCAACACGCCCAAAGAAGGCCGCCTCAAAACCATTGACGAGCAGTTGAACCAGTTTCCCTATATCAATGGCCGCCTTTTTGCGGAACCCTTGGTAATCGCCGATTTTGACCACGCTATGCGGGATACGCTTATCGCGTGTTGCGCCCTTGACTGGAGCAAAATATCCCCGGCTATTTTCGGCGCTATGTTCCAAAGCGTGATGAATGACGAGGAACGCCACGACATCGGGGCGCATTATACCAGCGAGCAGAACATATTAAAGCTGATATACCCGCTATTTCTTGACGGCCTCCGAGAGGAATTCGACAAAATAAAAACCCTGTCTCCGGCATTGCGGAAAGAACGGCTGTCGGTGTTTCACGACAAAATCGCTTCCCTCAAGTTTCTCGATCCCGCGTGTGGCTGCGGTAACTTTCTGGTAATCAGCTACCGAGAACTGCGCCTGCTGGAACTTGAGATATTGGAACTCCTCTTGGGAAGTGAAAAAGTCCTTGATATACACAACGAAATAAAAGTCAACGTCAACCAGTTCTACGGCATCGAGATAGAGGAGTTTCCCGCGCAAATAGCTCAGGTCGCCATGTGGCTCACGGACCATCAGATGAATATGCGGGTGTCGGAAGTCTTTGGGACGTATTTTGTCCGCATCCCCTTGACCGCCGCCGCCTCGATTCACCGCGCCAATTCGCTGACGACCGATTGGGAAAGCGTTGTGCCGAAAAATGAATTGTCGTATATTTTAGGCAATCCGCCGTTCTTGGGGGCGCGGATTATGAATAAAGCGCAGAAAAATGAAGTTATTCAGATTTTTGATAACACGAAGGACTGTGCCAACCTCGATTATGTTACCTGCTGGTATAAGAAAGCGGCGGAATATATGAAAGATACGGGCATCGAAACCGCCTTTGTATCAACAAACAGCATTTGTCAGGGCGAGCAGGTTCCTGTTTTATGGCCCTTGTTGATAAATAAATACGGACTCAAAATCAATTTTGCCCATCAGACTTTTAAATGGAGCAATGAAGCGCGGGGAAAAGCCGCCGTTTATTGCGTGATTATCGGATTTTCGCTATCCGGGAGAAACAGCAAGATGCTCTATCATTACGCCGATGTTACCGCGGAACCGACAGAGACAAAGGCGAATCAGATAAACGCATATTTGATTGATGCGCCGCTTGTTTTTATTCAAAAGCGCAATACGCCGTTATGCGATGTTTCAGAGATGGTATTCGGCAGTATGCCGAATGACGGTGGTAATTTTCTACTGGCCGAAGAAGAAAAAAAAGAAATGCTCGAAAAAGAACCCGGTATAAAAGAACTGATACGGCCATTTTTGGGTGCGGATGAGTTTATAAATAATATTCCAAGATACTGTATATGGCTAAAAGATGTCTCTCCGGCGAAATATCAAAAATCAAAAGAATTACAGCGGAGGATAGCGGAAGTTAAAAAACTCAGGGCGAACAGTGCTCGTGAAGCGACGCGAAAACTAGCGGATTTCCCTACGCTTTTCGGCGAGATACGGCAACCTGAAACGAATTACCTAATTATACCAAGGGTGTCGTCTGAAAAAAGAAAATATATCCCCATTGGTTTTTTTACGGCGGACATAATAGCTGGCGATACGACGCTTATAATCCCGAATGCGACGCTCTACGAATTTGGCGTGATAACGTCTACTATGCATATGGCGTGGGTGCGCTATGTTTGTGGGAGATTAAAGAGCGATTACCGCTACTCCGCTTCCATTATCTATAATAATTTCCCTTGGGCTAGTCCCACGGATAAACAGAGGATAGCCATTGAAACAGCGGCGCAAGGGGTATTGGAGGCGCGGCGATTATACCCTGACGCTTCTCTAG
This sequence comes from Treponema sp., assembly GCA_031267685.1. Taxonomy (GTDB): domain Bacteria; phylum Spirochaetota; class Spirochaetia; order Treponematales; family Breznakiellaceae; genus JAIRMT01. Next base: position 44,281 of record JAIRYV010000034.1, read on the forward strand.
CCGAACTGTATAATACCTCTGCGATTCCCCCTGAACTATTGAAAGCGCATCAGAAACTAGACAAGGTGGTTGAATCTGCCTATGGTCGCTCCTTCGATGACGATAGCCAGCGGGTAGCGTATTTGTTTGAGCTATACCAAAAGCTCTACGGTGAATTGTTTACGGCTACGAAAAAGCGCGGCAAAGGGAGGAAGGTGTGATAAATGCGATAAAAATGCGCCTTTTTGCATTGATGGCGGGGGTTGACCGTTAGGCGGGATGGGTTTATGATGGTGGCGTGGCTTGGATTAGGAGAAAAGTTTCGTCTATAGCGTAGTTATGTGAAATGGGGGGCTAAATTGGTTGGAAAATTTAATGGAATAAAAAATTTTTTGGTAAAAGGACTTGACAAAACAAAAGTTATGTTGTAACTCTGGTTTATAAACATTGGAGGTTTTATGAAAAAGACATTATGCTCAATTATTCTCATTATTACTGTTTTTTGTGGTTGTTTAAGTACTCCTGTATATACAGGACAAGATAGAAACGATACAGGGCATTCATTCCAAGTTGGGCAATTTTCAATACCAACAAATGCAGAACTCTTAGAGAGTACCGAATTTAAAGATAATGGTATAACTTATATGCTTGAACAGAGATACAGGTTACAATCAGGGCAAATTATGTATGCATATTACGATATTGAAGGAAGCAATAGTGTTACAATACAAAGAATGGAAGAAAATCCGTTATTAACAATTGGGACAGATGTAAACATTCCGGGTATGCCTGGTTACAGGGAGTTTAATTTTGGTGCCGATAGTAGAAAACTTGTTCAATTTATGAAATTATTCAAACTTGGACAACGTAATTATCGTAGAGAAGTTGAGACGCCTTCTTTAAGTGACCGTGTTTTTTCAAAAGTTACTGCAAGTCATAGAAGTGATTTTAAATTATTACTCGATTTATATGATGAAACATGGGTTTTAGAACATTTAGAAATGGATGGAAATAGAGTAGTGTATTCAAATACGACGGCATTTTTTCATACAAATAGATAGATATATCGACTAATAATTTTAGAAAATTTATGTGATAAATCACATAGAAAATGTAGGAGGCTAACATGGAAAATATAGAAGATATGAAATTTCTTACTCGTGAATTGGCAATAATGATGCTAAGAACTTGGGCTAAGGAACACGGAAAAAAACCAACGCAAGAAGAACTTGAAGATTGTATTGAGGTACGTTGGGAAGAAGATGGCAGATGGATGGCAAGTAACATGGATGGGTTTATAGATAATCTACCCGCAGGTGCATATTATGGCATAATTAATTATCTTGAGGATATTGATGAATAAATAATGGGGTACGCTCCCCACTTCGCCTAACGGCACGCGGGGTATACGCAGTACCGTGTAGGCGTGCGCAAGCGCACGGTGGAGCGGTATTGCGTGTACCCCGTGTTATGCGAAGTCCGCGGAGCGGGCGCAGCATAACACGGGCG
>JAIRYV010000050.1 GCA_031267685.1 Treponema sp.
ACAATGTTTCTTCCGGCGTCCTTTGATCAAAAAAGGTCAGCCACCGGTGTAATGAATTTGTCTGTATGTCCTTCTCCGCCAGTTTCCTGAACTTAGGCATATCAATAAAATGAATCTCAAACGCATCCGTAAGCATAAAGTCCTTGTGCCTATCTTCCCATAGGTGAAAGGTCGTGTGAAAGTCTGCAATCGTCTCTTTGGGGATAAACTCAAAGTCAACAATATTAATGGCTATCACACGGGGAAGCTTAGAATAGTCCTGGCCTGCCTCAATGGCGCTGGCATATTCACGGCTGACGTAAAACAGGCTGCGCTTGTCCATATTGCCAAGATTGCGAAGCTGTACCTCAACGTTGACCCGCACGCCATCGCTGGTTCTTGCCCGAAGGTCCAATATACACGTCTTGTCTCCGATCACCTCTGCGTGGAACGTTTTATCCTCAATGATTTCCACGCTCGCCAGCTTATCCGCGCCGCTCTGTTTCAAAACAGCGTTGAGAAAGGACAAGAGCTGCTCTTCGTCTCCCTTTTCCCCCATCATTTTCATAAACAGGAAATCATTGAGCGGGTTGAGTCGTATGTTAGACATAGTTTCCTCCTTAACTAAAGATACTACCAGATAAACGCGGTTGACACAAGTGGGTAACGTTACGCGTCAATACCCTAAGACGCCATCCGTGATCGCTTTTGTTAGCGCAGCTTATACGCAAGAAGGAGCTAGTTTCCTGATCGCGCTGTTTTTGTCCGCCAGGCAAGGAACTTCCACGCAGGTTTCTTTAGGCAGATTCTCGATGATGTTGCCCTTGTTAAGTACATTTCCACCGATTTTGTATGGAACGCCACTAAGCATGGATTCCATGATAACGTTCTTGATGATTTCAGGATAGAGACTTTTTATAGAGAAGGGATTGTACTCAGCGTTATGTTCGCTTGATTCAGTGCAGTAGTAGCCCAGCTTCTTGATGTAGTCAAAACGTACCATATCATGGTGTTTTTTCTGCTAGTTTTTCGCGGTGGCCCGTTTTTTGATTTCAGGGTAGAGGTCGTTACCGTACCTGGCCCGGATTTCAAGAAGCTGGGCCAGGTGATTGATACCGGCAATTTTTTCAACCCGCCTTTCCAGCTTGTTTTCCATGCTCAGGGCTTTCAGTAGATATTCGGGACAGACCTGCACGCTGCGGCGAAGTCCGATGGTTTTTATTCATCGCCATGAATTTTTTCGAACATAACGCTGCAGTTGTTATCCGTTATTCGCATTTGCCTATCCATCGTGTTTCAAATTATAGGCGTTCTCAAGGCTTTTCAAATTGTCTTGTGCATTAGGCAGTCCACGCAAATATTCCTTTAGCAAAGGCTCAATATGATGATTCCAAAGTTTGGCATAGTCGCCATTACCCTTTTCCAACTTCAGAAAATAAGCGCCGCCGATATGGTATGCCGCGTTCAAACCCTCTATTCTGGAGATGGTTTCATTCAAATGCTTCATTCTTTCATGTGAGCTGTCAGGAAGATGCATATTGTCCGCGCTTTGTTCAGCGGTAATTTCCTGCCATACAAAACGGCGGCGCATGGCGAAGTCAAACCTTTCCACGCTACGGTCAATGTCGTTCATTGTGCCGATAATATACACATTTTCGGGTACGAAAAAACCGTCATAAAAAATATCGCCCTCTGCTATTAAATTCGCGTATTGTGTCTTTACTTTTCCCTTTTCACCACGATATTCTGGATCAATTAAAAAAAAGAGTTCACCAAAAATTTTGGAAATCTTGCCACGGTTGATCTCATCAATAATAAAAACATATTTTAACTGTTTACTCGAAGAAATCACATCCGGCCTGTAATCGCACAGACCGCAATTTTTTTTCATATAGTTCACGGCAGCTTGCATATAGTGTTGATACGCGCCGCTATCGCGCCCTTTCAAACCTCGATAGACATTGTAAACGTTGTTTTTGGTTAAAGTTCCCGCAGAGATATCCAAGAACCGCAGGGATACGGCACCAGAAATACCGTATCTGGTTTTTTTCCTGCCATTCAGAGGAATAGCGATTTCATCCTCATTGGCGATAGTATCCGTTAGCTTTTTCCATGCCTCGTCAAAGTTATCAACACCGCTGACAGCGGCGGCTTTTAGCGCCCGTTCGCAGAATTCTTTGAATATGCCCTTTTTTAGACCAATTTGACCGTTATCGCTCGGCAGCGTCGGACGCAACCCCTCTACAAAATCCGTGTAATCATAGGATGGGTGGAATTGAACAAAGTCACAGTGTTCTTTGAAGAAAGCCTTCTGCTTATCATCCAATTTTTCCTCGTCCTTTGCTTCGCCAAATAGCATCTGTTGAGCTATCTGCTTTGCCAAATACGTCTTGCCTGTTCCCGGCGCGCCGGTGAGGATGAGGTTTTTGTTTGCCTGTAGCAAACGCAGGCATTTTTCTACAATTACGCCTTTCATAATTGACTCCTTCGATAATACTGACTCAATATATCTTTTACCTGGCCCATTCAATGGGATAAAAGACCCTAGCGTCTGTCTCGGCATTTTTAATTTAGCACAATCTATTTAAACCATTTTGTTTTCACACGAACAACATCGCTATAGCCCTCGTTCTTATATGGTTTGACGGTTGATGTAAACTTTTCTATCACCTCGATCAATCTATCAATTTTGAGTCGTGAACTATATCTTATCAAAAATTTGCTATACTGTCTAGTGCTTTGGAATGTAATATATGCAATATCCCGATCTACACTGCCATATAACGGTAATAAAAACAAGAAGGTGATCCGCAAGGTGTGTTTATAGCTCCGCAGAACTGGCGTCGAACGCTACTCCTTGCTTGTCGCTGTATCCCAGATACAGGTCCTCCAGCGACGCAATTTTGTCAGCTTCCAACGACTCGGCAATCGTGCCACCCTTTATCAAAACACAATAGTCAATAAAGCCATTCAAAAATTCAAGCACATGACATGAAAAAAGTATGGTAACATTTTTTTGTTTATAATGGTTTAATAAACTTTTTATTTTTATGTTCGAGATTATATCAAGACCATCGTTTGGCTCGTCCCATATAATCGTGTCAATGTCGCCAACAAGACTGGCGATGATCTGTATTTTTTTCTTCATGCCAGTTGAACAATCACAAAAACGTTTGTCAAGAAAATCACGCGTCTCGAAATAATCGAGTAGTTTTTCGGTTTCGGTAAGCAGCTTGTTTTGACCTGTGCGCAGTATGGTGGCAAGCTCGATGTTTTCGACACAGGTGAGTTTGCCATACAAAAAATCATCGGCGGGAAGAAAGGCAATCCGACGACGGCAGGGCAGAAATGCTTTTGTCTGCCGTGTGCTTATATCGTTATGGTACACACTGCCCGCGCTCGGCTGGTATACGCCTTCAATACAGCGAAGGAGCGTTGTTTTCCCCGCGCCGTTATAGCCAATGATGCCGTAAATAATGCCCGGAGAAAAGCTCAGGTTCACCTCACGAATTCCGGGTCTGCCGCCAAATAACTTTGACAGGTCTTTACAGATTATCATAATAGTCGCTCCTTGCTTTAATAAGTAACAGTGTGGCTGGCATGGCCATAATAAGCGTAAGATACGGGTTGATATAACTGATATAGAGTGTTATTGCTGTAAAACCACTTATGAGAAATACCGACACTGGCGCCGGGATGTTTAGAAAACCCGCGCTTATGAAAAAAGTTATCAAGAGCGCCTCGGCATAAAGGTAGACAAACAGATAGTTCGCGTTCACCGCGGCGCTGATTATAATCATTGGCGCGAAAACCGCCACGAGAAATAGCGCGGCGCGTTTGAACTGATAGGTGAAGGCACGGTTAATCACGGCATAGAACGCCCAGTTTACGCCCGTGAGTGCGTCACTGATGCTAGTGAACCCTAGCGCGGATATGCCCAGAAAAATGGCGAACAGCAGATGCGCTTCGATATGTGTGTCACTCATATAATCGATAAATACAACAACGAATAGTGTAACGCTTATCAGCGCGAGCAGGAGAAACGATGGCGTCATAAAATCAAGCACTGTGCTTTTTATCGCCGCATTTATGTTGACGCGCCTGGGCCACGTTACTGCCCGCGCTGTGCGCTGCATGTCGCGGTGTCGCATTACGAGTACACCAAATGAGCATACGGTAAAAAGCAGAAACAGTGCTGGAAGTATTGCGGGGTTTAGTGGAAAATCAGGGTTTATCCATTTTAGAAAAACAAGCGCCATAAACACCAGCGTATAAACATTATTGGCGATTGCCCGTTGTATAAAAAAGAAGCGCTGGAGCGCGTGGTTTGAAAAAGCGCTTTTCGAGTAACGAATCAGTTTGTCTGGTATGTTTATACTTTTGAACGAATATATCAGACCAGCGAAAAACAAGAGCGCCATTATTATAATAAAGTGTTCAATGTTTAGCGATATAGCGACATCGGTCTTTGTATACACAAACGCTACGATAAACACCGTGCCTCCAATGACCACAATCGGCGATAGTTTCACCAGCGCGATAACGCGCCTGACAGCGACCTTTGTCCAGAACAGCGCCAGCACTGTGGCTGGCACGGCTATGGAGCGTATGGCTGTGGAAAATGTGTTGCTATTCATCAAAACCTCTGGTACGGCTCTTTAACAAAACCGTTTGTTTTTCTATAGTATACTATAGAAAACGCCGCAGTGGCAATATGCAGACGGTTTAGGAGGTTCCTCTATTTAGGTTTTGCGTCATGCGCTTTGAGGTCATGCGCTTTGAGCATAACAAGGTGTTCCACTGTTCTGAGTGCGGGTTTGAGGGGCTGCGTCGTGAGTGTCTGGAGAGCTTGCCTGAAATCCGGGCGCAGAACCTAGGTTCTACGCCTCGTTCCCTAATGGGTATCCGTACAAGGGCTTTGATGACAACACGTGCGATCTCCTTTAGAGTGTTTGCCCTGTGGGTGAGCGTCGCGAACTTTCGCTTTGACCCTGACGAGGTAGAAGAAGTTCGTTTCCTTCTCTATAATAGAATAGCATTGATTTTGACGAGTTTGCCTTGCTAGAATGAATTATGAAACGTCGCGCAATCTTAAATACTGCCCTGTTTCAGCGGCGGCCTTTTCTGACAATTCTTTTGTCAGCGCCTTGTAATAGCGCAATCTTACTTCCAGCAATTCGATAATTTTTTCGTAGGCCGATATACGGACATTGGAGGTAGTATATATATAAGAGCTATTCGCCAGAATAACCATTTCGCCAAAAGTAGTAACAGTTCTGATTTTCGGCATATCCACAAAACGCAACGGAGTAATACGGGCGATGTAATGGGCGGGTATATAGCCAAAATTAAACTTGAAAGCGGTAAGCTGAGACCATTTTAAGGTGCGAACTTGGTATTTCAATTCATCACGAAAGGTTTTGTTTAATTCAATTTTATTGATCAAGTCTTCGTAACTTATTACTGCCCGGTGGTCTATGGTTAATTCAGGTGAATAGTAGCGCGCTGTTTCTTCAAAATCATTGACAAGCCATGTTTGTTGGAATTCAGTGTACTGATCAGATACTGATCCATCGGTTAAGAAAATTACTGACTCTGTATCCTCAGTGTCCCGCAAAAAAATATAATGGCTTGAGGCCGCGATAGTGTACTGAAAAAGCTTTTTATCGTTTTTAGCGTACTTTTCTGTAAGCTGCTCGGTAAACGCGGCGGAAAGTCCGTCAAAAGCGTTGTCGGGAATTGCCAGCGTAACCATGAACATTTTAGGCGAAGCAGTTCTGCCCGGCAGATAATTTCGTTTAAGATAAGACCACATTTCCACAGGATACAGTTTCAGCATACAGGTCTCGCCTCGCCAGCTTATGTAAAAATCACAATCCCCTTCCAGAATATTAAAGTTGGGTATGGTATATTTCCAATCTGCTTCTTTTTTATTGCCTTGCCAATAATAGCCGCGATACTGTTTATCCAATGACAGCCCGCGTTCGCCATAGACATTATCCGCTTTGGCGTGTTTCAAAACTGCGTTATTGCTCAAGTACAGCGGCGCTGTTTTGAATTCCCACGCATCGGCAAAAATAGCCTTTGTCCAGTAGCCGGTTTCGCCTGCTTCATTCAAGCCTGCCACTCGGAGTTCCCTTGCCTCATTGCCCTGACCGTTTTGCAGTATCGTAATATAGCGGGTAATGGCGGCGACGTTGCCAGCAAGCGGGATGGGCGGCTGGGAACGCCAGCCCTCTGCTGGAAGCCCCCATTCATTCAGGTTGGAAAAATAATCAGTGCCAGATAAATCCGATTTGTAGGGAATATAGGTGTACTTAAAGAACATGGGGTCACAGCCTATGGTATCAAAGTCCGCGAGGCGGGTGTACATTTCGCCAGCCTCGTTTATAACGAACATGGTTGATGCGCTTGCCGAAAGTGCAACGGCCTTGAACGCACCACGTTCCGGGCCGACGTAGTTCCGAGAAAAATCCGCTGGAAGTCCTGTGTCGCCGTAACAAATTTCTTTGCCGTCTTCCAAAAGTATGTATGTGGTGGCAATTTCCATAGTGCCGTTGTGGTGCTGATTACCAAAAGGGTCTTCGTAATACAACACATGCTCGTTTCGTTTCCCCAAAGCCCATGACAAATTTTTTGCGGTACGCTGGTCAAGGAAAAGCTGTTCCTCGTTTGGCCAGCCCTGTCGGTCGAACCATACATTGCTTTTATGGGCTATGCTTTTGTCAAAGCAGTAGCGGTAAAAGCCGCCCTCATCCGACAGGGCAACCAATTCATCGGCATCAGCGGATATTTCAACGATTCTTTCGGGTTTATTAAACCCGAGTTTCCATGAATTATGGGGAAGTCCGGTTTTATCAAAGAGCGTCCAGTTGAGCGGCTCCTCCTCGCTGTTTATGCTTTTGTACCATATAAGGCCATCATTCAGAATATAATAATGGTAGATATTAAAGGTTTGTGTGCGGGTTTTGATATACACCGCTTCGGGGAAAAAGCCGTTTATATTTTCAGCGATGGCGTCAACAGGTTGCGGCCTGGTTTTGTTGGAATATATATCCTCGCCAAGATATATTGCTTTGGAGATGGCGCATGAAGATAACAGGATAGAAACCAATAACGCCATTATTTTTTTCAATTTAACCATGTTAAGTTTTCCTCTTTTGTCTTAAAAAAATATCTTAAAACCCAGTCCGAATTGAGGACCAGCGTTTGTATAACGTTTTATTTCGCTATAGTTGTACGCATCAACAACAACAAACTTATATCCGGCTGATATATCTATCATAACATATGTTACGGGGATAAATTTCCATCCGATTTTGGACGTAATGAATATCAGAGTGTCTTTCGTACCAGATGGTACTTCTCCGCAGCCAAAATAATTCATAAAATCACAGCCGTTGCCCAAGCTGATATATAATTTATCCAGACCGTTTCCAAAGGGGTAATAGTTTACGAATAGCGCTATATTGACTGAGGTACAATACACATCATCAATACCGGTCAAGAATGTCATGTGTCCAAAGGCTCCTTTTATGGATAGAAATTTGAGTATTTTTTCCTCATAACTTAACCCTATGCCCCAACCCTGATTCATAAGGCCGGTAACTGAATAAGCCAAATCAAGGGAAACCAAATGATCAATATCGGTCTCCGCATGAGCAAAAAGAATCATAAAAAATAGCAACAGAAGAAGCACTATCAATCGTTTCATTTTAAGAGAACGCTTATAAAATTATTCGTGGGATATAAGGACATCGCTTTCTCATGCCACATTTGAACATCCTCGTTCCGCTTTAGTTTTAGACAGGCCAGTTCCAGCATAAGGTACAGATTAAACAGGTCTTCTTTTTCCATAAGCTCAATGTTTTGGCGTGTAATTTCTTCAAGTAGGGATACGCCTTTTCGCACGTTACCAAACGGCCAGGGAGCTACTACATATTTAGCGGCGATTAAATAATAGGCGGCTAGGTTTTGCGGGTCCATGTTTATCGCCTTGTTCGCGTTTTCCTCTATGCGGCCATAGTTTGAAAGTGCGTAGGAATGCCGGACACCACATAAAAGCGAAATATTAGTGCCGAGTAGCCGGTAGCCTTCCGATGTGGGCAGCCGGGCTAAAGATTCTTCAGCCCAGGCTATACCCTGTTCATAAAACGCGGCGGCTTCATTCTTTTTTCCTTCAATCTGGAACGAAAGGCCCATGAGATATTCACAGCGAGAAAGGGAAGTATATACATCAGCGCCAGTAAACGTTTTTTCAATGTCTGCTTTTGCCTGAGTATAGAGGCGCATAAGTTCCAGCAAATTCGTATTTTGCGCGTATACCGTTTCACGAAACGTACAAAACGATTCAGGAAAGGTGTTGGCATGAACAATAGCTGCCGAAAACAACAAGATGAAAAACACGGTAGTATTTTTTAACATTGCGTTACCTTTCGTTTTGGCCAAGACTAATAACCATGCTGGTCGCGACTACTTCCACATTGATACCATCAATCGTTCTGCCGGTTGCCCATACAACATTCCGCACACCAATATCGCCGGGGTATTTCTTTACTGCTGCTTCCAGCAATTTTATATAGGCTTGCATATTGATTGTTTTGTTCTTTGATAGCCATGAGTCGCGGGCAACAAAAGAAGTTTGAATAGTCCCTATCACGGTTTCGCCGGAGGATATAGGCATATACTGTCCTACGGTAGCGCAGGAGCTAATCAATATGGACAGCATCCCAATAAAAATAATTATTCCTTTCCTTTTCATAAGCTCTCCAATTAAGCAAATAGCAAGTACACCCGCCTTCCAGCGGGCGCCCCCTCGCTTTTACCGGTTCGGGTTTCAATCCACCTGGATTACTTTGCCGGTAACAGCGTATTCTTTGTTCGTATTATCAACATCCTTGCCAGAGACCCAGACAATGTCCCGAATATCAACGGGAACACCGCCCTGATCATTACGGGGATACTGCCTTTGCGCAGCTTCCAGTAATTTGATGTAGGCTTGGGTGTTAAGCGCGTCCCGGCCGTTCAGGGTGTTACGCGCCACAAAAGTCGCCTGAACTGTGCCTATCACGGTTTCATCTGGAGCCAGGGGCATAAAATTACCTGTACTGGCGCAAGAAGCCATGATCCCGATTGCTATTGCCGCAAGCATAAACGGCAATTTCTGTAAAATCTTCATAAAAAACCTCCGTAATAAAATATACACAACCTCTCTTATGAGAAGATTAGTACCACAAAAAATACTCTGTCCATAAAGTAACTGACTTTATAGACAGACCCTAATTACCATTACCCTGCAAGGAGCGCATGGGCTTTTTCACACAGGTCATAAACAGTATCATACTGTTTATCAATGAGCGGCGCGGTGTTTTGAGTACGCTGTGCTTTAATTCTCGTATAACAGAAATACGGAAAAAGCCAGCCGAGAAAACCCGGTATAGCAAGAATAACCATGAGCAGCACCATTCCCGCCAAATAAGCAAACACAGCCCCTGCCATAAATGCCGTTCCTATAATCCCGATGGTGATGGCCGTGATATTGGCAGCGCTTGTTCTTGACTTTTCAAGGATTCCGATTTCTTGAATCCCATCCTCAAATTGCCGTTCCAGCCGCATTAACTCAGCTTTATTTTTAATATTCCGGTTACGTCGAAATTTCAGCATGACTGCGGCGGTTCCTACTGCGGCAGTCCCAAATGGTACGCTTCCGTCCGGTTCCCATCCAAAATTTTGAAAGCCGTCCAGATAGATACTTTCCAGCCCACGGGTTGTCGTTACGGTCTTGTACTCATAGGCAACAAATCGTTCTTCGTTATTCATTGTTGTTCTCCTTTTATTAAAACCGCCAGCCAATGGCAATTTTGAAATCTCCACTATGAAATAATTTTGAGTCAACATCGGTGTATAAATCATCCTGGTATTGCTCAAATTTGTTCGGCACTCTTATTCCATAGAGTAATTCCGTGCGGAGGAACAGATGATCGCTCAAGAAGGTGTCCAGTCCCACGCCAAGCTTAAAAGACACCGTGCTGAGAGCTTCCAGCGGCTTCGCGTCCTGTGTGCTTGTGCTGATAGGAAATTTCGCATCCCGGTCATCGTTCTTAAACGCCGCCATGAACAGTTCATAGTCAGCCCCTGCCAACGGATAAAGGCTAAACCTACTGGAAAGGCTCAAGGGAAGTTTAAGATACACGCCGCCTCTTAGTGAAAGCGTCCTTGCCGGAAAGTTGGAGTTGCTATCCAAGAGATTTTCCGAGTGGAAGTTTCCCACTTTCCCTATCCCCAACCCAATGGTGAGTTCCACATATTTCAGGTCAAGGAACACATAAGGGGCCGTGCCTAATGAAGACGAGTTATACCGGTTCAAATCACCGGATACATCTTTGTCTACAAACCAGGTGGAAAAGTTCGCATCAAGCGCCCCACCCGCGCCAATGCTCATTCTGAACGCCGAAGCTGTTTTAGAGGCAGCCGTTTCCTGGCCACATGCCGCTGTCCCAACCGTTACCGCAATCGCTATGATTGCCCATGCTCTTTTCATAGAAAACTCCTTCAATCTTCTCAAATGACGTATGTTCTTCAAAGAACATAGTTCTTATGAACTACACTCAATATCCCCCTGAGATGTTTCAAAATGTTAAGGAATTGTTAATGAAATGTTAAATTTGAAGAATTTTAGCTTTGCATCCACTCGAAGCCAAACAAGCGCGGCAGATTTCCAAAAGCAGCATACTGAGCGGAAAAACCCCTATTGCCGCCACAGTTCCGACGGCATCTCCGCCAGCTTCAGCCTCACCGTAAAAGTCGCGCCTTCCCCTGACGTGCTCGTAACGCTTATCTTCGCACCGGTAATGTCGATCACCTTTTTCACCAAGGCAAGCCCCAGACCGTTACCTTCCTGAGAATGAGAACGGTCTCCCTGATAAAACTTGTCGAATATATGCTTTTGCGTCTCCGTATCCATGCCACAGCCAGAGTCACTTATCCGTACCACCGCAAAACCAGCCAATTTTTTCAACGATAAGGAAATGAAACCACCCGGTGCAGTGAATTTAACCGCGTTGGAAATAAGATTGTCCCAGATAATTTCCAGCATACTCTCATCATAATAAACAGTAAGCTCATCCATGTCAGCTTCAAGAGTGATGTTTTTTCGCTCCCAGACTTCCTCGAACGCAAGAACACAACGGCGAAGCTGCTCGCTCACATTAAAGGAAAGGGCAGCGGGCGCTATTTCCTGATGTTCCAGCTTGTTTAGTTTGAGTATATTAGACACCAGAGCAGAGAGTTTTTGGGACGATGCGATAATGGTTTTGACGTATTCGCGCCGATCATCCAGTCCAAGTGTGTCATGTTGAAGAGCTGTGGCGTAATTTTGGATAACCGCAAGAGGTGTCTTGATCTCATGGGATACATTAGCGATAAAATCATTTTTCAGCATTTCAATGCTTTCAAGTTCCTCCGCCATGGTGTTGAAATCATCAAACATGACCTCAACAAAGTCCTTTTTTCCATCTTTGCGGAACGGCGCAATGCGAACCGAGAAATCCCCGCGCGCTATATTACGCGCCGCCTCGCTTAATCGCCGCATAGGACGACTCCATGATACATGGCTCACCGCCGCGGTTAGAAGCATTACCAGCGTGGCTGCGACAAACACATAACCCATAAGGACATTTATTACCAACTGAATATGGGTTTCCACTATGCCCCGTGCCACAAATTCCTGATAGATCATCATGTGAAATCCATTTACTGCCGCAACCGCTAAAAATAACAAAAAGTATTGTTTTACCGACATATAAGCGGCATTTATGCGGTTGTCTTTTTTTCTGAACATCAGGTTCAGCACGGATTCTGCTTCGGTTTTACGTTTCACTTGATCACTGCCTTATAGCCCAGACCGTGGACCGTAACAATTTCAAAATCCTTACAGGCGGCAAATTTTTCCCGCAGTCTAGTAATATACACATCAACAGTACGCGGAGTACTTTCGCTTTCCATGCTCCAAAAATCGTCCATAAGCTGGTTCCGGGTAAAGGTTTTTTTAGGATAGGACAGGAGTTTCCACAATACGTTGAATTCCCTTACAGTAAGGTGTATTTCTTCTCCCGCCACCATTGCGGTCATCTCATCGGCGTTGAGGGCGAGACTTCCGGCGCTCAGCTTTTTTTCGTTAGCGATATTCGCCCGCCGCAGAAGCGCGCCCACCCGCAATACCACTTCGTCCAGGTCTACAGGCTTGACCATGTAATCATCAATGCCGATGCGGAAGCCCTTTTGTTTTGAGGTGATGTCGTCTCTGGCGGTGATAAAGAGAATAGGGATCAGTTTGTCTTGTTCTCGTATCATAGAGGCGAACTTGAATCCATCTACTTCCGGCATCATAATGTCGGAGATAATGAGGCTGATGATGTTGTCTATTATGCAATCAAAGGCTTCCATCGCCTGAAGACAGCCGATAGCCTTGTAGCCCTGTTCAGCAAGGCGGGCGCAGACTATGCGGTTCAGTTTTTCATCGTCCTCTACAACCAGTATATTGACCATACGTTTCTTCCTTAATAAGATAACTTTACTGCAAATTCAATCGACCATCAATGTTAAGCTAAGGCCGCTCTGCTGCCTTATCATACGACCATCGTAATGAGCCTAGTTACGACCATCGTAATCAGCCTAGTTACGACCATCGTAATGAGTCTAGTTACGACCATCGTAATGAGCCTAGTTACGACCATCGTAATGAGCCTAGTTACGACCATCGTAATGAGTCTAGTTACGACCATCGTAATGAGTCTAGTTACGACCATCGTAATGAGCCTAGTTACGACCATCGTAATCAGTCTAGTTACGACCATCGTAATCAGTCTAGTTACGACCATCGTAATCAGTCTAGTTACGACCATCGTAATGAGCTAGTTACGATCATCGTAATGAGCCTAGTTACGATGATCGTAACTAGCTAGTTATGATAGTCGTATAGCAGTGAAAGTGGTTCGTACTGAACGCAAAGGTGTCAGACACTGGCCAAATAGAGGGTCTGTGATGAAGGCATCACTTGCCCAGCTATGTGCGACTTGTTATAATGACTGTAATTATGGAAATTACGCAGGAATTTATTGACGGCCTTTTGGTCAATGAAGTTACGCTGATGAAGCGTATAGCGGAGACACTCAGTGTCGGGTTAGGACAGGTTTCGGCGGTGGTTGGGCTTCTCAATGAGGGAAGTACTGTGCCGTTTATCGCACGGTATCGAAAAGAGGCAACCGGTAGTCTTGACGAGGTGAAGGTTCGGGATGTAGACCACTTGTTTACGAGCGGGAAAAACCTTGAGGGCAGGCGGATTGAGGTGATTCGGGGAATCTTTGCACAGGGAAAGCTCACCGAGATTCTCTATGATAACCTCATGAAGGCGTCTACTCTCGTGGAAATCGAGGATATGTACGCGCCGTATAAGCGGAAGAAGAAGACGCGGGGTATGATGGCTCAGGAGAAGGGGCTGGAACCGCTGGCTGAGGCTATGCTGGAGCTTGAGTCTGAGGCGCTCAGGATAAAGGCCGCTGAATTCGTGCGTGAAAACGCTGAAAAGCCGGAACTGTCCGTGAGTTCTGTGGATGATGCCTTGCAGGGTGCAATGGACATCATCGCAGAGCGGGTGTCGCAAGAGCCGGAAAACCGGAGCGCAGTCAAATCCTTCTATAAAAAAGATGGTCGAGTCATAGTCAAAGGCGTTGGCGACGAGGAAAAGAAGAAAACGTCCACCTATCTTATGTACTGGGATTACACTGAGCCGCTGTCTCTGATAAAGCCTCACCGGATTCTGGCGATCAACCGCGGCGAGCGGGAAGGGGCGCTTGAGCTTACGATTGATGTTGACGAGAACACGGCAGTGCAGCTTCTGCAGCAAAAGTACATCATTAACAATGACTATCACGCGACGGCCATTGAGGATGGTCTCAAACGGCTTCTTTCGCCAGCAGTGCTTCGGGAAATCCGGGGCGATCAGAGCGACGAGGCTGACGATCACGGCATATCAGTGTTCAGCCAGAATCTCAAGAACCTGCTTATGCAGCAGCCCATCAAGGGAACGCGAGTGCTGGGCATAGACCCGGGCATCAGAACCGGAACCAAATGCGCCTTTCTTGATGACACGGGAAAGTATCTGAGCAATGTGGTCTTCTATAACCATAAACCAGAAGATGCGAAAAAGGTTTTGCTTGAAGGGATCAAGCGTTACGACATACAACTCATTGCTGTAGGTAACGGCACTGGGTCTCACGAGGCGCAAGAGATCATAACCCAGCTTATCGCGGAGAATAACTTGGAAGTGCTGTACACTGTGGTTGATGAGGATGGCGCTTCGGTGTATTCCGCAAGTGATATAGCGCGAGAAGAGTTTCCAGACCTTGACCTCACCATTCGCGGCGCTATCTCTATTGGCCGCCGCTTGCAAGACCCGCTGGCGGAACTGGTGAAGATTGACCCTAAATCCATTGGCGTTGGCTTGTATCAGCATGACGTGAACCAAAAAAAGCTCTCCGAGATGGTGGACGAGGTGGTTTCTTCGGTGGTGAACAATGTGGGGGTGAATCTCAACACTGCCAGTGTCTCACTTCTGCGCTATGTGTCTGGCATTAACAGTTCCCTTGCCAAGAAAATTGTGAAGTACCGTGAGGGCAAGGGGAAAATCACGAGTCGTGAGGACCTGATTCAGATTCCGGGCATGGGGCCAAAGAGTTTTGAGCAATGTGCGGGCTTCCTCAAGATACCGGAAAGCCTTGAATCACTGGACAACACCTGGGTTCATCCAGAGAACTATGGCGCGGCGCGAGCGATCCGTGAAACGCTTCACTCCACAACCACCACCGGCAACCTGAGTTCTGAAGTCATCAAGGTACTCAAGGAGCAGCATGGCGTTGGCGACACCACGATCAGCGACATTGTTGATGAACTCAAGAAGCCTAACCGGGATCCGCGCGCGAGCTATCCCAAACCCCTTACGCGCAAGGGCATACTGACGTTTGATGACCTGCATGAGGGTATGCTCATCACTGGCAAGATCAAGAACGTGGTTGATTTTGGCGCGTTTGTTGACTTGGGGATCAAGGAGACTGCGCTGGTTCATATTTCCGAGCTGAGTAACGACTTTGTGAAAGACCCGATGGATGTGGTGAAGGTGGGCGATGTGTTGGAGTTTCGCATCATCAATCTGGACATGGATCGTCGGCGCATTGGTCTTTCCCGCAAGACTCAGCCCCTGGAGAGCGTTGGCACGGTCTCGGCTAGTTTGCCTGAGAAAGAGGCGAGCATAGGCAAGAAACGGGTACTGGTGAAAGTGGCAACTGTGGCGAAGAATTTGCCGCAGTTGCCGAAGGCCAGCGACGCCACGCCCGCGCCAGCGTACTATGAACGAAGCGCGGAGAAGGCAGCCACGTTACTGGCACTACATGGGGAACGAAGCGAGGAGAAGGCAGCCTCGCTGCATCGCCTGGAACCCCGTGAGCGTCCCCGTGCTAACGACGATGGAACCATGTACAACCCGTTTGCCGAGGCGTTGCGGAAGATGAAGGAAAAGCGCTAGGGACTTGTCAATAACTGACCAATATCCGAGCCAAAGCGCTTGACAAACTGGATCTGTCTTGATAAATTAGGTTTGTACAGTAGATAATAAGTGCAGATGGTGGATGTAGCTCAGCGGTAGAGTCCAAGATTGTGGATCTTGTCGTCGCGGGTTCAAACCCCGTCATCCACCTGAGAGGCGGGGATATTCCCCGCCTTTTTTGTTTAAGCAAGGCTCTTCTGCACCCGTCCCGTGCTGATCAACTGGAACACACAATAAAGCAGCATAGGAATCAGGGTTATGGCAAGCAGAATAAAGCCCTCCTGCGGGCGCTGGCAAAAGAAGAACCAGTAGCAGCATGAGGCTCCAAAGGGCAGGGCAAGCAGAATCAGGCTTGCGGTGATTATGCCCGGAACTTTGCCATACATGATAAGCCGGATAGAGCCGGATATACCCATAACAATAGCGGTTCGCAGTATAGGCACGAGGATAAGCTGGGTCGGATCATTTCGGACATTCCATGCGATAATCCTGATAAGCATATCGGGAATGAGCCAGAGTAGGGTAAAGCGGGTGAAGTCGCGGCATACGCGGAATGGGAGGAACAGCGCGAAGACCAGGAAGGGCGCCAGTGCAGGTACGCTCACCAAGTCAACGCTGATACTGAGCCAGCGGGAATAGCCAAAGCCACCCGCTTCTCCAATGAAAGGGCCAAAGAAGAATACCGCTATCGCGTAGATGCTCCCAAGCAGTAATGCCCAGAGTCCGCCGGAACCCAGCTGCTCGTCTGATGATATTGATGACCAGAAGAGATAGAAGAGCGGTATCCAAAGAAGACAGAATAACTTCATGGCTCATTGTATCAAATACCAGCGATGCGTATAAAGCCCCGTGCCGTCTTGTTATTTTCGCTATTTGTGGTTAGAATAAACCATGCGACATATCCAATGGTTTTTGTTTTTTATGTTTGCCGCGTGTACTACGCTCTCGCCGCAGACTTCAAATACGCCGCAATGGACTACCTCTGAGGTTCAATTGAACACCACTGATACGAATGATCCATCTTCGTTCATTGGGCTAACTCTGGCTGAGTTACTTTCCCTTTTTAGCGTTCCCCTGGCTGTATACCCTGAACGGGGACCAGAAGACTGGCAGGATGATGTTATCTTTATGTATAAAGACGGCCTTAACTTCCATGTCTATAAGGATCGCGTATGGCAAATCTCCCTACAGAGCGCTTATGGGGTTAAGATCGGGGACAGTCGTTCATCAAGCGCGGCAATGCTCCGCTGGCCTATAGAGAACTATGACAATTGTACGCTCTATTCGCTGCCAAGCCGGGGCTGGCCCCTTGTGTTGCGTCTTGATTTCATTGATTCACTGGTGTCAGTGATTCGTATCTATAGGTCTGATTTTTAGTTACTTTAGGAGTACCCTGATGGCAAAACTATGCCTTTGTTTAACGAGCAAGACCCTTGCACGGGATTTGGAAATTCTTGACAAGTATCGTAAGTATGTTGATATCGCTGAACTGAGGGTCGATTGCCTTGAGGCTAACGAGCGTCTGCATGTCAGGCGTTTTCCAACAATGGCTGGGTTGCCGCTTATCCTGACGATTCGACGTGAGGAGGATGGTGGCCAGTTCACGGGCGGCGAGGGAAGCCGGATCAGTCTTTTTTCCCGCGCACTTGCTTTTGCTCAGGCGGATCGCCGTCATAACTTTGCCTTTGTCGATCTTGAGGACTACCTTGACGTGCCAAATATTGAGGAGGCGGTCAGGAGCTTTGGTACGCGAATCATTCGCTCAAAGCATAATATTAACGGTGTTGATAAGGATTTGGTTACACAGATACGGAGTCTGCGCCGGATGGGTGATGAGCTAGTGAAGCTCGCGGTTATGCCCCATTCCACTGAAGATATGCTTAGGGTACTTATCGCGGCAAAGCAAACCGCTGATATGGAGAAGATTCTTGTGTGCATGGGCGCGTTTGGCGCGCCAAGCCGTATACTTGCGGAACAGTTTGGTTCTCAAATATCCTATGTCTCGGCAAAGGGCCAGCCTGATTCTCCAATCGCGGCTCCGGGTCAGTTTGATCCCCAGGAATTGGTGGAACTTTTCAGGTTTCGTTCTATAACTCTTCAAACCCGCATCTTTGGGATTACGGGCTTCCCCCTGAAAGCCACCCTGAGTCCCCCATTTTTTAACGCTGTTTTCAAATTTGAAAACCTCGATGCGGTGTATGTGCCTTTTCAGACCGATTCTATCAAAGCGTTCCTGAAACTAGCCGAGGAACTTGGCATGGAGGGCGTATCGGTAACGATTCCGCATAAGGAAGCTGTGTTACCCTATCTGTTCTCCACTACTGAAGAGGTAAAATCAATCGGCGCTTGCAACACTGTCATACGCTCGTCAAAGGGCTGGGATGGTTTCAACACAGACGCCCGGGGTTTTTCAGGCTCACTGCTGGACTTTATTGGTAAGAAAAACTTCAAAGGGAAGCGGATCACCATTGTTGGAGCGGGCGGCGCGGCGCGTTCAGTCGCCTCAGAGGTATTCAGACTGGGTGGCAAGGCGCTTATTCTTAATCGTACTGAGATCAGGGCGCGGGATTTGGCCGAGCAGTACAACTTCGTGTGGAACCGCCTCGACAGTAAGGGCATTGACCTCATAAAAAAATATGCGGATATCATCGTCCAGACGACTTCAGTCGGCATGACTGGCTATGAAGAGCGCGATCTACTTGAGCTTTACCGATTCAGCGGCTTCGAGGTGGTTATGGACCTTGTCTACAAGCCTGAGCGCACCATTTTGTTAAAACGCGCTTCAGAAGCGGGCTGTCGTGTGCTTAATGGCTTCGACATGCTCATGAGACAGGCTCAGTTGCAGTACAGACATTTTTTGGGTGTGGATTTCCCCTACCATCTCATGTCGCGTATAAATCTTTAACTAAG
Source organism: Treponema sp. (assembly GCA_031267685.1). GTDB lineage: Bacteria > Spirochaetota > Spirochaetia > Treponematales > Breznakiellaceae > JAIRMT01. Next base: position 18,488 of record JAIRYV010000050.1, read on the forward strand.
GTATAAGGAAATATGGAACAGTCAGAAATCAAGGCGCTTACCGGCAAGACAGTAGTTGAAGCGCAGGTAAAGAGCGGCATGAAGCTGGGGCTGGGAACTGGTTCCACAGCCATTCATGCAGTCTATCATGTAGGGGCATTGCTGAAGCAGGGTGTATTGCGGGATATCCGCGTGGTTCCCACCAGCTTCCAGACCATGATCGCCTGTGAGGAACTAGGGGTTCCTTTGTATTCGCTCAATTCGCCTGAAATTGCGGGACGACTTGACCTCACGATTGACGGCGCGGACGAGGTTGACAACGATAACCTCTGTGTGAAGGGTGGTGGCGGCGCGTTACTTCTGGAAAAAATTGTAGCCTACAGCTCAGATGCCTATGCCATTGTAATCGACGAGTCCAAGCGCGTGGATAATCTGGGGTTAGGTTTCCCGGTTCCGCTCGAAATCATTGCTGAGGCGAGGATTCCCATCTGCCAATCCCTTGAATGCCTGGGCGCTCTGGTTACGCTGAGAAGCGCGGTGGGCAAGGCCGGGCCAATCATCACGGAACATGGAAACCTCCTGCTGGACATTCGTTTCAAGACGCCAGTTGACCCCTGTGCTTTTGAGGAAAAACTCAAACTGATTGCAGGAGTTGTGGAAAACGGTTTTTTCACGAAGCTGCGTCCCACTGTTTTCATTGGCCATAGTAACGGCCGTGTGGAGGTCAAATCATAATGGCGACTGCTAAGCACATCAACTTCTTTGAACTGCGGGATGCCTGCGCCGAATCGGGCTGTCCGCTCTGTCGTATTGTAGTGCGGCGGGCGGAACAGTACATCGACAACACGCTCTTTGAGCATGTCTCAGACCGGAGTTTTCGCAAGGCGTACCGGCTGGCTGGCGGCTTCTGCGCGTTTCATTCGCGGGGGCTTGAATCCTTTCGGGATGGACTTGCCGTTGCCATTCTGGGACGGGACATTCTTGAAGACCGGCTAATCGCCTTCAAAAAACGTAAGCCCTGGCGTCCTGTCGAGCGCTGTCCAGTGTGCGTGGAGCAAGATAACATCGAAAAGGAATACCTCACGTTTCTTATCCAGTCAGACCATGATGAAAACGGGCAGGAAGTGCGGGCATACTTCACTGCTTCTGAGGGCCTCTGCGCCCCGCATTATGCGCGCCTCATCTCCCTTGCCAAGCGTATTCCGGCGTGGCTCACCGAGTTCCACGAGCGTAAGTTCGAGACCCTGTTCACGCGCACCAGCCAGTTTATCGAGCTTTCTGCTTATGGCCAGCAGGAAAAGTTTGCCCAGCTTGACCAAAAGGACAAGCTGGTCTGGAAAGAACTCGCACTCAATCTTAGGGGAAACCGAGACTAGCGAGGAAGTCTACGCCATCAGAAAAGCTATTGGACACAATACTGTGCTAACGGTGTCAGACACTGAGATACTGCGTATGCCTGAAGTAATCTTGTAAACGCGTCAAAAAAGCGATATACTCCCTGTACTGGCGAACAAGTTAAACTCACCAAAAGGAGCATATTTTATGGAAGGAATCAATGGTATCGAAATAGCGCTCGCCGGAACAGCGCTGCTCATCATTGACGTACAGAACGATTTCTGCAAGGGAGGTGCATTGGAGGTTAGGGACGGTGAAACCGTTGTCGCCCCGCTCAACGCGCTGGCGGAATACTGCGTGGACCATGGCGGCAGGGTCATCGCTACTGCTGACTGGCACCCACGTGGCCATGTGTCCTTTGCTTCAGCGCATAAGGTCGCGGCTTCAGATGCCGACAACGGCGCTAATGACCAGGCGCGCTGGCCAGACCATTGCGTGCAGGGAAGCAAAGGCGCTCAGTTTTACGAAAGCCTGAACCTAAACCCAGTACAACTCATTATCAGAAAAGGATTCAGGCCAAACCTTGATTCATATTCAGCCTTCTTTGAGAACGACCGAACCACGCAAACCGGTCTTGACGGCTATCTCAAAGCACTTGGCGTTACTACTCTGCTGATCGGCGGACTTGCTACTGATTACTGCGTGCTTTACAGCGTCCTTGACGCTGTGCGTCTGGGTTATCGTGTAACCGTACTTGTTGATGCGGTGCAAGCGGTGAACATACCGGCAGGGTCAGAGCAGGTAGCGTTTGCCGCTATGCATGAGGCGGGTATCGCTCTCGCAGAAACAAAGGACTTTATACTATGACCTCAGCGTTATTCACGGACTTCTATTCCCTGACCATGGCTCAGGGCTATTGGAAGCAGGGCATGAACGGACGGGCTGTGTTCGAGATGTTCTTCCGCCGTCAGCCCTTTAATGGCGGCTTTTCGCTTTTCGCCGGGCTGGAAACCTTGCTGGAAAAAATCCAGACACTGGAGTTCTTGGATGACGATATTGCCTACCTGCGAAGCCTGTGTTTCTTTGAGGAGGGCTTTCTTGGTTACCTCAAAACGTTCCACTTCACTGGTAGTCTCTGGGCCATGGACGAGGGAACCGTAATTTTTCCGCAGGAACCACTTATCAGGATCGACAGCAGTCTCATTGAGTGCCAGATACTCGAAAGCCTGATCCTCAACACCATTAACTTTCAAAGCCTGATTGCTACTAAAACCGCACGAGTCTGGCTGGCTTCCGGCAAAGGTTCTGTCATGGAGTTCGGGCTTCGCCGCGCTCAAGGCTGGGACGGAGCCATGTCAGCATCACGCGCCGCTTTCATCGGCGGGGCAAGCGGCACTTCCAACGTACTGGCGGCTAAGGAATACAAGATTCCTGTGCTAGGAACCATGGCTCATTCATGGATCATGGCGCATGAGAGCGAAGAAGCCGCGTTTCAGGCTTACGCCAGTATCTACCCTGATAAAACAGTCTTCCTGGTCGATACCTACGACACGCTGAAAAGCGGCCTCCCTAATGCCATCAAAGTAGGTAAAATGCTGGCCGCTCAGGGCAAAAACTTTGGCGTACGCCTTGATTCCGGGGACATCCATTACCTATCGGTTGAAGCGAGGAAGATGCTTGATGCAGCGGGCCTTCCCAAGGCAACCATCTCAGTCTCCAATGACCTTGATGAAGCCATCATCCAAAATCTCACCAACGCTCACGCGCCCATTGACACTTGGGGCGTGGGTACACAGATGGTTACTGGTGGAACCGAATCGGCCTTTACCGGCGTGTATAAGCTCACAGCCTATGACAACGGCGCGGGCAAGCTCATTCCGACCATAAAGTTTTCCAACACGCCGGAGAAAACCACCAATCCGGCTGTCAAGCAGGTATGGCGCATCACTGATACCCAAGTCATGACAGTTGCAGACATACTCAACATTGATGACCCGTCCATCTCTGACCCCATTGAGCGGGGACACAGCTACACCTTCTGGCATAGCTCCACAGATTACCGGCACTTCTTGCATACCATTGAAGGAAACGCAGAGCCTTTACTCAGCCCACGTCTGGAGCTTGGGAAGCCTGTGTCATCCGGCCCCTCGCTTGAGGCGATCCGCACACATACACAAAGCAGTCTTGAAGCCTTTGACAACAGCTATAAACGACTTCTTAATCCGCATATTTATAAAATTTCGATTACAGAGCGCTTACGTAAACTCAAGCTGGAACTTATCAGAACATATCAGGGAGATTTGTGAGAGAGGATTCAAGCGGCCGACGGGAGTCGAACCCGCGTTACAAGCTTGGGAAGCTCAATAAAGAAATCGTAGAGATTGTCTTTTATGTATTGCCGTTCCATTATCACTTCTCGCCTTCCTTAGACCGTGTACAAAGTAACTCCCAATGTGGGATAAGGCCGTTATCCCACAGAGCTGCCGTAGTTACCTCATATTCTTTTTCCTGCCAAATAATAGAATCCGCCTCCTTTTCTCCATGGGCGTCTGCGGAAGTAAAATCCAACGTAATCGGCGCAAAGCATTTGAATACCTCGCGGTTCCGCTTGCCTTCTGGCAGCAGTTCCAGCATCTTGCCGCTGGCTGGCTGCCATGACCCTTTGAAAGGCTTATCCCCTGGTTCTCCAGGAACCCACTGACCCCGGACGTAACCGCCGCCAGCCTTTCTACGCCTGATAAGGGATACACTCTTAAACAGGCTCATGATTCGTTCACCATATCAACAGGCTTTTCGATTATCTGATAACGGATGGATATTAGCATGGTTCTGGTATCAATCAGTGGCTTGCTGCTTCCCTTGCCCTTAATAAATTTCTTGCCGTTTTTATCCGGCTTTGAGCCGTGTATAGTAACATCCGAATTAGGCGCAAAATCACCATTATTGATATACGACTTAATACCGTCCCGGCCGTACCCTCCGAGATACCTTATAGCGGTTTCCGCTTTCAATTCGCCACTACTCACGCGACTAACCAGCTTCTCCATCGTCTTCGCTATATTCTCTCGTTTGGCATCAGCCCAGCCACGAACAAAAGAACGGGGAGGGATAAACCAGCCACCCTTTTTGTTTCTGACGCCAAGTTCGTTCCATGCCGCGTATTGAGCAACGGTTGCCTCACCTTTTCCTTCCTTAGAACCGGCATCCTCGGTGACTCCAACCTTGATACACCTATTCCTGAACTGGTCGAGTTCTTTGAATATATTATCTAAGCCCATGTCGGTGTCAGTGCAGCCCTTATGCGCCATAATTCTTACGCCGCTCCATCAAAATCAGGGACTTCTTTCACCACGAGCAAGCCTTTTTCAAGGAGAGACGCGCCGTAGGCATCTTTCCTGATAGCCTTGAGTTCCTTGCCCGTAAGGGTACCGCCCTTCGGGTCAAGCCGGATTTTCCCCACAGTCTGGGGCTGTGTAATTTTTGCCGTGTACTTCAGCATTTATATCCTCCTAAACCTGCCATATTAACGCCCATCGTTGGGCGCGATTTAATCAATCCAAGCAACAGCTTCCCGTACTTCGTAGTGTCCAAACCGTCGCTGTTAGAAGCCGCGTTGGTTGCAAAGCTCACCGACAAGCCACCTTCGCTCATGCTGGCAACCTGCCCCATCCCAAAAACTGGACTGCCGCCATCGCCACCAGCAATTGTGAAAAGATGGCAAGCCCGATACGCTATGGCATAGGGCGCCAGCTTTCCGAAAAAACCTCTGTCAGTAAGCTCAACCGCCATGCCCAGAAAAGCGTCCATGGATGGACTGTCCGCAAGCGCCGGGCAGATGGTTGCGATTATCTGGCGAGGGTCGGCCATACGTTATTCCTTGCCACCGGAGCCGTCAAAATCGGGGACTTCGTCCTCGTTATCTTCCGAATCATTCTCGTCCCCGTTGCCTTTCGGTTCGGGATCGGAAACCCGTGACTTTTTCTTTCCGGTTGCGCCTTTCTTGCCGCGCCGTCCACCGCCGCCGCTGTCCTCGTGGAGGCCATCCTTGCCATCAGTCTCGTCTGGCTTCCCATCCTCCGGGATTTCGTTGCCTTTTTCGGGAGTGATGTCTGCATCCAGGGTGTCTTCTTCGCTGGATATGTCATCGCCGAACTCGTCCGGATCAATCTTGAATTTGCGAAGCCGCTTGAGAACCAGCAACATGATTTCATCGGGAAGTTCCTGCCTTGCCCACTTCTTGAGGTCAACAACGTTCTGGCAGGATTCGATGATTTTCCGTGCCACGGAAACCGGCACGTCCTTCAGGGTGCGAGCCTTGGTAACGTCTCCGTCCTTCTTTACCTCAACACTAAAGGGGACGATAATTTTATCTTTTATCTCGTCCTGAACGTGCGGCTGAATTGCCTTCCACTGCCGCTCGGTCAGTTCGTTGGTGCCGGGCCGCAGGATTACTGAATCGTTAGCCAACGGAACAGCGTTGCCGCCGCTGGATGCCATAACGATAGGGATAGTTTTGATGTGCGCGTTTTTTGGTTTATACTTGATAAACATTCATGCCTCCCTTATACGCCGTCCGCGAAGGCAAAGGCCATCGGGTAGTAAATAATCATGCCGCCAGTGGTCGCTATACAGGGGATAGTATATTCTCCGCCCTCATGTTCAGTTTCCAACTGCTCGAAATCGCTGATGATCTGGTTCTCCAGATGTTCGTTGTCGAACTTGCCGACCATGATGCGATTCGTGCCGCCCACACCGATTCCGCTCAGTTCGTTCAGCCATTCAATCCGCCTGATCTGCGGGAGGTTGTCCTGAATGTACTTCATGAGGGAAATCGTGGTGTCGCCAAGCCGGGTGTTGACAAGCAGGTTCCGCGCCGGTAACGGCAGAAGCAGGGTATCCGCTTCTTCAATACCGTTGGTGGGTACGTTGACCGCGTCCAGCATAACATTGATGTCCCGGAGAATCTGGTCAACAGTCTTTGTTGACCATGATTTTGAACCTCCAGAACCATCAGCGGGAAGCGTTGCCTCGGTGATTCCGGGGTAATCCAGTAGCCCGTAGGTTCCCCAATCGGGGTCGGAGCGAAGGGTGAGGCTGTTGAGCTTGCGTTCAATAGTACGCCGGGCATTCAAGGCGCGGCGCTGGTCAAGCCGCTTGTTGCTGCGCATAGAGGCACGGATTTCCTTGATGGAATATCCGTAGCTGTCGCCGATGTCCACAACTTTGCTGGTGTATTCCTCGGCATACACGTCCACACGGGGAAAGTCCTTCGCGTAGTCCGCGATAACTTTCGCTTCCCCTGCATCGAAGTATCTGCGATAGGTGATCTGCTCTATGCCGGTGGGAAGATCACTCGCCTGGGGGACGAGGCGAAGCCCCTTGAGTTCAGGGGACTTCGCGTCATAGGTTCTTGTTTTGACATACTCGGTTTCACGAGCAAAAAAAACAGATTCTCCGCGGTCAAGCCGCCTTGCCACTTGTGCCATTTCTTACTCCTTATTTCATGCCGCGAAGTTCAATCCGCGCCAGGCCGTCTTCTTCTCTGCCGCGGAAAAACGCGCCGCAATAATAATTCCCATCATTATTGGTAAACTTTCCGGCTTCATCGCCGGAAAGGATGATATACGCCGGTTCCTTGTCCAAGGGGCTTACGCCTTCGGCCACCGGAACATAAATCTCCCCGAAGTCCATGACGTTGACCGCGTGATTCGGGGGATAAAAGCCGACGCCTTCCCTGAAGCCCAGTTCGATATGTTCGGCAACGCCGAGAAATACCATGTTGGTATCGGCAACCGAGGTGAAGGTCGGCTGGCTTGCGCCTTCAGTAACGGTTGCGCTGGCGGTGATGGAGATGCCAGGACCAATGATGATGAAGGCATTCATGCCATCTAGTACGGAAGCGGTAATCCCCTGCTCGACAAGGTCTTCATCAAGTTCAATAGCCTGAACGATAGCCGCGAGGGTAATCGCTGAACTGCTGATGAATGCCACCGGCGCAAGAGTCTTCCCGTTCACAGTAACGACAATCTGATTGCCAGTTACGAGGGCAATGGAAGCGGTCAGAGTGATAGCGTTGATATGCGCTCCATAGCAAGCGGTCTCATCGCCAACCATGCCAAACACGGGATCGCCAGGATAAATCTTCTCCCTAGCCCGGTACGTGCGAACGTTGTCTTTGAGGCCGTACTTCTGGCCAGCAATAGCCCGCGCAGGCGGGTCATAAAGGCTTCTTGCAACCATAATTAAGTCGCCCCTTTCTCACCACGGCTAAGGCGGCGGTTGAGTTCGATCATGCGATTCCTCGCAGACGCGGAATCCGTTCTGGTTTTGGCGGAGGGTACTTCCCCGACCACAGTACAGCTTTCAGCATCAGCACGATTTTCCAGCATCTCCAGCGCGGAGTCGTACCTGGCCGAAATGTAGGCCGCATCCTTGTCCTTTAGGTCGGCCTTGGGGAATATGGCAGTAATAACCGCTTTCTTAATGTCCATGTTGGCCATATCGTTTTTGACCTCCACACCGGCGCGGTCTGCGGCATCGTAGAGGGCCGCCATTTCCTTAGCCGCCGCTTTTACACGGTCTGGGGAAATAGCCGCGTCTTCCTTGGCCTTCTTTGCCTCGTTTTCGGCTTTGTCCGCTCGGTCCTTCGCGGTGTCGCGTTCAGCTTCTAACTTTGAAATCGCGGTCTTATGGTCTTCCCTCTCTTTCGTGATGGCCTTGTCCGCGTTGTCCGCCTTTTCCTTCATGGAAACGTATGCCTGAACGAATCCCTCCGGGGCATCATATTCCATGCCGTTATCAAGCCTGTACTTCATAGTATTTACCTCCTGATGTTTGGCTTGGTTTCCTCCGGTCTCCCCGGAGGGTTTTATATCAATTCGAATAGCATCCCCGCTATCCAAGTGAATACCAAAAATGTTTCCAGCTTCTTGGTCTTTGCCGTCAAGCCGGATTCTGGCAGCATCACCCGCTCGTGCCACGTCAACAATGGCGCAGTGGTTATAGCGGATATTGCGCTGAATGGAGTCATAGGCCATTCCCAGCCATGTTGCGCCTTCCTCGGCCTTCTCCATTTCACATTCATAGCCCATCGAGAGCGACCGCTTTCCGTTTAGCACCTCCTCAATGGCGCCTTCTTGGTTAATGGTCATGTCGATGGCCACGTGGAGTCCGTCAGTGAGCTTGTCCCAAGGAGTGTAGCCACCGTCCCATGTTTTTTCCTGCGTTGTACTACTAGGGTTACTTCCAAGATTTCCAACCACCAGTTCTTTGGCATTTGCAGAGGTTACTTTTTCGGTAGGATGGCCATTTGTAACCGGTTTGAGCTTCATGGAGAAGAGGCTTTCGGAGTCAAAAACCTCTTCCGGAAGCCGGAGTTCTCGGCTTAAACTGCCGTCCGCGTTCCTGTAGGAAAAAACTCCAATACTGGTCACGATGGCGCGGCCAGAGAGAAAGCCTTCGGTCGTGCGACTGAAGGGATCCGTCATCCACCGTCCGGGGTCAAGAGAATCGTATCTTTTTACCTTCACAGCCATATTTACTCCTAACAATAAAAAAGCCCGATAGACCACGGGCAGGGGTTTCCTGCCGGCGATCTATCGGGCTTCCGTATTTCGGTCAGCCAACCTTAATCTATTCTAAAAATACACCCAAACAAAATTTTTGTCAACAGGGTAAACGAGAAATTCTGTCAACCCCTCAATACCTGCCGGAACCCTTCCGGGGAACCGCCATTCCTGTAGTTGATTCCACCTTTTCGTTATGGAACCGATAATTCTTCTCCCCAGTAATCTGTACAAGATTTGAAGGATGGCCTACAAAGGAAACTACTACACGGCCATATTCGCCGGGCTTGATTTCTTCGCACAAGTCCCGGAACCTTGCATTCTGTTCAGCTGATAGTACCATAAAAATATCCTCCCAAATATTTACTGTCGGTCTCCGGCAAGACACGCTTGACAAAAAATCAATGCTTCAATATAGTATAAGTTATCGGGGGCATTTCGGTATATCCGACTTTCCCCGGATAGCTGCCGGGTCGCAAGACCCGGATTTTTTTTGCCCAAGTTCCGCTTCCGTCCATTGGTAGAATTCCCCTGTCTGGGTAAAATAGGCGAGAATGACCCCGCCTGAATACCCTTTCCGCCCAATGAAACCCGATAACTTGCGGGTAACATCATGCCGCGCCAGATGCGCGTCAATTTTCAAAAAAACATACCCTGTCTTGGCCCTTGCCTCTTTATAGCGTTCCTCCACCTGTCTTATGCTGCCAGTAATGGTCTTAAATTCCATTATACAACCGTCAACTATCGCATCAGGGTGTTTGACGCGCTTTACGCTTGCGGATTCCGGCAGCAAATAGACCGTGCTTCCCCGATCCGCCAATATCCTTGCCTGTCGAAGCTCTTTTTCAAGCACATTTATCTGCTCGGCACTGCGTGGCATTCTGCTTTTGGCAATGTATATCCCGGTTTCCAATATCTCCCACTTCTCATGAGGGTACAAGCCTTCGGCGGCTTCCTTCGCTTTTCGAGCATTCTCTTCCCGCCGTTGATCCTGCAGACATTCGGTCCGAGGTGGCTTCTCTGGTGTCTGCGCCTTCGGCGGCTGTTCCATCTTTAACTCCTAAGCCTATTATCCATTTTCCCTGAACAATGGTCAATAATCCCAAAAGTGTTATCCGTACTTCTTTGCAAGCCTAGCGGCAAGGCCACAGAAAGAATCATACCGTGCTAGACTCTCGCGCCAGCCTGTGGGTATGGCCTCAATGCCGTAGAACAGTCCCGCGAGGCCGCCTGTAACCGCAGCCGTGGTGTCGGTATCATCGCCGAGGTTGACGGCCTTCAATACCGCGTCCCTATAATTGTCCGTGGTTAGGAAACACCACAACGCGGCCTCCAGTGTGTCCACCACGAAGCCGCCGCTCCTGATTTCGGATGCCAGTAAGCTGCTTATATCCATCCGTATTATCCGTCCAAATTTTGAAAGCGTGTTATTGCCGATATTTAGGCGGCCATCCTGAAAACATTTCTGTAACTCCAAATACGCGGCCTTTTTGTCCTTGCCCGTGAGCAGTTGAAGCATATACTCAAGATATATGAAACACGCACCCACAGACCAAGGGTGCGCATGGGTGATGGACGATACATCACTTGTGATTTCATAGCGTTGTTCCTGTGGCTTGCCCGCGACATAAAAAACAAGCGGAGCGATCCGCATAAGCGAGCCGTTACCGTTTTCGTTAGCGTCCGCGCAACCGGATTTCGTGGGTGGCAGTCCTTTCTGGAGATTGTGGATAGCCTTCGATGTGGATATGCCAATATCAAACACATTCCCATGCGCGGTGAACGCGGCATCTTCAACCCACCGTACAAAGTTTCCCGCGGTTTTTCTCAGAAGATCGCCACTTGCCCGGCTGTCGGCCATAGCATCGGCAAGGCAGAGCGTCAGCGATGTATCGTCCGACCATGTGCCAGCCGACTGATTGTGGGTTCCGTAACCGGTCATATCCGTTATTTTGAATGTCCCCCGCGGCTGGAACTCGACGGGAACGCCCAGAGCATCGCCGACCGCCACACCGAGGAGAACCGCCTCTATCTGTTTTGCTGTTATTTTATCCATCCTTATACCTCATATCTCTTTTTCGTAAAACTCACATTCAGCGCCATTAAAATATACATCGCCGGGTTTTGAATCAGGATATTCGAATATTTGGCAGTTACTGGTATCAGCCCTATCTAATTGAACACCGTCAAAAATGATAGGCCGGAACATACACGTCTCACATACCTTAGCGTTCGGCTGTATCGTTTTCCAAATTTCACTTTCCCAGCGCGGCCTTTTTTCCTTTGCCATTACCTGCCTCCTAAATCTGTTCCACCACCTCGACATCAAAAAAGATATCGATTCCTTTTTTTTCAACTTTAATGACTTTAAATTTCGTACCGCGCTGGATAATAGTCTCATCTTCATAGCCAAAATCCGATTGTTTTGAAATGCCATCGAAACGTTTTGAAATGCTGTCCCAATGGAGTTTATCTCCGTCCCCATAATGGCTGAACGGTTCCGCGTACATCATCTTCGTTCCCTTCGGGCAGTAAATATTGAAGATATACCCGCTAAAGCCCTTCCCCTTGGAACTTCCACAGGATACAAATGCTTCATCGGTAACAGATTTATCAATCAAATTTTTATGCAATTCAGCCTGTGACCAATGGCGTAGGTTATCTTCGCTTATTCCCAGAAATTCCGCCGCGCCTTTTGCTGATTCAATGCCACGCTGGAGCCATACATCGAAGTCATATTTCGAGCGGTCTATCAATTTTGTCATGTTTTTGATTGCGGTACCTCTGCCCTCATTGTTCAAGGGAACTTTCCCCACGCCCTTGAAGTCCTGCCAATTTCCATCATAGCCGCGCAATGGCCGATTAAATCCACCTGAACCTTCTGTGTATTCAAAAATGGCCTTACGCTCGGCCTTTGAAGCATTCTGCCATACCTCACCGCAAACCTCACGCAACGCATCATCGGCTGCCTTCGGAGTTTTTGCCCATAGAGCCGCGTCTTTCCTCTCCTGCGTAAATGGATTATCTACTCCATTTACTTTACTGTTTTTCTTTAGACTTGTCAAGCTATTTTTGGCCTTCTTGATGGCCGCCTGAATATCGGCATAATGATTGCCCTCGGCCTCAAACTCGTCCAGGTCTTTCAGGAACAGGGTGTACTTCGCCTTGTCGCTATCGGATAGACCACCGGCGTTCAGCTTGTCAAGAAAATACTGTTTCTTGGCCTGAATACCCGCTGCCTTCTCCTCGTAGTCTGCCGTTGTTACATCGTCCTTCCAAATACCACTGTAGGTTTTAACCTGAATGTCCTGTATTTCCTTTTCAAGTTTCTTGACCTTCTTCATAAGCAAGTTTTTCTGTGCCGCTATTTTTTTCTTCTCGATCTCGGCCTCAATAGTCTCTTTCTTGGCCTTCAAATCATCGTATAGTTGCTTGTCCACTAGGGATGCTTCTGGGTCAATGGCCTTTATCTGTTTTTCGAGGTCGGTAACTTGGCCCTGAAGTACCTTCTGGGTGATATACTTCTTCGGTTCTGGAACCAACACGGCAGCCGGTTGCGTGGTGTTCGGTATAGCCTCAATATTCGCCGCCGAAAGCGTGTCCAGTTCCTCATATTCGGCAATCATCGCGTCTGCTTCACCCACCAATTCTTGCCAGCAGGATAGAGCGGTACACCGACATTGTATATCGAAACCTGGGTGCTGGGTTACAGCGCCGGAAGGCCGGGGCTTCCACGTCTTGCCTCCATCATCAGAATAAACACTAGGGTCGCTCCACCGGCAAAGGCCGCCGTCCATCATCTCGTGAGATGGCCGCACCCGCTCATCGCCGGACGTTGACCAGATATACATCGTAAGACCTACGGATTCCATGCGCCGCTGCGTTATTTCACCGTTCAGCTTGCCTATCTGATCGCGGGCTATGAGGTTCGCCTTGCTCTTTTTAATTTTATCGTCCAAGGACAATATTTGCTTTGCGAGTTGCTTTACGGATAGGCCGGAAGTTACCGCTTTTTCCGTGAGGTCGTTCACCTGTGCGATATACTGCTTCATCAGTGTATCTTTGATAAGGTCATAGTTTTTGTTTGCCCACATATCCCGCGCAAACGGCCACCAATCCTCGCCGACCGGAAACTCCACACCCAGAACGGACTTCGCTCCTTTCTCAAACTGCCCCTCGTTGAAGTCAAAGGTGCTATCCGCGATATTGCCCAGCTCTATGTATATTGGTGAACCGCTCTTGCTCTCGGCGTCGTCCGGTACATACTGCGCAAGCCATCCTTGCAGAGAGTTAATCATAATTTCGAAGGACTTCCCCGGCACGGCATCCAAGCGCTGCGCGGGGACGCTCTCGTCGGGAAGGTCTGCGGAATCGCCGCGCAATACGGACTCCGCGTTATCCTTGAGGTACTCGTGGACGTAGTCTGTCATGGGCCGTAGCCATGCACGGATTGTCGCGGCATACCGGGCTTCCGTCGCGTAGGGGTAGAGCCACCGCTGGGGCTTCACGCCGCGCCGCCTCTGGTCTCGGCTCATCTTCTGGCGATTCGACTTGATAACCGTAACCAGCGCGGTGCGGATCGTGTTGTCCATCACTTACCTGTCTTTTTTTTCGGAGGAGGAACGAGAGGAGGAGGCGCAGGACGCCTGATCTTGCCATTTTTATTACGGGGTAACGATTGTGGTAATTGTGCATTCATAGTTTGCCTCACTGTTATTCCGGTTCCGGCACGTCATCCTCGCCATTGTCGGAGGGTTCGTCAACAGGCGGCGGGGGAACCGACTTGACCGGGGGCAGTTCAAGTTCTTTCGGAACTGGAATATCGTCCAACGTATTTCCGAACTTCAAAAACCGCACCTCATAGGGTTCCAGAACGCCCATGTCGATATAGGTTTTGTAGATTTCGGCTTCAATCTTGTCCTTATCGATATTCATCTTTTCAAGTTCCGCCTGTTCCTTCTCGTTCATTGTTTGAAGAGGCAGGAATTTGATATATGGTTCGGGTATTTTTTGCCATTCGGAAATGATATGCAAGATATAAAGCAAGATAGGCTTTAAGTCCGTTGACTGGACAGACCGTACCGTGTCGTAGTAATTGCGCATATCGCTTTCGCCGGTTGCGTTCATGCCTCCAGGGGAAACGCCGAATAGCCGCGTTATAGGGTATCCGGTGTCCGCCGAGAGCAACATGAAAAGGATGTGCAACATATCGGGTATGCCTTGGAAGTTCACGGAATCCCGCGAAAACTCCTCTTCGCTATCCAGGTACTGCGAGCGGAATGCCGAGCGCGTTAAGTCCATGAGTTCCACGCGCTGCTGTATGGCAGCCTTGCCTTCCGGGGAAGTTAACAGCATGGCGAGGTCTTTGACCTTGTATTTCCCCACGCTCATCTCATCCAGAAGTTGGTCGATACTGCCCAACGATGAGCCAAGCATTTTAAGGCGCTCCTCTGCGCGTTGGAGAACCGATATGCCCCAATACCAGTCATCCGCGCCGAGCGTGGCGGCGGTTTTTCGGGGCAGGGTATCTCCGTGGATTTCCATGACGCGGGTGTAGTGGACGAGCTTTTCTTCTTCCGCGCCACTGATGGTATCAAACTTGATGGGGTAAAATATCGGCTGGCCGTAACGCGGCTGACCGGGGTCAAGCTGGAACTGAATCCGCGAGAACTCAATTTCCGTACGGTCGAGGATTTTCAGTTTTTCAAAGGATTTGATTCGTCGGGGATCGAGGGGCTTGTCCATAGTCTGGCCGTCTACTACACCGATGAGAACCGCCGCGCCACCGAAAAGCCTTGCCCAATAGAAGGCCAGTTTCAGCTTCGTCTGTGATCCTATGAGCTCAAACACCTCATCGTATTTGTCGGTGTACTCGGCGGCCTTAATTTCGTCCACGTTAGGAAACTCATACTCCCATCCCTCGCGGAACATATCATCAGGTAGCAGCTTCACAATCCGCGCCGCTAGGCCATCCTCGGCAAACATGGATTCCAGTTCGTCTTCCTGCAACAAGCCGTCAAAGCGGTGGTGGGTATATCGCCTCTTTGCGTTTTTAGCATTGTTCAATCCGGTGATGAGGTTACTCCAGCCGTCCTTTGCAAACTTTTTTGCTTTTTCCAAAACGCCGGGCTTTTCATTCTCAGCCATAATATCCTCCTGAGTCATAGTTCAATCTATTGTTCCATCAATATTATATTTTTTTTCAAGGTTTTTCATAATTTCCATCGCAATATCTTTTATGCATACAGTATAACTTGTTGAATACAGACATTTGTCGCATTTCAATTTACACTTATTACACTTATAATTAACTATATTGCAAATACGAAAACAGGATTGGTAAACCACCTCATCATTAAATGAAACCTCCTGCGGCAAATTATATTTCATTTTCTTTCACGCCTCGTATAGAGCATCTGTATTACCTTGACTATCCCACAGGGCATACCCTGCGGATAGATTATCTACCTGGTCATCGTGTGTGCCGAGCGGGAATGCCTCAATTTCCTCTATCCAGTCCTTGAGCCACGGCGCGTTAATCGGCACATGGACATTTCCAGCCTGAAAGATAGGCTCCAGCGGCGTTGCGCGAACAACCTTATCCCTGTTTTCCGGCACGGAATACACCATACGCTTTGATTTCAAGATCACCCTCATGGTCGATATAGCGTCCTTAGAATCCACGGAGCCGCCCACGCCGATTTTCACATAGGGGCCGTCCAGCTTGGCAATCATGCGGATTTTCGTGTCGCGCTTCGGTGCGTTTTCTCGCATACGAACCACGTCTTTTATCCATAAGTGGATCATATTATCCTGAATTTGGAATGCAAGGAGGGTGCCGGAAGTCCAGTCCGGGTCTTGCTTGGCTCGCTCCTTCGCAGTATGCGCCAAGTCCCACACGCGGAACCACCGCAGGTTCTTCGGGTATTCCTCAACGCGGTGGCGTACCAAGCACTCGGTATTGAGCATATTGCCACCGCGTTTCTTGGGGTCAAGCTGCATGAGGGATAAAAAGCCGTATTCGCCCAGAATAGCCCGGCGCTGCGTATACCACTTCTTGCTGAACCGCTCCGGGAACAGCGTACCGGTCGGATAGCGGTCACTCATGGCGGGGAACTTCAGGAAGTTAAACTTCGGAAACTCCGGGTCTGTATTTTGACTTTGTCTTATACGTCCGATTATATCGTCAACGTGCCACGGCGTAGCTAGAACGATGGTAATACTGACCTCCGCGCCACGAGTCATAAAATCGTTGGTGAATGCGTCCCACATCTTCTCTCTCATGGTGGCCGATTCCGCATCTGCGCGGTTGCGGCAATAGTCATCAAGAAGGCCGAGGTGATAGCCCTGCCCGGAAAGGCTGCCCAGCAAGCCGGAGGAGAAACACTCGCCTTCATGGTCTTTGATTTTCCAGTGTGCCCCAGAGAATGAGCCGGGGTCTAGTTCAATGTCGGGGAACAACTTTCGGTAGCCCCTGGTTTTGATGAGGTTCCTCGCCGTTTTTGAGAATCCCTTGGTGAGTTCTGTGGTATGGCCGCAGAGGATAACCTTGCAATCTGGGAATAGTCCGAGAAAATGTGCAGGGAGCTTTCGGGAAATTATCTCCGTTTTCCCGTGGCGAAATGGCAAAGTTATCACCCAATATGTGCTTTTCCCCTGCCGAAACTTTTCCACCGCATAGTCAATACAGGCGCATATCTGCCGAGTGTGATAACCGACGATAAACGGCGTGGCCCGATTTGTCCATGTATATGACATGAAGCTCAGGTGATTATCTACGGCCTCCAGGCGCCGCAAGTAAAGGAGTTTCCAGATGTCGTCATCGGTAATATCGGTAATCCTAGTCTGCGGCATTTCTTCCTTTACGCCACTTCAAAACTTTGGCTCTGCGGCCATACGAATCTGTTTTTACATGGCAGTCATGGCATAAAGCTAGACCGTTTTTAACGCTGAATTGTAACTCCGGGGCGACCGAAAATGGTTTAATGCGATGCGCTTCTAGTTTGTCTGCTGGTAGTTGCTTATGACATTGCTGGCATTCGTAATTATCACGCCTGAAAACGGCTTCACGCCATGCCCTGTAGGTCATTCCTGATTCGCGTTTTTCCCCCTCAAAATCAATGTTAAAATTGAAAGAGGACAGCTTGATGTTGTCAGTGTAATCCATGATTCTACGATTCATTATCTGAATTATCCTTTTTGACGAGGCCGAGTTCTTGCCGTAGCTCCTTGGCCAACACACGACGCTCTTCTGGGTCTCGCGGGAATTCCATGCGGTCTCCGCCGCCAAGAAGGAGCTGCTGGGTAGGCTTGCCCATGATACGGTCGAGGACGCTGTTCGCCGCCGTCAGGGTACCGGTCTTCATGTCGTGAATGAAGGCCGATATACACAGAGCCACTATAACCGGCAGTTTGTTTTTATTGTCGCCATCAATCATCTGTTGAAGTTCTTCGATAGTGTGTACTGCAATGATGTTTTTGAAAATGGCGACAAAATCTTCATTGGATACACCATTCTCCTTGATCCACTTCTTAAGCTTCGATGGTTTGCGGCCACGGTTCGCTGGCTGATACTCGGTTGAAAACCGTGTCCTTATTCCCGCCGCTAATCCGTCTTCTCTTGCCACGCCGCCAACCTCCCGTTTTTGACGCCGTTTTCCACGCCGTTTTTCTTGAAATATTTTTTAATTTCTCCTTGAAGAATAAAACCACCTGCCGTAATGTCAAAATATAAGGAGAACCAAATGAGTGAGACAATGAAACATACCGAAGAAATGAACAACATTAAAATATGGCTGATGGCCGGGGCTATAACGTATGACAAAGCCAAAGAAATGGCCGCGCCGCACCTTGCGGCTATGAACGAGAAGGCCCAAGAAATTGCGAAAAAATACGGAATAAAGCCACGCAAGATTACGTTTGCCGGGTTCATGCGGTAACCTCTTCCGCTTCGGCCTTTTCTTCACCGCTGATAGCGTCAATAAGCTCCTGCCTGTCGATTTTGCACTTCGCAGCGGCCTTTATCGGGTCGCCTTTCACAAATACCAAAATATTCTGATGGATTTTCCCGATTTTTCGAGACTTCACAAAGCCTTCCGCCACAGTGAGGGCCTTTGCCGCTATTTGAGTAACAAGGATCATCTCGTTGTAGAAGTGTACCCCGGCTTCCTCAAAGGCTTTGACAGTATCCGGGACAAGGCCGTAGTAAGTCCCTATCTTTGAGCGGGCCTCGCCGACAACGAAACAGGCAAAGGAATCCTCTTTCAAGCGGGCGCAGGCTTTCTTGATGATGTCCCCATAGGCGGCGCGAAATTCGGGATAGTCCATATTGGAGAGGTCTTCCGGCTGCTTACTGTACACCTCAAGGTTGGCATAGGGAGGGCAAGAGAAAATGAAGTCGGCTTCAAAACCGGATGGAAGGCTGGTGTCCATGTTCCTGCTGTCCCCGCAAATCCACACCGGCTTTTTGTCCTTCACGATTTCAATTTGTTCGTAGTTGGCTAAAACCTGTTCTTGCCGGAGGTCTATACCCGTGTAATCGTAGTTGAGGCTCCCCGCAATGATACCCCGGACAGACCCTCCGGCAAAGGGGTCAAGAATCTGCCCTCCAGCGGGACAGAACCATCGGTACATGATCTCGCAGAGAACAGGATCAAAAATGCTCTCAGAGGGAAGATTCGAGCCTCTGATCTTCTTTTCCAGAGCAGCCATATTCTTGAGCATACCATCGTTTCGACCTCTCTCGCTCTTGATACCGAGGGATAGCCAGGCTTTCTTCCTGTCTTGCCAATAACCGGATGCTACACGGAAAACAGACAACGGAGGGATGATGAAACGCTCAGCAAGGCTCCTGTGTTTTCCTTCGTCGGGCAAGATGTCGGGAAACTCGAATAGTTCCCCGCTGGGAAGGGCTAGGTCTCCCCATTCCATTTCAAGGCCGTTGATGAATTCCCGGAAACCTTCGACATCAATTATTCCAAATTGACTGTTGAGCTTCAGCAACAACTCTTTTGCTTCGGATTCATCTTTCGCTTCGACAAAAACAACGGGAAGTGGCGGGATTGAGTAGCCCATTTTCTCAAGCATGGGAACAGCAGCCAGCCTTCCATGCCCGTCAAGACAGTAATTCATGTTTTCGCTTTTCCAGATGAATTCAGGGAAACTCCATCCGTGTTTGATAATCGACCTGCAAAGTTTGCCGAGCATTTCATCGGTTCGCTTTTTGAGCTTGCCCTGAAATGGTGTTATATCGCCGTAGGGCAGACTGTCCGCCGTTTTACACGTTACACGTATTTCATTCATAAACACTCCTTACCAACGAACGTCCGGCAACGTCCCTGAAAAATAAATTACAGTATTTCGAGTATGCCATAATAGCCTGTGCTTCGCAAGTATGCTTCAAAAGCTGCTTTGGTCGACATAATTTATTGATGTTGCTATAGCCTCCCGTTCATCCCTGTCTTTCCCCGTCTACTGTTCGCGCAAACCGTCGCGCTCTGTCTTTGTGGCTCTGCTCAAGAGCCATCAAGATCGCTTGTATCGACTGGCGGTCATAGAACCCACCATGGCTTCTCTTTTCCAGCATTTTCTTAATCTCGTTGCGGGTTTTAAGCGGTCTGAAATCGCGCTCGGCATAGTGCTGGTACTGACGATCAAGCATGGCGTTGTATGCCCGCGGTATTGCTCCGGTGCGCACTATTGACCGATAAGCGCTCGCCTGCACATCGCCGTTAAAACCGCACATTGGGCAGTATGCCCACCAATCTTTCTCCGCGCTAGTATAATCATCAGCCGTCTGTGACCATAGGTAATGATGGCCGCAGCAGTCGCACTGTACCTCGGTGCCCCGGTGGATAAGCCGGTTACTTCCCACGCGCTCATAACCAGCAAGCGCGTCGCCGTCCGTTGCCCCAATATCGGCAAGGGCGGATTTAATCGCCGAAAGGTCAAGGCCAAAACGATTGGAGACCGTAAACAGTTTTGATACCGCTTGGTCAAAGTCTCGATCAGGTATGGAGATGAGTATTTCGCGCATGGCATTTTCGGCCATTTCGTTACGCTTACTCTTAGTAAAGTATTCAATGAGTCCGCTGATCTGGTCAAGCCGCTGGGAATCATTCATGCAACGCTCTCCCGTTTTTCACGCGCCTTGCGTATCATTTCTAGGGTACGCTCATTATCCCTGCGTTTCCGCTCATCTTCCTCCTGCTGTTTTTGGTAGGAGGGTAAAATGTATCGTTTAAGGGGTTGAGATTCATCACAGTATTTCTCAATGCCCTTTTTCAAAAACCCGGATAAGCTGTCATATACGCTCCCATGAGGGTCATACTTTTCGGGGCAATCCTTGACCTGGACATAGTTAGCGATAGATTTGCGTACAACTTCGGGTTGAGGGTATGTTTTCCAGATCGCTATTATATCCCTGCGCTCAAAGTCATTGAGGTTAAGCGCTATTATATTCGCTGGTGGATTGTGAACGAGCGCGTTCCACGTGCGGCGTATATCCTCGTACCATGTGTCAAATTTCCGAGCAGGCGATGATTCGTCCGGCTCAGCTGGTTTGGGCGCTTGCTCAACAGGACTTGGTTCGCGTTCCTGTTCTGGAGGTATCAATTTTCTCAAAGTTTCCTCAAAAACTTTTGGCCGTAAAAAAGGGGGTTGTTCATGCGCTTCAGCGCTCTTTTCCCTTTCCCTTTCTTTTTCATTGGAATTTGAATTTACATTGTTATTGTCATTTACATTGCCATTTACATTATGGGTTGTTTCAAAACAACTGGTTGTTTCTGAATCAACCGGTTGTTTTTGAGTTAGTGGGTTGTTCTGGGCTGCTTCTTTGCCCGGTTTTTTGGCGTTCGTGTTCCCCTTCGGCGCTCCACCTTTTTTGCCGTTCACGCGCTGTTTGGCATGCCATTCCTCATCAGCACGCTTAGAGTTCAATATGAAATCCATCATCGGAATCCATACTATTTCCTCTAGCCCTTCAAAGTCCGGTTCTACGCCGTTGATTCCAAATTCAAACAGTGCGTCGTAAAACCGAAGTCTCATTTCAGGCGACATTTTCTTTAATTGCTTGTGTGTTGTTTCGCACACAATGAAAGATGCGAAAAACTTTCCATCTGTAGACATTCTATCTACTCTCCTTTTATTTTTTTTGGATGAATAAAGGCGGAAGACCCGCTTTCCACCATATTACTTGTCGAAATGTAGCTATGCTTTCCCATTTTCCCTCCCTCCTTTCATGGTTTCCATTGCCAGTTCTAATTTCGCCCTCACGAACTCGTAGACAAAGACATAAGGGTTTTGCACCCAGCAATAACGCCCCCTGTTTATGCGGTTCCAAAGGGCGGTGAATCCAGATTTATTATCTATATACGTCTTTCCATTAGCGTATCCTTTAAGAAAGCCCTCTTTTTGAGCATCCGATTCGGTTATCTCCTGTAATCGTTCAATTCGCACATTTTTTATTTGCAAAAATATCCGCGCCGCTTCGCGGGGCATGGATATTGAGGGCGTCCAGTCCCATGAAATATCGCCCTTGCCGCAATCGTCAAACATCGGATCGGCGCGATAGATGTAATCTCCGTTGGGCGCCTTCGTAAACGTTTCCCGCACCCAAAGATGATCGCCGATACAATAGGGCGCAATACCGTCAAAGGCATGATCTGTATCCTTTTGGGGATGCATCCAAAACCCTTTTATACTGATAAAACCGTTTTTATCAGTACAGACAGGTTCTTTAACTACCCGTCGCGTCATGGTCTTATTCCCGGCAAGAATTGCCTTGACCATAGGTGTGGAAAAAATTATCGGTTTTTCTTTTTTATCATTCATGTTGTCAGCCTCCCTAGATTTTTCTTTTGCACCACTTGAGTAAACTTCTCCAGTTCAGCGATAAGCTCAAGTATTTTTTCTTTCGGCGGCTCAGGGAGGTTATTTTTCCCGCTGTCTGCGCCGATGTTTACCTGTCGCGCCTTTGTCATGCGGATTAGCTGCAACATTTTTTCGAGGTCAAAGTCAATAATCGGCTCGACCGTGATAGAAGTTACATAGCCTTGTTCGGCCAGTCGCGCCATTGCCAGTGCGCGAAGGCTAGTCGGAGGCGCCTTCCCCATTACCCCCGGCACCCAGCGATTTGTTTCAACTGTGGTACAGATTTGATGCAAACCGCTCGATATTCCAAATGAAGAAGAGACAATCCTTTGTGGATTCTTTGTTTGCAATAGATATATATTATCTGGGAATCGTTGCGTATGAGCAACGACCTCAATAATATATTCATCGAGAATATCCGACGCGAATAAATCGCATCCAGAGCAGACGAAGATTACACCAAAGCGTCCAAGGTTCGCACGGAGTTCGGTCTCGACAAGATGCGGCTCGGCTTGTTCGCGCCGGAACCGCTTAACGATGCGTTTTACATAACAATATGAGCAATCGTGCTGGCACCGGCCCCTTATCGGGTTCCAAAGCCAGTCCACGAAGGGGTACATATCACCCCTGGGATTTTTCAACGACATTGTTTGCCTCCGACTGAGACAATGCCAAGCAACGTGTTTTTCATGCCGCTCCTCCTAGTTTCTCCATTTCAATTTGCTGTTCAATCATCGCTTTCACCTCGTTTGAGTGCGTGATGATTATCGTGTGTCGCAGATGGCTTTCCGTATGGACAGCCTCAAGCATACGGCAATACGCGGTTTTCGCGGCGGCATCCAAAGCCCCGTCCGTTTCGTCCTGGAAGCAGGTGAGAAAAGCAAAGTTGGTGTTCCGCTTGCGAATAACTGCAAAGGCGTCGTAGATGGCGCGTTTAATCCAGACGGCCTCGCCACCCGATTTGTCGTCAAGGTTCACCGTCTCGCCGTCTTCATTGTCGATGACATTGATAACAAAGTCCTCGATCTGCTTGGTCTTCTTCCCCGCGCCGCCTATACGGGTAGTCTCTATGGAAATTTTGAAGCGATCTCCATAGGCGCTTTCCAAGATGCGGTTTGCCGTGTCCGAAATTCCGGGGGCCAGCGCGTCCAGTTCGAGGGCCTGTATGCCGTCCTTGCCGAATGCCCTGGCTATGAGTTCCCATTCCCGGCCTTCCAACGCCGCACTCAGGCTATCGTAGTTCAAAATAGAATACTCCTTTTCCTTCTCCTCGATCTCTACGAGGACTTCCCGCACAGCATTGATGCTGGCCTCGGTTCTCGCTATTTCGGATTTGACTATGGTGTACTTCTCGTTGAGTTCGCTATGCCGTGCAATTGCTTTGTCGAGGTCGACCTTGATTTTTGCACCGACTTCGGGATTTCGTCTGATTTTCGCGTACTCCGTTTCCTTGCTTTTTAGCAATGAAGTTTTCTCGGCGACCTGTTTCTTCAGGCCATCAATCCGCACGGCGGCCTCCTGCGCTTTGGTAAGCGTGGCGCGGGTCTGTGCGATGTTGATGCGCTGTTGTTTGGTAACAGCGGCTTTCAGGGCAGTGTCATCGAAGGGTTCAGTTCGCGGCTCCTCCGGTTCGTCAAAGGCGATTTCAGAAATCTGCCGCGCCAGTTCATCAACTCGCTTATTGATGTCCGCAAGCTTATCGGTCTGCTTTTGGATTTCGGCCTTTTCTTTGGCTATTTGGGCATCACACTGGTTGCCAACATCATCAATGACCTTACGCCCTTTCTTTTCAATGTCCGCAAGTTCGACCATCAGAGTTTCAATGACCTGTCTCTCGGTAGTGATTTTCTGGACGTAATCCTCGCGTTTGGCCTTGAGTTCCGCGATTTTGTCCTCTGGCAATTTCTGGCCGCAGATCGGGCAGTTCTCGGTAATTTCCGCCACATCACGCTCGTAGAGTTTGATTCGGTTCTCCACCGTCAATATCCGGCGTTCAACCTCAGCTTTATGGTCTGACAGCGGTTTCGCCAGCCGATTGAGTTCGACTGCCGCCTCTTTTTCTATGAGTTTGATGCTGTTCTCCGCGTTGGCTGCCAGACGCTCAATAGCGTTCCGCTGACCGTACAGGTTATCACGCTCCATTTCAACAGCCTTCAGACTCTCGTCATAGGTCGCCTTGACTTTCGCGTAGTCCTGCTGTTTTTTGAGGTTGGCTTCAGTAACAGCCTGTTTCTTTGCGTTCTGCGCATCAATGTTCTTCTGCTGGGCCTCGTACTCGGCCACATCCTTTTCGTAGAGGGATTTGTTATTGGCGGCCTCGGTCAAAGTGTCGATGTCCAGAGAGAGGTTTTTAATTTCTGCGCTGGTAGCATCAACGGCAGACTTCGCTTCATTCTCCTGACGCTGTCGTATCTGTTCGGTGTTCCACTCAGCCTGGAGGCGCTCAACATCGGCTTTCGCCGCCTTGCCCTGCTTTGTAACCTCCACAAGTTCGGCCTTCTTGGTTACCAGCGCGGCCTCAGAATCCAGGAAGGCCTGTTCCTCACGTGGCTTCTTATCTATCGTCGCCTGAAGCATCCTCTTTTTGATTTCCGCGTCATGCATCTTCGCGGTTTCCAGTTTGACCTTTTCGGCGGCGGCATCGGCGAAGCCCTGAAGGTAGTCTATACCGGCGAGGGCCACGAACAGGGACTTCTTTTCTCCCACTGTGGCATCGGTGAGATCGGGGAGGTTTTTCGTGGGCTTCTGGGTAATGAACACCGTGCGCCGGAACAAATCTATCGAGCCGAAGGTTGAGCCGAGTGCCTCCTCATAGGGTTTGAGGTTGCCGTCAACGCCGGGGAGCGGTTCCCATTCCATGCCAGCCAGCCCTATGATCTGCTTGAAAATGAAATACTTGCAAGCGCCGGATTTATTTTTGCCGTCAATCTGAATGAGGAACTTCCTCATAGAGCCATCGGCACGGTTCCGGTAAATAACCTCACGGAGGCTATCCTTGAGGCAGAAATGATCCTGTAATTTCCCTTTTCGCGTAAATAACTGCGGGTAAGGTTGGCAGTTTTCAATTAGTGTTGTCTTGCCCTTGCCGTTTGCTCCAGTGAATGCGATAAGGCCGTTGGAAAAATTGTCGAAGTTGACAACGATCTCCTCCTGTTTGATGCCCTTCATAATGCCGATAGCGCCCTTAAGCCGCAGGGATACGAGTTCCCATTCCCCTTCAACCTTTGCCGCGCCCCGTGTGATTTCCACGTCCAGGCTCTTAATCTTTTCCAGATGGCCGTCCGTGAATTCGACATCGGAGTTTTCTGCCCAGACTTCAAACTTTTTAGACGGGGTATTAACAGCCGTAATTTCGGCGGCGCGGATGGTTTCTACAGGAATATCGGCGATGGTTACGCGGGAGCCACAGGCCGCGCCATTGTCAAGGAGATGCCGTAAAAGGCGGTCTGTATTAACAAGCCTTCTTTTGTCTCTTGAACAGGTGATTTCAAGCCAAACCTTAAACCTCTTTAGTTCCCTGGGCAGTAGAAACTTGTCATCCAGATTGTAGCCAGCGGCCTCAATTTTCAGATTTCTCGGATGCGGGAAGTCATGCCTAATTATAACCGCGCGTTGAAACATGGGTTCATTTTCACCCTTTGCGTCAATCATAGCGGGTTTTTTCGGCGAATCAAGAACAACCACATTGAAGCCCGCCTGGTGGGTCTCCCCGAAGTTCTTCGGGTAAATACTCCCAGCGTAGTAAGCCGGAAGGCTGCCAACCTGCTGGGACTTGTGGATGTGGCCCAGCGCGTAGTAATCCGCGCCGATGTCGGCCAGTTCATCAATGGTGATGGCTATCCCGGTTCCCCTCTCCACGATTTGGTCATTTTGGAAAGAGCAGCCAGCTACATCCCCGTGGTACAACACCACACAGGGAATGTCCGGGTACTCACTCCGCTTGGCTGCTAGGTGGAAACACAGCCGGTGCATGGCGGCACGGATGGCGTCTTCGGTCTCGTCCTTACCGACACTGGTCGCGGCCAAAAGGTACTTCTTGCGTGGTTCGGGTATACCAAAGAGAACCGCAATAACGCCTTGCGCAGAAAGATAGTGATCATTTTCACTTACTATCTTTCCATTCCCATGCAAAAAATACGCTTGACCCGGCTCAAGAACCGTGATACCATACTTTGTAGTGAGCTTACGGAACACCTCCAGACTCCCATCGGTGTCATGCGATGGCGTCCCGTAAATCATGGCCACCGGAGCGATGTCTGCGATGTTGCTAATCGCGTCAATGAACCGGTTAAAGCCGCTTGCTTCGGTGTTTAACATCGAAGCGTCCCACACGTCGCCGGAAATTGCAACAAGGTTGACCGGCGACGTCTTTATATGCTCCGCGAGGAACCGCAGGGAGGCCAGAGCCTCCTCTGTGTGTTCACGGCAACAATGCAAATCTGCAATGTGCGCTATTTTCATGCTACCCCCAGAACCTTCTTAGCGACAAGGAAATCCCGAATGCGCTTAACCATCTTCCTCCGACTTTCCTCAGTCGCGCTTTTGTTGTTGATCTCGGCCTCTGCCAATTCGTAGGGGTTGGAGCCGCTCTTGGTGGCCATGTCCAGATATTCCTTGTAGGTCATGTACTCCTCAAGGACGAGGGTTAAACGGGCAAACTCCGTCTCTTCCTGTTGCTGGGTATCGGCCTCCACGGGAAAATCCGGCTCACCATCCACTGCACCTTCGGCGGCGGCTTCCCCGACCAGCTTCTCAGCCTCGTTTTCCAGTTCCGGCATATCCGCAGTGGAGCTGGGTTCTGTCGCACCAACAGACGGCGTGAGCGCGAGTTTTCTAGTCCCGAAAAGCGAAGCCACATCCACACCCAGAGCTTGCGCTGTCGCCATAGCGCGGCCTTCCGGTGTTTGTAGAATGTAGCTGGTGTTCTGAACTACCCTGCTGAACAACATGGGTCTTATATTCCCCTCAGCGTCCATCCCCAAATCTTTCACGTCAAAAGCTGTCGGCATTCCGGTTAGCTGGCGGACAACCCGGCTCCTGGCCCCCGTCTTTGCCCTCTGCCGCGCGCACTTGCTGTACTCCATCGCCACCCGTGTTACTTCCACGCGGTTTTGCGGAGTAATCTCGGTCGCCCTTTTGTCTATCATAGCTCGTAAAAAAGGATCGAATTCGTATTCCTCGACAGTGCTCTCGCGGTAACTTCCATCGGGCATTCTTACCTTCCCCTGTTCTTCCGCTATGTGCACGGTACGTTTCCCGGTAAGACTTTCGTCCCTTGTCTCCGTGTGGGAGCGGCTCGATGATTGAATGAATGTTATGCCGGCGGACTCAGAAATTTTGTCCACGGTTTCTTTTTTGGGCATATATTTGCCGGAAATAACGTGAAAATCATCTTTTTTGAGATGAAGTTCGGTAATTTCGGTTTTATACAATTCAACCTGCGCCTCGTAATGCTCCGGGTTGACGTATACCAATGCCCCACTTTTCCGGGCGCTGTCAACTCTGGTCAATGCCGTATTCATTCCCCCGCCTCCTTCAGTCCGTTGGCCGCGATAACGCGCCGCACCGCTTTGATAGCCGCGTCCAGTTCCTTCTCGCACTGTTCCGCGTCCTCGAACTCCGCCGTGCAGTCGATCTGGCACAGCCCCTTTGCTGTCTGCGAGAGGTTAATCCTCACGCGCTTGTTGATTTTCTGTTCTTCCATTTGAGAACCCCTTACAAAATAGTTTTAGCTTTCGCCGACACCCCCTATGTGGGGAACAGGGGGTGTTTCGGCTGGGGGCAGCCCAGCCTCATCAGGACGAAAATTATCTTTTTTTTACCTTATTTCCCTTCGGTTTAAATACAATCCTGTGATATTTCGGGTTATAATCAAGAACGTTGCCGACAAAGAACGCGTTATCAAAACAACCGCACAAAACAAGCTGTTTGGTAAGACGTGCGTAGTCAACGACAGCTTTCTTTTGCGCTTCTGTTTCTGGAAACAGATAAAGATCGCCACAATAAAACCCCCATTTAAAACCGTTTTCTTGTGCAATTTCACAAAGGTCTGTTGCCCTGTCCATACAGACCTCCTGATAGTTTCTCAATTTCGGGAACAAGGCTCTTTGCCGTACTTATCGCGTTCAGCGTCCGTTGCCTCTGCCATGCGCCCTTCGAAGGTGCCCAACGGAAACCGTGGGATTTCAAGAGCGCCCTGATTTTCTCTGCCGGGCTTTCGTCAAAAAAGAACTGCACTCTGTTGGATTCGATGTTGACAAGCAACTTGCCGACGCTGAAGGAAAATTCCTCTTCCTTCAGCACATCTAACTTTGCAAATTGTTCTATTTTGGCTTTTACCCGGCGTATCTCCGCGCTGTTATTGCCCAACATCCACGCGGGGCAGGGTTTTTTTTCATAAGACGGCATATTGCTCTTTATTTTCGCAATCCGTGCATCGGTAAGCCCCAGAGCCTTGAGCGCGTCATCGCCTTGGGCAAAGGCTTTGTTTATAGCCTTCATATATTCCTGCACGGACTCCAACGTTGCCAGCTTTTTCCGGTAGAGGTTTATCGCGTCTGGATTGTCGCCACTGATGTCCACGTTGCTCTTAGCAGTTTCCACCTTTTCTTCATAGTAGGCCGCTTTTTCGGCGGCCTCAAAAGATTGCCGCTCGACGTTCTCAATCCGTTTTCGGTAAGAGCGGTCGGAACTCTCACTGTGATGGCCAACCAATATCGGTTGACCGAAGGGAATTACCGATGCCATCTCATGTGCCTTTTTGTAAAGCGACTCGGATTCGCTGTTGGCTTTTTTCGCGTTTTCCTCATACTGGCTTATCCGGGACTCTTTCCGCTCTTCATAATCTTTCCGGCCAATCATGCTTCCACCTCCCTATCTCTGGGAACTGGAGACATATCCACATATCCGTCAACCGAACCGATATAGTAGAAAAGCCTCCTGTCCAGTGTCATCATTTCGCTCCTGATGTTGTTGTTATTTATGTCCGCAAAGCTGATATTATGCTGGAACGACAAGTCGCTCAGGAGAAACACGACCTTGAGTAAGCCCGGATTTTCGGTCTGATAAACCTGCATCGGAACCACGTACAACTCGCCGCCGACATACACAGCCTCGACGAGTTCGATTTCACCTAGCGGTTCTTGAGTCTTATACGGCGCGATAGTTTCCTTAAAAATCTTGAATCTCCGTGCCTTATATTCCTTTGCAGGAAAGTCCCTTCCATAAATTGGCCTCCTGCTTGGTGTTTCCGGCGCTACGCGAAGCAGCAACGCCCCTGTCGGACGGATACCGTTCTCGGAAATCACATGGCCAATTTCGGTGTTGGCAGCCCGTTCTTCCCGCGCGTCCGTTACATGAAAACCGTGGTCTTCCATCACCTGCACAGCTATCTCAATAGTGCTGTCGTTTTCCGCGCTCATGCCACTGCCCCCTGTTTTTTGTTCATAGCCATAGCCTCAAGAACCGCGTAATGGGCAGCGGCCTTAGTCTCATACCAGAAGCTGAAAACTTCCCGCCCCGGTTCCTTCCGGTAACTTGCCGAAGGCTGATATGTTGCCTCCCGGCTCCACAGGACGGCAGACAGCACCCTTCCGTCCTCATAGATTTCAATCCCTACTTTCCAATACCTTGTCTTCATTCCGTACCCCTTATCTAAAAAAATAGCCCCTTGGCGCTGGAAGTCGCCTTGGGGCAGCTGGTGCTAAAACCGGCAGTGAGGTCTTCCAGGCCCTCACTGCCGTTCTCTAATCATCTATCTATAGTATAGGAATAATCCTTCACTTTGTCAAGTAAAATAAAGGAAAATTCTTATACTTTTTTCAAATGCTTGTTTGGAAAAGTGCCTAAATTTTCTTGCAGTTATCAAGTTTATTTGGTATATTACCGATATAGAAAGGATGGAAGGTTTGACTATTAACGAAATGTGCGAAGTATTAAACTTGCCCTTCAAGACTGTGGAAGCACGGATACAAAGAGCAGGTATAAAACCCATAACCCGACAAGCGATATACCCACCTGAAACACTGGAAATAATAAAAAAAGCAAAAATGGGCCGCCCCCCGAAGCCCAAGCCTGACCCCCAACCAGACCCATAGAACCTTGCTCTCTCTATACTCATTCCGTACCCCTTGTCTAAAAAAATATGCCCCATCGGGGTAAGGGTCCCTCAGGGGCAGGCTGCTTGCCAAAGCCGCCAGGAAGTCCCTTACCCCTTCCCGGAGGCTCTCTATCTGTATTCTACCCTTACATACTAACCTATAGGTTAGAATATGTCAAGTGTTTTATCGGCAAATTATTGAAAAATTTTAACTTTTCGGTTAGAATGCCCGATATGAAGTATATGGAAGGTCTAACCATAGATGAAATGGCTGAAAAACTAAGAATCTCGCCTAATACCGTCAAACAACGCCTTTTCCAAAGGGGTATCAAGCCATTTAGCAAGGCTGCCCTGTATGAACCGTCTACCCTTGAGCAGATAAGTGATTTTGGCCCCAAGGGGTTCCAGCCAAAGGACAAACCAGAAGCCAGTGCCAGGCCAAAGAAGGCTAAAAAGTAGCTCATTTTTCCCCATTGAACCTTTTCTGCAACCACTCGACCGTATCCTTCTCATTCCCGACACGGAATGGGTGGGGGTCTTCGTCTATCAAATGGACGGCCGTTATATTTTCCGTCCCTATGGCGTTCCGGCCTATCCTGATTTTATTCCAGACCTGGCGGGGGTCACGGGTAGTAACTACAATCGTATACAGCGACCTGCTGTCCTTCGCTGTTACCCTGACTTCAACTTCTTTGTTCATTTTCCCTCCTAGAACGGAATATCTTTGTCATCAGGCGGCG
>JAIRYV010000080.1 GCA_031267685.1 Treponema sp.
AATATCCTTCTCAGCAGAACAATAGACCTCCCCTTAGGTATGAATATCCTTCTCAGCAGAACAATAGACCTCCCCTTAGGTATGAATATCCTTCTCAGCAGAACAATAGACCTCCCCTAATCAAGAAGGCTTACAACAGTTTTGATAAAATGCTCTGGATTGCTCGAAATCTCATCGACCAACAATCCTATCTCTGTGTTATACTCACTCTGGCTGTTTAAGGCATAGATGTCCGGTAGGACCTCTTTAAGTGATCCTCGACGCTGTAGCTCGGCGAATTGCTCAGGATAGACGTTCACCGTATAGCGTTGTAGCTTGCGTAACAAAACCCGCTCAGGGACTTCGCTCTTTTCCAGCAAGGCAATACGCTTCGCGCCATCACCGTAAGGCACGAGTATGGCTCGCATATCGTTGCCAATGAGCTTGAACGCCTCGGCAGCGCTCCTGAACTGAATACCATAGTCAGGTTCTAGCTTGAGTAGCTTCATTATTTCCTTTTTATCTAAGGAATTAGCTTTCCAGTACAGTTCCTGAAAGTAGTTCTCAAAGAGGCGCTGCTCAGTCAGATTGTCTACACTGTTCTTGCAGATTAGCTGAGCGGTCTCGACAGCTTTTCGCAGGAATCCCGGAGGCGCTTTACGCGGCGCGTTGAATACAACCACCTTGCCGCGTTTGCCTTGGGCGTTCAACTTGCCTTCGCGGTTGCAACGCCCCGCAGTTTGTGCGATGGAATCAAGCCCAGCCATGGCACGGTACACGACTGGAAAATCAATGTCAACACCCGCCTCAATCACTTGGGTACTGATAAGCAGAACACGCTCGCCTTGTTCCAGCCTGTCTTTGATCTCGGCGATCACCTCTGTGCGATGCTGGGCGCACATAAGCGCTGAAAGGTGGTAAGTCCCCACGTTGTCTTTGGTAAGCTGCCTTGTTGCGGCGTAAAGCTCTCGGCAGCTCTTCCGGTCAGAGACTACGCAAAGCGCCTGCTCAAAAGTAACTAGCTCAGCAGCAAGCGCGTTCCACTCACGCGGCGGCGCGTCTTTGTCAGGAAACTCATAGTCAACCCGCTGAAGGTTTTTGTAAAGGCTCGGAACATCTTGTACGATCTCTCTGACACTGGCTTCCGGCAGCCCGGGAAAACGGGGAAACGCCTCCCGCTTCTCAAAAACTGGCTGAGTAGCAGTACACATAACAAAGCTCACGTGGTAGTGGTCCGCCAAAAGCCGTACTGTTTCCAGTATGCTTTCAAGAAAGTCTGGGGGGAGTAGTTGTGCTTCATCGAAAATGACCACGCTGTTGGCAATATTGTGCAATTTCCGGCAGCGACTTGTTTTTGCTGCAAAGAGTGACTCAAAAAATTGCACGTTGGTTGTTACGATGAGCGGCGCATCCCAGTTTTCCGCCGCGGCGCGGGAGCGCACGGTGGTTTCGTTATCATCAAGATTGGAGTGATGTTCAAGTATCACATCCTTACCAAACACGTTGCGAAACACGTCTGCGTTCTGTTCAATGATGCTGGTGTATGGAATGACGTAGATGATACGTTTCTTTCCGTACTTTTCCGCATGTTTAAGCGCAAAAGCCATGCTCGACAAGGTTTTACCGCCGCCTGTTGGTACGCTTAGCGAAAAAAGCCCGGGTGACCATTCCGCAGCGGCCATGCAATCAGCAAGTACAAGCTGCCTCGCCTCGTAAACGTGGGGTTCCCCGCCTGAGGCTTTTGTTTTTTCCGCCATGAATTGGTCAAAGTCTTCGCGCAGTTCCGCGATTGAGCGATATGCACCGCGTTTTTGATATGCATCCGGGTTTTCATAACGCTCTGTATCCAGCCGGTCAGCGTCAACAAGGCACGAAAACAGCATCCGTATCCACAGGGACACATCAAGCCCATCACGGCTGAATGGCCACGGCGAGGTTTTGGGACAGAGCGGCTTGAGCGCGGTCTTCGCTTGGTCCGCGATATCTTTGGCGCTTGCGTTTTGCAGCCGGAAACGCAGGGAGCTTTGCTTACCGGACCAATCTGCCAAGCCTGCATGATGTCCCGCGACACAATACGCGAGAAAACGTCCACAGGGATTAGCAAACAAGTCTTCCACCAGCTTTGCTCCAGAGGTCGAATGTTCTTTACGGCCATGTGTTTCGGACGACGCTTCTGCGTCATAATCAAAACCGCTTTTGCCCCGCAAATAGCGCTGCCACTCAACAGTTGCTTTGCCGGTGTCATGTGCCATACCCAGGGCATAAGCCCAGTCCGAGGAATTGAAATCCGCCGCGAACTCTGAAGCCAGCTCAGCGGTTCCCTTGAGATGCCTGCTCAGGGGCTGAGGGTCGGCCCATGTGTCCTTATCCAAACGGCGTATATGTGCGATATAATTCATGTCTCATTTGTACATGGCATGTTGAGGACGCGTCAATACCTCGTTATAGCTGACTCAGTTGAACCTGTAGACCTGCCGTGCAAGACGATAGCTGCTCAGACTGAGCTTCCGGCCACAAGTGCCAGAGACGCTAGTTAGTATAGAAGGGATCGTGAGTTTCGCGCATACCACAAGCTTAAGATGCAGCAACTGCTCTACCTGCTCGCCAAAGCCTACTATATATATGGAACATTCCTGTACGCTCATGCGGACGCTGGTTTATGACGGAGTGGAGAGAAAAAGGCGCTCACCATCGACGACGAGTTCATGCTAGGGCGCGATCTGCTCGTAGTGCTGGTTCTTTGCATGGGGCTTGATATGCGTCAGCTCTGGATCCCGCCCGGTTCATGGCACAACTTCTTTGACTGTAAGACGTATTCAGGCGAATTGAGTTTAACATCGATAGCAAAGCCTACCGCGCTCACCAACCGCAATCGCTGAACCTGTTAAACCCCACAATGGCTTAACACCGGTGAGCAGTGTCTGACACCACGTAGTGCGCCTCAGCCCCAAGAACCCTTACTTGTAGCTGTGCGACTCTATGCTGATGGATCGCCCGACGCACTGGGGAAGGGCAAATAGGACACTGCTCCTCCTACCAGAAGGCTGCTCAGGCTGTAGTGGTCGAGACAGCACGACCAGCAAAATTTAATAAAAGACCGATAAAAACCTCTTGCGCTTATCTACAGACTATGCTATGCTTCTCTTATCTGATTGATGCCGCCGAATTCGGCGGCTCGGCTGGTGCAATCAAAGGAGATTCGGGTTATATGAACAGAGTATGGGTATTGTTGCTTACGTTTGAAATGGTGGTGCACTCAAAATTCAAAGAATTTCTCAAAAGGTACTTGACAAGCTCCCTCAGTTTCCGATATAATGATAGTATGTTCTATAGACTAGGCCAAAAAACCATCGACAATCAGATCACTCGCTATGCACTGGATAGTGCCTCGTTTAGTGGTATAATTTCTCTCTACGCCCCCCCCCCCCCCCCGGTATAACATAAATTTCGTAGACTCTACGGTAAATTTCGTAGATTTAGCACTTTTAGTATATTCAGAATATTCTTCTCATACAGAGCACAGCGCCCAATGCGGGTGTGTTGCGTTTTTTTCATTCTCATTTAATCAAACAGGCGCAGCATTAGCTCGCACTGTCTCTATTGGAAAACTTGGGAATCAGTATATCCACGGCACGGAACAAAGCAGATTCCCATTTTTATATGAATACGCGACAAACAGGGCGACTTTGTTGACCTTGATTGCCGTATTAAGGAAGGATTCAACGGACGTTGGCCGTTCCTT
>JAIRYV010000059.1 GCA_031267685.1 Treponema sp.
GACAGGTGAATAAATAGCTTGGACAGGTGAATAAATAGCTTGGACAGGTGAATAAATAGCTTGGACAGGTGAATAAATAGCTTGGACAGGTGAATAAATAGCTTGGACAGGTGAATAAGCAGATACGGATGGTGGCGCGGTCGAGCGAGGTTGTGGTGATAATGTGCGGCTTATCATGTCCCTCCTTTCTGTACTTTCCGCCCCAGTACACTAAAAGTATGTTACCATGTCTTTGGCAGAATGTCAACAGGCTAACGCAAGCGTGTTGTAGAGCGCGTGCGCCAGAGCAATGCCATGAAAACTTTTTTTCTTCCATAGAATAAGCGAGAGTATGGCGCCAGCTAGAGCCGCGTTTAACACGCCCCAAGCCCCTTCGTAACGATGGCACAGAGCAAACAGAAGCGTTGATAGGGCGATGGCTGTTCCGCTGACAAAGCCCGCGTTCTGTAGCTTCAACGGTAGGTAGAGACGGAACCAGCTTTCCTCAAGATAGCCGGTTCCTAGACAGGACAAGCATAACACAAACCAATCTAGCGCATCGTCCGGCTTTTCAAGCCTCATGCTTTGTGATGAGAAGAGCGATGACAAGGCGCTCAACAGAGAGCTAATAGCAATGAGCGCCACAAGGCTGAGACAACAGATGAGAAGATCGCGTAGGCTGGGTCGGGCAAGGGCGCGTGCAGTTTGCTCGTTCCTCAGCAGAAACCAGACAAGCGCCAACGCCGGCAGAGTGTAGGTGATAAGCCGGAACAGATACTGGTCACTTGAAAACGCAACAGCGATCTCAGAGGCGCTTGTCATAATGCCGGGGAAAAAGAGGACGAGGTAAAGAATAAGCGGTTCAAGCAGAGAACACATTGAAAGAGAATACTGGTCCAGCGCTTTCAAAGCAATTCCCACACTCGTCTGCCTATAAACAGTATGCGATTTACCTCATTACTAAGAGAGTATCTTTTTCCAGCAAACTGCGCGATCTGTGGCAGGATGCTGTTTGACAAAGACGAGTGCTGGTATGGCTTATGCCATGTTTGTATACCACGCTTTAGTCTTGACCTTGACATGCCACGCTGTTCCGTATGCGGACGCCCCCTCATTTCTGAGCAGGGGTCTTGTATGAGTTGCCGTAATAATGAAGACCATGCGTTTGATCAGACGCTGACATTGTTCCCTTACACAGGCCAGTACCGAGAACTGCTTCGTGCGTTCAAATTCGATAAGTACCGTGCAGTGGGTACGTTTCTGGGTGAAAAACTATTGGAGAGTCTTACGTATTTTCCCGACCTGGATGCTGATACTGTATTAACGCCTGTGCCGCCACGTCCGGGAAAACTCAGGAAAACCGGCTGGGATCAGATCGCCTGTCTTGCCACGATACTTGAGCGGACAAAAAGCCCCTCAATGACTCTGCCGGTTTACCGCTGTCTCAGGCGTCTGCCATCGCAAAGCCAAAAGGAACTGAGCCGCGATATTCGCAAGACCAACCTGCGAGGACGTATTCGCTGCACGAAACAAGCACCGCGCTGCGCCATTGTGTTTGACGACGTGATTACCACTGGTTCAACACTGGACGCTTGCGCCATCGCACTCAAGGAAGCTGGCGCGGAGCAGGTATACGGGCTGTGTCTGTTCTATACATGAACTTCATAGCGTATCAGGCGAATCCAGTACTGCGGGGAGCTGCATGGTGGTTTCGATATAGCCCATGCGACGTTTTTTTACATTGATGCTCATTAGAGCATAGCCATCATCCTCATAGATACGGAAGCTCCTGATGGAGATTGGGTCTTGGGCGGAGATGCCCGCTTCATCGGCTATGGAACCACGAATGACTTTTTGCACAAGATAGGCTGAGAATAGGGAGTTGCCGACTGTAGGCGTGAGGATAAGGCCGAAGAGCGGGGCTACCATGCGCTCACGACTGTCCTGCTTAGCCGCTTCCACAAGCGGGACAGCAGGACGTGCTACAGATCGAATGACGCGGCGCGCACCATCCGCAGTCTCAAGCGCCACCAGTTCACCAGGGCGCGTGGAGTAGAGGATGTTTTGAAGCGTGGGGATGATCATTCCCTGAGCAGCGTTTATGGATTCGCCATTGACGCTGACAATCACCGTGTTTTCAGGAATCTGTTGTTCTGCTGCTGGGGTGTTGGGAGCGATGTAGATGATTTCCGCGCCGGAACTGGTCTCCGCGAGACTAAAGCCAAGCCAGGGGCGCTCGGCTTTGCCGCCTTTGAGCATGGCAGGAAGCGCGTCAAACAGGCGCGAGGCTGGAATGGCGAAGTTAAGGCCCTGATACTGAGCTATACCGGCAAAAACAACACCGACCAGACGCCCGCCCGGATCAAGCAGAGGGCCGCCGGAATTGCCTGAGTTCACTGCCGCGTCTATCTGGATCACGTCGCCAATCTGGAGCAGACGCCTGCCAAGGGCAGACACAATGCCGGAAGTAACGGTTTTTTCAAGACCTAATGGCGAACCAATGGCGCGAACCGCGTCTCCTACATCCGGTACAATCCAGTCAATAAGCGAAAACACATACTCAGGGTCTACTTCAACCTTGAGAAGGGCAAGGTCCATGGCTTTGTCCCAACCCACAACCCGTGCGGGAATACGGACGCTGGAAGCATCCCCCATGCGGATATACATACGGGAAGAGCCTTCATACTTTGGATCAACCTCGCTGGCGATCACATGATAATTGGTGATGAGAAGGCCTGAGTCGTCTACGAAAAAGGCTGAACCAAGCACCCAATCTGCCATACCCACACCATGTTCAATACGGATGCCGCGATCAACAAGCACGGTGGCAACGCCTTTGATCATGGCGCTAACACTGTCCTGGCCTTCCGCATAGGCACGGTCTTCTGTCGAAACCTGAACAGGGGTATCAGAGGTATCTTTATCGATAATATCAAGAAAAAACGCGGCAGTGCGGCGCTGTCTCACCTGAACGGCTCGCTCAAGAAAGGGCAGAGCATCTTCAGCGGAAAGCGGGGCGCGTTCATGGACGCGCCCCACGGCAAGAAACGCAGAAAGATTGTTGCCGTTAAAGAGTTCCTGTTTCGCGCTACTAAGCAGAACATTCGCTTCATTGCCCTTGCTCTCAATCTGTACCCCAACGCTGGCAAGGGAGCGAGCAAGCGAAGCCGCATCGTCCCAGCGTTTTTCGCTGATGGCCAGTGCTTGCACAGTTTTAAGTTGTTCAACAGCTTCCATATAAAAAGCGTTTAGTTGTCCCTGAGTTTCAGAAGTGATTTCAGCGGCATAACGGATTTCGTAGGCACCGATAAGGTGAATCGCCAGACTCGGATCATCACGTACCGCACTTTTAATGTCGTCAAGCCGGAAAACATTAGCTGGCTTTGGTGGGGTAAGCCGCGCTGCTCGCTCGTCTACAGAGAGACAGGAAAGCAAGGGCAGAACAACTATTCCCATTAACATAGTTTTTTTTATAATCATAATTTAATTAACTTGTTCCCGTATTCCATCTTGATTAAAGTCCCAGAAGCGCAGTATTACACCCTCGCTATACTGTTCAGCATACTCAAATATACCATCACCATCCCAATCGCTTTCAATGAATTCCACGTTTTTCTCCAGCGCATCAAGGTCGATGCTTAGCAGCGTTGACCCAGCCTGCCTGAAACGTCGTGTAGTTTCCAGACAGCCATTAAGGTCAAGATCAACGCGCTGGCTTACAGGACGGCCTAAACTAAAGCTGGTTTCGGATATGAGCTGCTTATTCAGCCACTCAGTGGCGCTCTGAGGCACACCATTCACAAGCTCAATCCGCTCAATCGCGCCCGCAAACTCGGCGCTGGGTCGTTCGATAAAGTTCGCAGAACTGATCATGGCACGTTTTAAGATGGAAGCGCTTAACGTATCTCGTTCAGGGTACAGAAATTCACGCAGCGGGCTGTCAAAAAGGGTTACAAAGTATACTGGGGCAAAGAAGAAGTCAAACAGTCTGGGGACATAGCGCGTGTTTTCAAAGCGAATGTCCAATATGGCTGGATATTGCTGCCATTCAAGAACAGCCCGTTCTGGCGCAGGATAGGCGAAAAGCGTGTTACTGCTGCTTGGTACGGCGAAGTCTGCCCGCACCGGGATACCTGCGTCAAAAGCAAGTGTGAGTTCTCTGTAGCCGTCCTGATTCCCATCATAGGAATAGGCGACTATGACACCGTCCTGATACTCAACCAGGGTCTCAACAAAGCCGTCGCCGTCACTGTCTTCACTAATAACGCCAGAGTAGCGCGTGATGTTTTGCTTAAACTGCTCTTGCGCAATGCTGCTTTCAAGCGCATCCCACACAGTGAGCAAGAGCTTTTTGTCTATGGTCTTTGCCGAAAAAAGCTCATCCACAGCTTGCGTTTCGGTGATAAGCCCGATACTCATGGTTACTGGGATGGACATAGGCACCGGCGTGTTGATCGCGCGATACGCGGCAAGGATGCGGTGGCTTTCAGCAAGGTCTGTGATAAAAGGCACGGCAAGCCAGGCAAGTTCAGGATCAGCCTCGAGCAGAAACGGCAAGCGTCGCAGGACAATAGTCATGAAGTCGCGCTCATTGGCTTCCGGCAGCCGGTCAGCGGCGTACTCAAGAAAGATATGAACCGGACCAGGCTCCCAAGTATAATCAGTAAGGGCTTTGGCTAACAGGGCGCGAAATGCCTGCCGCTCATCAAGGCGTTCCAGAATAGTGAGCTGGAGACAGATCGTGTCGACACTCTGGGTTAACGTTGAGAGAAGACCCAAGGCTTCGGAAAATGCGCGCAACTGAGTCAGCATTTCAGCCTCAAGGAAGCGCGCCGCGGCAGGGGTATAGGTATCCCAGCGCTTAGTTGCCTCAGCATAGCGTATAGCCTCAAGTACCGCGCCAGCGTTCTGGCACTCGTGGAGCCGGGCACGGGCAAGCAGGTACGACATATCTGAGGACACATCCACAAAATCCATGCCCCGCTCCAGCGCTGCCAGAGCCTGACCCCAGCGGCCTTCCGCAATGGCTGTTTCAGCCCACGCGACATATCTTTTTGCCATAGCCGCATCTCCACGCTCATCATCAACCGCAAAGACTGAAACCGCACATACACAACTCAAAACAAGCATGAACCGTAAACGCTTCATTGATACCCCCTTGCTATTCAGTAAACTCACAGAGTTTAACTCTGGACCGCAAGTAGATTAGCTGCATTTTCCCGTGGAGGCAGGCCCAGAATCTCCCGTACTTCATCATCGACCAGGGTTTCCCGTATTATGAGCGCCTCGGCCAGCTTTTCAAGCTCGGCTTTGTGGGTTTCAATGATTTGGTGAGCCATGTCTTTGGCTGCATCGAGTATTTCTTTCACTGCCATGTCGATCCGCTTGGCCGTATCCTCGGAATAATCCTTATGGCGGGCGATCTCCTTGCCCAGGAAGATTGGCTCGTCCTCCTGGCCATAAGCCACTGGCCCCAGTTCATCGGCCATGCCCCATTCGCAGACCATGTGGCGCGCCATATCAGTAGCTTGCTGAATGTCCTGTTTGGTTCCGGTGGTTGTTTCATCGTAAAAGAGCTTTTCCGCAGTCCAGCCGCCGTAACAGATGACAATGCGATCTTGAATCCAGCCTTTGGTGCGGCTGTAGCTGTCTTCCTCTGGAAGCGACATAGCCATACCCAACGCCCGTCCGTGTGGAACTATGGTAACTTTGTGCAAGGGGTCGGCGTTCTTAAGGAAGTAGTGCAGGATGGCATGGCCGGCCTCGTGGAAGGCGGTCATACGCCGTTCCTTGTCGGAAATGACTAGGGTTTTTCGCGCCACACCCATGAGAATCTTGTCCCGCGCTTCTTCAAAATCGCTCATCTCAACCTTGGGCTTATCTTTACGGGCTGCGAACAGCGCTGCCTCATTCACGAGGTTGGCGATTTCCGCGCCGCTCATGCCCGGTGTTGCTCGTGCAATGCGGGGCAGGTCGATATTGGTGGCCAGCGGAATCTTTGCCGAGTGAATCTGCAAAATGGCTTCCCGTTCCTTGATGTCAGGCATGGCAACCACCACCTGGCGATCAAAGCGTCCGGGGCGTAAGAGCGCTGGATCAAGCACGTCAGGCCGGTTCGTTGCCGCCAGCATGATAACCCCGTCTTTAGAATCAAAACCATCCATCTCAACCAGCAACTGGTTAAGGGTCTGCTCCCGCTCATCATGGCCCCCGCCATAACCCGCGCCCCGTGTGCGTCCCACCGCGTCAAGCTCGTCGATGAAGATGATACAAGGAGCGCTCCGGCGTCCCTGCTCAAAGAGGTCGCGCACGCGGCTCGCCCCAACACCCACGAACATCTCCACAAAGTCAGAGCCAGACATGTGGAAGTAGGCCACGCCCGCTTCACCTGCCACAGCACGCGCCATGAGGGTCTTACCTGTACCCGGCATACCCACCAGCAGCACGCCTTTTGGAATCTTGGCGCCCATCTTGGTAAACTTCTGCGGGTTTTTGAGGAAAGCAACCACCTCCTCAAGCTCAAACTTCGCGTCTTTCTGCCCCGCGACATCGGCAAACGTTACCTTCTTGCCCTCTTCCTGATAGCGCTTGGCGCGACTCTTCCCGAACTGGAAGGCTTTGCCCCCACCTTGGGTACTCCTGAACATGAACCAGATAAAGCCAAAGCCAATGAGCCATGGCAGGAACTCCAGCAGAAGTCGCCAGGGACTGATTCCCGAAACCGCGCCAGACACATTGATGCCTTTTTCCCTGAGAGCGGGCAATAAGCCAGGGTCCTGATAGGGAATGAGGGTTCTGAAATGCACTTGATCCCCAGCGCCACCGCGCAATGTACCTTCAATAGCACTTCCATCAAG
Source organism: Treponema sp. (assembly GCA_031267685.1). GTDB lineage: Bacteria > Spirochaetota > Spirochaetia > Treponematales > Breznakiellaceae > JAIRMT01. The sequence continues at coordinate 6,837 of JAIRYV010000059.1, forward strand.
AATCTTTACGGCAGTGATGTTGTTTTGCTCAAGGTGATTAGTAAACGATGAATAGGGAATCTCCTGTATGGTAGGCGTTTCTCTTCTGAAGAAATAGGCAATAAAGAGAATCACCATTAGAAGGAAGAAAAACAGGGCAAATGGATTAGGCCGTCCAGCCCGCAGGTTTGGACGGGGTAAAGGCCGCTCAGGTGGCTTTGCTTTGTTTTCTTTAGACTCGTCATTCTTTTGTTCGTCAGACATTGATTGATACTCCCTTAATAAGGTCGCCTTAACGCCAAAGTCTGTGGCTTTGGATATAGAGGCTCAGTAATCTTGCATCAAGACTTAAGCATGATCAAGTAGTACATACTGGACAACAATGTGGTATACTAATTATATATGTCCAATTTAAGATTTGCGCTTAAACAAGCTATGGTGTCAGGGGATATGAGATGCTCGACCCGGTACCCGGCGTATTGACGATTGCGGTACTGGACGCCTTTGGTTTTTACCGAGCCGAAGAAGTCAGCGCCGCCGGCGTAGTCTGTTTAAGGACGATGGAAGGCTTAAGCGTAGATTTCGGCATTTTTTTCTAGCTCTTGTTTTCGCCAGCCCGACGTCAAGACTTTTTTCCAAAGGCTACAGCCTCTGAGCCAAAGGCTACAGCCTCTGAGCCAAAGGCTACAGCCCCTGAGCCAAAGGCTACAGCCCCTGAGCCAAAGGCTACAGCCCCTGAGCCAAAGGCTACAGCCCCTGAGCCAAAGGCTATAGCCTCTGAGCCAAAGGCTACAGCCCCTGAGCCAAAGGCTATAGCCTCTGAGCCAAAGGCTACAGCCCCTGAGCCAAAGGCTATAGCCTCTGAGCCAGAAAGCCGGGCTTCCAGAACGGCCTATTCTTCAGCAGGCTCGATAAACAGCTTCAGTATACGAACAAAGTTGTATATCTGCTTATGAGCTACAGCGATACGCTGGATAATGGGTGTCTCTGAGGCACTTTCGATTTCTTTCCAGTTGACGATGTACTCGTGCGGGATTTTCTCATGGTCGTTATATAAGTTCTTTAACTGGATTCCAAGCGCGATCAGTTCCTTTGCGGTCATCACGCTCAGTTTACGAGCATTTTCGTTCACCGTATTGAGAAGAATCCTCAGAGAGTGGGCCTGTCCCTTGTCGCGATCAGCCCTGAGCAGATAGTTTTTCATACGGGAAGTAGTTTCCCTATCATCAGCCAGTTCCTCATCAAACGCAAGGACCTTCTCGGTTATGGTCATAATCGTATGGAACGCATCAGACAAGGGCTTTGCCAGACTCTGCGATGTCCATTGGCCTCGAATGAGGAAGAGATCACAGAGTTCTCGTACCTCTTTTTTGAAATAGTCAATTAGGAAGACTTTCAAATAATTTATCTCTTTAGTATAGAGGAAGGAACCTATGTTTTTCTTTTCGTACATTTCGCTGTTACGATCAGTGTAATACTTCATGCGCTCGCCGGGCAAGGTCTTGAATACAGCTCGCGCTATTTCCTCAATCTTAGCATTCCGCTTCGCATTGATAATCCTGTCGATACATTCTTCAGCCTCGTCTTGTACCATCTGAAGGTACGTCTTGGCGATGTGTTCGTCTGGAAAGTTCGGCTTCGACTGCCATACTGGATTTTTTTCAACAAAGCGAATGATGAGGAGTATGATGCTTGAGTGCTGTACTTCATGAAGCATGGCCACAAGCTTATTCCACTGGTTTAAATCAATTACGTCAACTTCATTTCTGGAAGCTTTCAGTATCTTGAACAGTGCGGTCCAACCCTCAGTTTGATCAAGCGGATAGGCGACTTCCAGAAAATCCTTGAGTGCCTCAATGAGGATATAGGCTCTGACATGCTCGAATTTGGGCTGATAGCCTGGAACCTGCACAGTGAAGGTTTTATCAAAATGCTTCAAAATATGAAAAAAATCAAACGTAGCAAAAGCGGCGAGGGCGAGCAGGCAGTTATAAGAGTGGTCAATGGGAACAATACAGTTGCTGGAGAACACCGAGGAAAAGCGCTCAAGATCACTCTGCACCTGAGCCTGCAGTTTTTTATTGTCAGTAACTTTGGCTCGTTCCTCAATTGAGGTCGAACTAAGCCGCTCCTGAAGCGCAACAAGCCCACTGTCCATATAGAAGTGGATGATGAGCTGTTTCATCCGCGTTGATTTCGCCACATTCTCCATAAGAATCTGTAGCGGAATCAGGGGCTTGTACAAGTCGAAAAAGAATTTCCCCATAGGTGGTCCCAATTCTTCGGTTTGCATTTTGAAGAATTTATAATATTGACTCTGCACAAGATCTTTCCGCAGGAGTTTCAGAAACTTTCGCTTCTCTGCTTCAGGATCCTGAGTTTTACCAAATAGAGATGCTATCTTTTTAAATAAAACTATTTCCATACATACTCCGAAGATAGAATAATGGGGCAAGCCAGAAATGTCAATTTTAGAAGACTATGAAATATATATCGATACCCTTGATAATGTTGCGGGTTTTACGCAAGCGAGGATATGCGCGCCTTTGGATCCGACATTCGATGGGCTGGACGCCTCATCCCTGCTACTTATCACGCTTTCTTATGGCAACCAGCATGAAGAACCTCCGTCTATTCCAGAATATGCAGCGCTTATTGCGCCATTCGCCAGGCGGAACTACTATCGCGAGGCAGTGAAACGCCTACAAGAACTCGCTAAACAGCTCAGGACGCGGTTTGGCGGACTCAGGTCCGATTTCAGGATATACTGCAACTCGCGGATACCAGAAAGGCCCCTCGCCCTTGCCGCTGGCTTAGGGTCTCTGGGGCGGAACGGCCTGCTCATCACTGATAAGGCCGGTTCCCTCTGCGTTATCGCTGCCATGACCTTGCCCTATGCGCCTAAAAGCGTGTCTACAGGCGCTGATAAGGCACTCGCCAAGGATTTTCCGCGCTGCGCCGCCTGCGACCCGAAGCGCCCGCCCTGTATGGCAGCGTGTCCCACCGGCGCTTTACGCGGGGACGGCACGCTCGGTCGCGCTCGCTGTATCCAGTGGTACGCTTCGGGTAACGAAGAAACAGTTCCACCTGATATAGCGCGGGTCTGGGGGCAACGGCTCTACGGCTGTACACGCTGCCAGGATGCCTGTATACATAACCAGCGTCCTATTCAGGGCGTTGTGTCTAATCTCGGCGTGTTACCCGCCTACCTTGATACGCGGGAACTGCTTGCCATGAGCGACGAGGCAATTAAGGCACGTTTTAAGGGTACAGCGCTCGGTCTGTCATGGCTGGGACCAAAAGCAATACGACGGAACGCACGTCTTGCGCTCCGCCATACTGATTTTTGTTAAAGTCGCCTCAAAGCAATATCCGCTTCTTTGAGGTTACCGGGAGCGATATTGCCATACACCTTTTCAGACAGAGTCCTGATTCGGGCTGTGTCTTCTTCTTGAAGATCGCTTTTGAAAAGAAAGACCACACCACCGCCGCCTTTGATCGCCCGATTAGCGGTGATCAAGGTGTTTCTTTCTCCAACAATCATGCCAAAGGTCGCTGCGCCACCGCCATAGTCCGCTATATTCCCGGACAGAACCGCGTTATCGCCCAGTATTATCCTGCTGGTTGTATCCAGTCCCAGTATTCCGCCACCAAAATTATCAGCGCCACTTGCCCAGTTTGCGATGATCTTCGTGTTGTCCCACAACGAGAGCGTACTGTTAGCCGAGATAGCCACACCACCGCCGGAGAACGCGGTGTTATCGGAAATGCGTGTGTTTCCCCATAAGCTCATTTCGCCAATGATATATACCCCGCCACCCAAGTTTCCTGCAGTATTTCCTGAAATCAACGCCCTGTCCCGCAGGGTAAACAAGGGAGTCTCCTCACTCACCTGATTCATAAAGACACCACCACCATAACCAAGGGCCTTATTATCTGAGATAAGCGCGTCTTCCTGCATACTGAACGAGCCTTGATCGATACAGACGCCGCCGCCGTTGTAATCTGACTTGTTGCCGGATATTTTGGCGCTTCCCTGCATGGTAAATTTGCCGTCCCTGATGTGGACGCCGCCGCCATCGGCTTGCGTTGAATTCTTCTCAATAAGCGCGTTATCGGTCATGGTGAAGGTTCCCTTTGCAACATACACCGCACTGCTTGAGGTCTTGATGTCTGAAATGCTGGCATCATCGCGCATAATCAGGGTGGCGTCGTTTTCAAGCATTACGCCAACCGTAACCGTGTCCGCGGCGCCGAAAATCCGCGTTTTGCTTCCCAGGGTAAGACTCGCCTCGCTGTCTCGTACCCTGAATGCGCCCCCAGTACCGACGGAAACGGTGATATGCTCAACCCGTATCTTTGACTGGCCGGAAATATCGAATGCGGGTTCTCTGGCTGACCCCTTAACCGTAGCCTTCTCCGCCTCTGACGCCTGGGCTTTTCCCGTAATGAGTATCTCAAGCTCGCCCGTATTTTCAATCCGCGTTGTTCCTTCCAGCGTTCCAATGACAGTAATAACTTTCACATTGCTTTGCGTTGCCAACTCAAGCGCTTTTGCCAGTGTCCTGAGCGCCGAGTTTTCCTGAGTTCCTTCATTAGCGTCATTGCCTCTGGCGGACACATAGTAGCTTGTCCCGCCAGAACTGGCTGTTGCCACGGCGTCTGCCGTCTCAACAATCTTTTTCGGTGGTGAACCCTCAATGGAACCGCCAATAGGCTCAAAGGAACCTTTTAAGCCAACATACACCGCATCGCCATAATCGCTGGTATTACCGGATATGGAACCATTGATCACGACCAATCTACCGTCCTCCACATACACAGCAGCGCCATACTGAGCAATGTTGTTAGCCACAACACCAGCGCCAGTCATTACAAAAGAACCACCTGCCACATAGACAGCGCCCCCAGTGAATCTGCTTGAGTTACCAGTGATTCGGCCATTAACCAGTACAAACGAACCGCCCTCTACATACACGCCGCCGCCAGCAGTCTCGGCTTTATTACCTGAGATAGTTCCGCCCATCATTGTAAAATTGCCGCTTTCCAGCACCACGCCGCCGCCATACCCCACACGCTCATCAGAATCGCTGAGCATACTGGCGTTGTTCGAGACTTCCGAACCTTCAAGCATGGTGAATTTGCCATTCGCTATGTATACGCCGCCACCGCCGCCATAGGCGCTGGTATTGTCCCGCACCCGCGCTCCAGGCCCAAGCGTAACCGTAGCGTCCTGAATCACAAGCCCGCCATAAGTTCCACCTGAAATCGTGATATACTCAAAGCGTATATTTGAATTGCCGCTAATCGTAAGGGTTTTCCACCATTGGGAAGCAGCTCTCCGTCTCAGAACCGCAGTCTCTCCTATGCTTGACTTACCGCTTATGATTATTTCATCCGCGCCAGTGTTCTGAATCGTGAGTATGTCAACATCGGTCATTTCGAGTGTGCCGATGACCGTAACCTTCTTTATTGAAGAACCTGACGCCGCATTAAGCGCCCGAGTTAGTGTCTTGAAAGACTCGGTCTCACTCAGGCCGTTGTTCGTATCGTTTCCGCTGGCCCTTACATAGTAGGTAGTAACGCCGGTGAGAACCGGAGAGAGAGGCGCAGCGCTTACACTTTGCGGCACTTGCGTTATCCCCAGCATTGAAGCCATTTGTTGAGATATTTCAGGACGTGGAATCTGTAACACACTATTGGGGAGAATGAAGTTAGGATCCGTGATATTGTCCCGATTCGCTCTATAGATATCTGGCCACCGTGTTTCATCGCCATAGACACGCGCCGCAATCATCCGCAGATATTCACCAGGTTGAATCGTATGAGAGTCATACTCAGCCAAACTTGCGGCTGGGGGAACGATTGGATTGAACGCGCGCTCGTCCACAATGGCTGTAGCAATCGTGCCGCCACGATTACTGAAAGAACCAGACTGAGCGATATACACTGCATCGCCAGAGTTCCCCATATTACCGGAGATATCCCCTCCGCTTATCTCAAAAGAACCACCCGCGACATAGATGCCGCCGCCTCGTGCGCGCTTGCTTTGATTGCCGGAGATACTGCCTCCTCTCATAACAAAGGAGCCTGCTGATATATAAACGCCCCCGCCAACCCCGTGGGCGATATTACCAGCGATTCTGCTCCCTTCCATCATAATGAGGGAGCCACCGTTTAATTCCACGCCAGCGCCATAGCCACCCATGTTTTCATAAAGCTCAGAATACTCGTTATTTACGATTTCTGAGCCATTCTGCATGATAACTCTGCCGTTCTTGATCCGCAGGCCGCCGCCGCTATAGCTATTGTTGGCGGTTATCCGCACTCCCGCGCCAAGGGTAACCGTAGCATCCTGTACCACAAGGCCACCATTATCAAAGTCCCGGATAGTGATTCGCTCAAAGCGGATATTTGAATTCCCCTGAACAGTAACGCTACAGAACAAGTCCCAGGGCGTCAGTATGGCAGGCTCTGTCGCGCTTCCGGTTATGATTATCTCAGCCGCGCCTGTGTCCTTGATAATGTCCCGCTCGCTGTTTATTTCAAGCCGTCCAACAACCGTGATCGTCTTGATTGAGCCACTTGAGGCTGCCTGAATAGCCTGCGACAGGGTTTTGAAGGCAGTGTCTTCGGTGAACCCACTGTTGGCGTCATTCCCACTGGCCTTGACATAGTAGCTGTTGAAACTCGACGTAACCCGCGTCGCTGCCACCAGACTCTGCCCGCTTTGCCCACTGTACGGGTCAGCCAACAGAACAGGCGTTTGCTGAGTCCCTGAACCGGGGAGCCGCAGTACCATATTGGGAAGAATGAAGTCAGGATTCTGGATTATGTCACGATTCAGGGCATAGATGTCGCCCCACCGCGACACAGTACCGTAGAGCCGATCCGCGATCCCCCGCAGAGAATCCCCAGTCCGAACCACATAGGTACTTTCAGCAACACCGCTCAACACCACCAGATCGGCATACTGCTGATCAAGTGCATCATAGAGCGAGTCAATGGTGTTGACATCGTTTCGTATCTCATCAAGCGAAATTTGCGCCTTTTGATTGAGCGTTACAAAACGCTGGTGCAGTTCCTGTACCTCGTACCTGTTTTGATACGAACTGAGTCGCTCGTCTTTCTGGCCCATCTCAAAGAGCTTCGCCAGTACATTCTGATACGCCGTATCATCGCACTCAATGATGATGTCCCGCATAGCCTCAATGACCGTCGTTGCCTCATCTGGCCTGTTTAGGAGCCGGTTGCGGATAGCGCGTAACTGATTGAGCAGGGTATTCGGCAGATAACGCTCATACAGAATGAAGTTATCGGTCAAATTTTTTGTAATATTGTCAGAGGTCTGAGCAAAAACAGTGCCAGAGATAAGCAGCATAATAAACAGGGACAAAATTCCCCAAAGAAAGTATTTGTTAGTTTTCATTTCTTACTACCATAAATCCTATATTGTTAACAGGAAGCGAAGCATCAAGGGGAACGAGACTGTTCCTCGTCCGATCATAACGATACGCTCTGTTCGGTTCCGAACTCAAAAGCCCTGTCCGCGAAACAGTGTCTATACTCAGGAAGCCATTCCGCACACTCGCGTCAAGCTCAGTCTGCGAAGGCAGATGATAGCCATTTCCTCTGCCACTCGGATTGAGCTGCACTTCGGTTCCATTGATGACATAGTAGGCATCATACTGCCATTGGACACTGAGCCAGTTGCAGTATCGCACAGCGTCAACCCAGGAAACACTCACCGCCTGAGCAGAGCTGGCTGTGGCTCTGCCCCGATCATCAGGCCGGTTCTGCGCTGAGAGAAAACCCAGAAAGCCGCTGTTGCTCACAGCTGGGGTTACGCGAATTCGTCGCGTGTCAACGGTAAGCAGGGTCTCATTCGGCTTGAGCGTTGATGTGCTAGTCCCGCTCGCCTCAAGCAAAAGCTCGTTCAAGAATCTCAGTCGATCAAGTTCCACCTGTAAAGAAGCGATACGCTCTTCACGAGTATCATTAGTTTGAACGGAAACCTGCCCTGCACTGTTTTCGATAGACTCACGTAGTTTGCTTATCTCTTCGTCATGTTTCGCCTGTTCACGAGCCAGTTCCGCTTCCAGTTCGCTTATCTCCTGATTCAGCTGATCTTGTGCCGTCCCATTGGCCAGTTCCGCTTCCAGTTCACTTATTTTCTGCTTCAATGCCTGGTTTTCATTCTCTAAGTCCTTAACTTGACTTGTCGCACACCCTGAAAACAGAAAAACAACGCAAGCCCCCACAGCTAACGTGTATCTCAACCTTTTGAGTCTCATAAAAACTTACCCCCATAATGAAGACTGGATTGATTATATAACCACTTCCTTTAATAGATCAATGCCTATCGTATCTCATATCTTGAACTGGCCCGTGGCGACTTCCATATCATGGATGTTTTTCACGGTTTTCTCAGCAGCAGCGGAAACCAAACTCGCGTCAGCTTCGACTTCACTGAAACCAGTGGCGATTTGCTCAATGTGCTTCTGTATCTCTCTGGAGACATCGTACAGTTCTTTCATTTCTTTCTGAACAGTGTCAGCGCTGCTGTACATCTCCTTTGCGCTTTTTCGTACATTGAACGTAAACTCATTCACTTCCTTAAAGGTGTCCAGAATCTGAACAGAACCAACTTTCTGCTGATTCATCGCTTCCTTAACCTCAATAACGACTTCATCGGTTTTATCAATGCGCTCGGACACTTGGGAAAACACAGACTGGGACGCCTTTGACGTGCTTACTACCTCACCGATTGCCTGTTGAACTAGATTAATCTCGGTCCTGATGTTCTTGGACTGAGCCGCAGAAGTCTCGGCCAGCTTACGTATCTCGTCCGCGACTACGGCAAAGCCCTGACCAGACACCCCTGCATGAGCCGCCTCAATCGCGGCATTCATGGCAAGTAGATTGGTCTGACTGGCAATAGTGGCAATCACCTTGTTTGCCTCAAGGAGCGATTCTGAACGCGTAGCTATGAGTTCGATCTTCTGCATGGATTCAATCTGAGCCTGCTCCCCCTGACGTGAAAGGCTGATAAGTTCAGTGAATTGCTCCGCCATAATATTGATAGAATTGCTCACGGATGTAACTTTGCCAAAGGTCTCTTTCACCGTTGCAGACACGCTTTCAACGCTCTTGGCCTGATTGTTTACCAAGCCATCCATACTATGGATAGTTTTAACCATTTCTTCTACCAGAGTGGAGAATTCAGTAACCTCACTCGCTTCGATAAGCGCCTTTTCCCTCACCGTTCTTATACTGGGGGAAATTCGCACTATTGCGCCTGCGCTTGATTGGGCGCTGTTCCGCAGTTCTTTATCCAGCGTCATGAATTCCTTCTGGATACGTTTGATTTCACCAATGCTGATTCCAAGCCATTCACAGAATGCATTGACCATGCCAGCGATGGAACCCAATTCATCAACCGAGCTTATGAAGATACGCCTGCGTAGGTCACGGTCTCCAAAGGCAATGCCCTTGGTCTGCTCAATGATTGAGTTATAGATGTATTGAGAGGCCTTTGTAAAGCTAACCATAAGAACGACAACAAGCGTGAAAAACAGTAAAGCGGCAATTACAAAGGCGATAAGCATCCTATTGAAAAGCGCGGGAGTATGGGTTTGAGCATCAAGCAAGAGCAGCGCAACAGAGGCGCCAAATAGCAGCGAAAGAAAGACAAATACGGTCGGTATCATGAAGAGCTTGCGATACTGCCACTCTTCCGTGATAGACTGAGGATAAGAGACCAGAGACTGGGAAAACAAAAAGAGTGTTACCTTCCGCTCTAAGCTAATATAGAGAAGACAAGCAGACAAAAGCCCGAAAGCACCTTGAAACAGGGCAAGTGGAAATTGCTGCTCACTACGGAACCCCAAGGTTCCCATAATTGGCGTAATAGCCGCGATGTACACTACCATTATCAAGGTATAGATTGCGAAGGCGCGTAAAGGGAATGTGCCAAGTTGCTTGAGCGCGGCCTCTTGCATGTCTGGCTTAGCTTCAAGCTGTTTAAAATCTTCTCCAAGAGGAGTCCCGACTTTCCATAGTACATAGCCAAGCACACCAGCGAACAAGAGACTCACGCCACCCAGCGTAGGCAACGCCCATACAGATGTAGGCATGGCGCTTCGAAATACAAACATGGAGATAAAAACCACCGCGATACCCGCCAGCAAACAACCAGCGATCAGTATACGATAAGACCCTTGCGTGTTATTCATGAAAACTCCTTGATAGGCTCACTATATTCTTAATTCGGAAAGATTAGAAGTGGGTTTGAGAATAAAAGTCTCAGCAGGGGATCGATTTCCACGCGATCCCGTTTGAGGAAGGAAATGTCTATTGTCAATGGCATGGGAAGCAACAGTGTCTAGGGATAGCGTTTTCTGTTTGGCCCTCACAGAGTTTTCTGTTTGGCCCTCACAGAGTTTTCTGTTTGGCCCTCACAGAGTTTTCTGTTTGGCCCAAACAGAGTTTTCTGTGAGGGCTTCACAGAGTTTTCTGTTTGGCCCAAACAGAGTTTTCTGTGAAGGCCAAACAGAGATTGGTGTTAAGGTACAGCGCCTTTACCCGAAAATTGAGACTTTCAGGTGTACTAGCGGTGTCTGGCGCCGTTTTTTGGATCTTGCCAGATTTTTTGTTAAGAAAATTTACAAGATGTACTTGCACAACCGCAAATATGGTATATACTGATTTCTAAATCCAAGTCTGTGCAGCAATATTCATTCCAAGCACCTGCATAGACAAAATTTTAGGAGGTTGTTATGAAAGCAACACTACACGGAAACACGGCTCGCGCTCCTGCATATAGCCGCGCTTTAATTACCTTACCGCCCCCCCCACCCCCCCCCCTACAGGTAGTGTAGTTAGCGGGCGAAGAGCTATTGGTTACACTATATGTAGTGTCATGCTGGCCGTCATCCTTGTCGCTTGTGACAACGGAATCAACGGCGACACCACGCCCCCAGGCCCAGTAACCAACCTTGACGCAAACGCAGGTGATGGACAGGTAACACTTACCTGGAATGATCCCACAGACGCAGACCTGGACTCCATCGAGATCACCTGGACACCCGGTGGAACTACTCCACAGGTGGTTACCAAAGGAACCAAGTCCGCGACCATCAAGGGCTTGACCAACGGAACCCCATACACCTTCACGGTGAAAGCGAAGGACAATGCCACTCCACCCAACATAAACCAAGGAGAAACGATAACCGCTAAACCCGCTGCACAGCCCGATACTACGTCCCCAGATACACAGCCCGATACTACGTCCCCAGGCCCAGTAACCAGCCTTAACGCTACTGTAGGCGATAAATGGGTAACACTTACCTGGAATGATCCCCCAGACGCAGACCTGGACTCCATCGAGATCACTTGGACACCACCTGACGGGAATA
>JAIRYV010000076.1 GCA_031267685.1 Treponema sp.
CAGGGGTCTATGTAACCCTTGTGAGTACGGTATCCCAGTGTCAACAAGTTAAAGGAAAGATACCTCACCGAGTTCTCTGTTTGGACTTCACCGAGTTTTCTGTTTGGGCTTCACAGAGAACTCTGTTTGGGCTTCACAGAGTTCTCTGTGAGAGCTTCACCGAGTTTTCTGTTAGGGCCTAACAGAGTTCTCTGTTAGGGCTTCACCGAGTTCTCTGTTAGGGCTTCACCGAGTTTTCTGTTTGGGCTTCACCGAGTTCTCTGTTTGGGCCTAACAGACTTCTCTGTTAGGGCTTCACCGAGTTCTCTGTTTGGGCCTAACAGACTTCTCTGTTAGGGCTTCACCGAGTTTTCTGTTTGGGCTTCACAGACTTCTCTGTTTGGACTTCACAGAGTTCTCTGTTTGGGCTTCACAGACTTCTCTGTTTGGACTTCACAGAGTTCTCTGTTTGGGCTTCACCGAGTTTTCTGTTTGGGCTTCACAGACTTCTCTGTTAGGGCTTCACCGAGTTTTCTGTTTGGGCTTCACAGAGTTCTCTGTGAGAGCTTCACCGAGTTTTCTGTTTGGGCTTCACAGAGTTCTCTGTGAGAGCTTCACCGAGTTTTCTGTTTGGGCCTAACAGACTTCTCTGTTAGGGCTTCACCGAGTTTTCTGTTTGGGCCTAACAGACTTCTCTGTTAGGGCTTCACCGAGTTTTCTGTGAGTACATTTAGCCCCTACGCCGACAGTATGGGTCGGCGTAGGGAGGAAGAACCGGGAAACAAGGCATAAGCGGTTAAAGTCACTTAACTTGTCGACAGCGCAAGGGCTCCGGCTAAAACAGCTCCTTGCTCATGCGGTCAATTTCTTCAGTGACGGCTTCGTAAACGCCCGGAAAGGTACTCAGGTCAAGGCCCTGTACCAGGCAAGGTATGAAGTAATGTTTTCCATTGCTACGACAGGCTCGCTCAACTTCCTTCCTGATACGTTCCCTAGACCAATCCGGCCTGTCCAATATCCCTGAGTCCAGGTCTCCCATGAAAGATATTTTCCCGCCATATTCCTTTACCAGCTTAGGCACATTATTGGTGGAAGTGCAACCCTGAAATACGTCGATCCCGGCTTCTATCATGTGAGGTACCAGAGGCGCAGCGTAAGAATCGCAATGGTGAACGACGATCTCTACACCGTGACTTTTGTAATAGCCGTATATCTTTTTATAGGCTGGCAGGATGAATTCCCTGAACATATCAGGCGAGAGAAGCAGGGTTGTATAGGAACCCCAATCGTCGTGGTGGAAAAGCGCATCAGGCTTGAGGTATTTGGTAACTTCTTCGGCATAGGCAAGCTCGTACTCGGTTATATAATCGATAAGCTCATGGGTTTCTTTGGGGTATTCATAAAAGTTTATAAGGCTTTCGGTTATGCCCTGAAGGTAATGAAGCTGCTCAAAAACACCGGTAAAGAAGCAAAGGCAGGCATACTGTTCATTCCGGTCTATGGCTTCTACCTTCTTAATGCCGTCCTCCCAGTCGGAAGCTGGGTAATGGGTTTTAGGCGCATGTACCACGTCCCGCCATGTGGTGATGTCCTTTACCACTTTGTGGGCATCATCGTGCAATGGCATAGGCCCTGGCTGGCCCTCAACCCAGCGTACTGTTACCCCCCAAAGGCTCTTGCTTTCACCGCCTATGGGAGGAAAAGGTGGCGCCGCTCCTGTTATAGGATCAATGGCATAAAAAAGATTGAGAAATTCGTATGAATTAACAAATCGGTCGGGTTTCCCACCGTGGATAGTTTGCAGAAAATTCTGCCGCTTAGTCAGCATATAAAGTCCCCTATAGATTCAGATAAAACATGCTAACACACTATAGGGGAGTTGTAAAGAAAATTTTATGCGCTTGTTGGTGTTCCTAAAAGTCCTTCCCTGAAAGCAGTAATGTACTCAATGCACATTTCATCTCGGCCTAGAAGCGCCTCTGCTGCATAGATAAGCCCCAGCATATCTGTGTTAAGAGGATCAACGATGGCACTGTCCATTCCTGCACCCATGCAGAGGATTATGAAACTGCGGTTGATAAATTTTCGCAGGGGCAGCTGATAGGAAATATTGCTGGCCCCGCTGGTGATGTGAACATCGGGACAGATTTCCTTTACCCTCTTGATGGTGGTAATAATCTTCTCGATTCCGCTTTCCGACGAAGCCAGCATTTCGACCACTGGATCAATATACAGCCGGTCTGGAGAGATTCCGTAAGCGGTAGCTTTGTTCAGAATGGCATCGAAAACCTCAAGCCGCTTCTCCGCAGTTCCTGGAATCCCCGTATCATCGCAAAGGAGCGCCACGCAGTTCCATGTTGTATCAGCGATCACGGGAAACACCTGTTCAATCTTGTCTCCTTCCATAGATACGGAATTGATGATCCCGGGGTTCTTACAGATGGGGATTAGCTGCGCGAAAATCTTGGCATTGGGACTATCAATGGAAATAGGAGTGTCTGTTACCTCCTGAACCAAATCAATAAGCCATTTGAGTGTTTCGTATTCCACGTCCGGCGCAACCGAAGCGCATACATCAAGAAAATTGGCCTTTGCCAGAGACTGTTTTTTTGCTAAACGCCGGATATACTTCGCGTCTTTCTCCACAATGGCTTTAGCAACAGGCGGGATAGATCCGTTAATCTTTTCACCTATAATAATCATTGGTTACCTCATTGATGGTATGATCAATCCCTTTTTTTACCCTGTCAACCAATTTAGGGCTGGAAAATAAGTTTATCGGGAAACTTGACAACATAGTTCTAATTCTTAGCAAATGAATCAAGGAATAAATTGTAAGATTATTTATGATAAGGATATCAATTTAAGGAGTTGGATTTTGAAAGCCCTTGAAAACGTTACTACTATTGAGCAGATGGAGGCGGATACTGCCAAACTTAAAGAGACTGCCTGTGCGGTATGCGCGGAAACGTGGGAGGATCGTAACAAAAACCAGACTCCCCATTGTAGGTTTGGAGAAGACGGCATCTGCTGTAGAAACTGTTCCATGGGTCCCTGCCGGATTACCCCTAAGGCTTCACGGGGAGTCTGCGGTGCCGATGCCCATGCTATCGCGGGACGAAACTATCTCAGAACCATTGCGGCAGGAACCTCAGCCCACTCAGACCATGCACGGGAAATCCTCCATGTACTTCTCAGTTCAAGTCCAGAGGGAAACTACCGTGTCAGGGACGAACAAAAACTTATCCGTCTGGCTAAGGAATGGGAGATTCCTACCGAAGGCCGCGATGTTTACGACATTGCTCACGAGGTTGCTGAAACTGGGCTTCATGAATTTGGCAAGATCGCTGGTACTCAGCGTTTCATTAAGCGGGCTATCCCAGCACGACAAAAGGTTTGGCATGATCAGAGCATAGAACCCCGCGCCATAGATCGGGAAATCGCAACTTCCCTTCACATGACCCACATGGGGAACACTGCTGATGCTGAAGCGCTGGTACGCCAGGGACTCAGGACCAGCTTGTCCAACGGCTGGGGTGGTTCCATGATGGGTACAGAGATCACCGACATCCTTTTTGGAACCCCTACGGTATGGAACACTGAAGGGAATCTGGGGGTCTTGGAGAAAGATATGGTCAATATCGTGGTACACGGCCATGATCCTGCTTTTTCCGAGATGGTGGTAACTGCTGCTGAAGTAAAGGACCTGGTGGATTACTCCAGGAGTAAGGGTTCCAAGGGGATCAATGTGGTGGGGCTTTGCTGTACTGCCAATGAAATTGCTATGCGTCATGGAGTGCGGATGGCGGGAAACTTCCTGCAACAGGAAAATGCGATCCTTACCGGCGCTGTGGAGATGATGTGCGTGGATGTTCAGTGCATATTTCCGTCCCTGTCTTCTTTAAGCGAATGTTTTCATACGAAATTTGTTACCAGTTCTCCAATTGCCCGTATACCCGGTTCTATTTATGTGGAATTTAAGCCAGAAACGGCCTTTGAGCAGGCCAAGGACCTGGTAAGAATGGCGGTGGATAACTATCAAAACCGGGAGTTGTCACGGGTATTCATCCCCGAACATAAGCAAACTGCCACTGTAGGTTATCCCTGCGAACAGATTATCAAACACCTTGATGGGGTGGCCAACAGTCACGTGGATGAACTCGGTTCCTATCGTCCGGCGATTGATGCGATAAAAGCTGGTGTGCTGCGTGGGGCTGTTGCTATTGTGGGGTGTAATAACCCACGGGTGAGACCGGACTATTCTCACTTTGAGATCATGAAAGAGCTGTTGAAAAACGACATCCTGATCGTGGCTACAGGTTGTGCTGCTCAAGTTGCTGCCAAGGCGGGGCTGCTCCAAAAGGATGCCAAGTATCTCTGTGGCGCGGGCTTGCGGCGGGTCTGCGATTTGGTAAATATCCCACCCATCCTTCACATGGGAGCCTGTGTAGACATCAGTCGTATGATGCTCTTGGCCAACGGGATTGCTCGTGACTGGGGTGTGGATACTACTCAAATACCGGTGGTTGGCTGCGCCCCGGAATGGATGAGCGAAAAGGCGGTTTCTATCGCCAATTATGTGGTATCCACTGGCTTGGATGTCTACTTGGGGATAGAACCGCAGGTTAAGGGAAGTTCTCAAATGATGGAACTCATCACCCAGGGTACCCGGAAGATCACTGGTGGAGGATTCATTATCAATAAGGACCCTCATAAATTGGTAACAAACATCATCAGCGGTATCGAAGCAAAACGAACTGCTTTGGGGATATAGGATACTGGCATCTATGAAAATCGCCATTACAGGAAAGGGTGGAGTTGGTAAAACGACTCTTGCTGCTGTGCTTGCCCGGCTTTATGCGGAAGAAGGAAGAAAAGTTCTAGCAGTGGATGTAGACCCGGATGCAAACTTGGGGGCTGCTTTGGGGTTTACTGAAGCGGAAATGCAGGACATTACCCCGATTTCTAAAATGAAGGAGCTTATCGCCGAGCGTACTGGATCAGATAATGATAGCTACGGACGGTTTTTCAAGATCAACCCCCGTGTGGATGATATACCGGATCGGTTTTCCCGCGAGAAACACGGGGTAAAGCTTCTGGTCATGGGGACGGTGGAAACTGGCGGAGGCGGCTGCGTATGTCCTGAGCATGTGATGCTTAAACGGGTCATTTCCCACTTGGTCATTGCCCGGGATGAAGTGGTTATTATGGATATGGAGGCAGGGCTTGAACACCTGGGGCGGGGAACCGCAGGTATGGTGGACCGCTTTATTGTGGTGGTCGAGCCTGGTGAACGGAGTGTCCAGACCTTTTTCAAACTGAAACCATTGGCGGCAGACCTCGGTGTCCGGCAAGTGAGCGTGGTGGCGAACAAAGTACGGGGAATTGCGGATGAGGAATTCTTGAAAACCCGGATCGGCGAAGAGGGGCTACTCGGTTTCATCCATTATAATGAAGGGATAGTTGCTGCCGACCGGCAGGGCTTGGCTCCCTTTGATACTAGTGCAGATGCCAGAGAAGAGATTCGGAAGATCAAGGAACGTATCAATTCTATGGCAGAGGAGGAATAGGTTCGATGAAATTACTTTTCAATCGCGTTTTTGATGGGGTTGACGAAATGTACGCACTCGCCGAAGAAACCCTGAACAATACGGTGGCGGACTTAGGCGAATCCGCCCCGCTCAATATGCCGAATACGGGTTATTTTTTAGCCAATCACTTGGCATATCTGGCAAAAAAAATTATCACTCTGGGAGACCTCAAGGCAGCGTTCCCTGAAGTAAAAGCATGGATGCCCCATGGGAACCGTATGGCGGATGTCTTTAAGTCCGGGTTTGGAACCTTCCTTGCTGCTGAAGTTATTGAGGCATGCAAATATGTTCGCAGCCCTGAACCCTACGGAACCGACTACCATGGGCATCTTTCCGACGCGGAAGTTCGGGAATTGGGGGTTCCCTTGGTTACCGGTGACCTTCCGGGCTTTGTGGTTATCATCGGCCCCGCTCCTTCGGACAAGGAAGCGGTGGAGCTTATCAAGGGCTATCAATCACGGGCGATCTTCGTCTTCCTCATCGGTGGTATTATTGATCAGGCTAAACGGATGAATCTGAACATGGGCTTCCCAGTCCGGGTTGTCCCGGTTGGTCCTGATATCTGGTGTGTGGCTCATATCATATCCTTTGTAAACCGGGCGGCCATGATCTTCGGTGCTGTTCAGCCTGGAGACCGTGAAGAACTTGACCAGTATACCTTTCAGCGTATTCGGGCCTTTGTAAACGCCTTTGATCCGGTAACCGATATTGTGGTTGGCGCCGGTGCTGGAGCCATCGCTATGGGTTTCCCGGTGATTACCAATGATACTAAGGATATGTGGCGGGTTCCGAAAAGTCTCATCATTCAGGAAAATTCCCATGACTTTATCGAGACTTCCCTTGAGGCGCGGGACATCAAGATTAAAGTAACGAAGATCGATATTCCTGTAGCCTTCTCTACCGCTTTTGAGGGAGAGATCATCCGCCGAAACGATATGCAGGTAGACATTGACGGCTCCCGGATGGATTGTTTTGAGCTGGTGCGGACACGGGAAAGCAGCGAGATAGAAGATCATTCCATAGAACTCATTGGCCCGGATATTGATTCTGTGAAACAGGGCAGCCGCTTTGCCTTGGGCTATATTGTTGAGGTGGCAGGCAAAAACATGCAGTCTGACTTTGAGTCTGTTTTTGAACGCCGATTCCATAACTTCCTCAATTGTGTCGAGGGGGTCATGCACACTGGTCAGCGGGACCTTATCCGTATACGGGTGAGCAAGACCACTTTTGAGGCGGATTTCAGAGCGAAACACATCGGCGAAGTTCTCTACGCAAAGGTAAAAAACGATTATGAAAGCGTGGTGGATAAATGCCAGGTGAAGATATACACCATACCGGAGCAGCTCAAGGAACTCCGGGCTGTGGCAAATAAGGTATATGACGCCCGCGACGCCCGGCTCGTATCCCTGACCGATGAAAGTGTTCCCATCTTCTATAACTGCATCCTCTGTCAGTCCTTCTCTCCAGCTCATGTCTGTATCGTTACCCCGGAACGACTCGGACTTTGCGGCGCTGTCTCATGGCTTGATGCAAAGGCTACCAATGAGCTTGACCCTAACGGTCCCTGCCAAGTGGTTACCAAAGAGCGGGTGGTAGATGAAAATGTCGGGATATGGGAAGATGTAAACGAGGCGGTTAAACAGGGTTCTCACGGTTCCCTGGAACAGGTATCCCTCTATTCGATTATGCAGGACCCCATGACCAGTTGCGGCTGTTTTGAGTGCATCTGCGGCATTGAGCCTATGACCGGCGGGGTGGTTATCGTGAACCGGGAACACACGGGCATGACTCCTTTGGGTATGACCTTCTCCGAAATGGCCTCCATGACTGGTGGAGGAGTGCAGACACCTGGGTTCATGGGGCATGGCAAGCATTTTATTGCTTCCAAAAAATTTATGAAGGCTGACGGCGGTTCCGCTCGGATCGTATGGATGCCTAAGGCACTGAAGGAACTCGTTTGTCTGAGGCTCAATAAAACCGCACAGGAACTCTACGGTGTGGAGAACTTTACCGACCTCATCGCCGATGAGACCATTGCCGAAGATGTGGAAACCCTGGCTACCTATCTGGGTGAGAAGAACCATCCTGTCCTGAGCTTGGAGCCTTTGATTTAGATGATTAGTATCAATAGTGTATCCGGGCGCTAGTATAGCCCGGAAATAAGAGAGAGGAGTTTGTTATGCCCTTTAAGCAAGTCCCACAAAAATTTTCCGCTGCTATAAAAGAAGTGGTAATCGGTACAGGCGATACAGCCCTTACCCTCGGCGGTGAAAATCTGCTTCCATTGTATAGCTTCGATGGAACCTTCAAGAACCTTCCTCGGGTAGGTCTTGAAATCTCGGATATGGGACCCGATAGACAGTTACCCGGCATTGCCAGCTTTTACGCTGGTGTGGAAAGCGTCAGCGATGCAGTAGGTCGCGCCTGCACTCTGCCCGGAGTAAGCTTCATCAGCCTGGTACTCGACAGCGCTGACCCTAATGGGGTCAATGCCTCCATTGAGGATTCGGTAGCGCTCTGTAAAGCAGTGGCTGAAAAGATCAGCCTGCCACTGGTGATCAGGGGGAGCGGAAATGTCGAAAAGGACAAGAAACTCCTGCCGAAGATTGCCGAAGCCCTCCAGGGGAAAAACGTAATGCTCATGTCTGCAAAAGAGGACAACTATAAGTCTATCGCCGTTGCCTCAGTTCAGGCTTACGGACAAAAGATAAGCGCTGAATCCTCAGTGGATATCAACCTGGCGAAGCAGTTAAACGTACTCATTTCCCAAATAGGAGTATCCGGGGAAAACGTGGTGATGAACCTTGGTTCCGCCGCTGCTGGCTATGGGTTTGAATATGTTGCCTCCACCATAGAACGAGTCAAAGGCGCGGCACTCGCTCAGAATGATACCATGCTTCAGATGCCCATCATTAGCCCAGTAGCCCAAGAAGCTTGGTCAGTCAAGGAATCGGTGGTGAGCGAAGAGGATTTCCCTGACTGGGGACCAGTGGAGCAGCGGGGTATCAATATGGAAATCTCCACTGCTGTGGCTTCCCTAGCAGCAGGTTCCAATGCGGTAATCCTGCGGCATCCCACTTCCGTAGCAGTGGTCTCAAAACTAATATCTGACCTGGTATGATCAAAAAGGAGTAAAAAAAGCATGGCCCTTAAAGGATTAGATATATTCAAGCTAACCCCAAGAACAAATTGTAAAAAATGTGGGAACCCTACCTGCATGGCTTTTTCCATGAAAGTGGCTCAAGGCAGCATCCCGCTGGAAAAATGTCCTCATCTGTCTGCGGAAGCCCTGGCAACCCTGGGCGAAGCAACAGCGCCACCCATGAAGAGCATCAAAATAGGAGCAGGGAAAGGCGAACACTCACTGGGCGGGGAAACCGTCCTCTTCCGGCATGACAAAACCTTTGTTTCAAAGAGCCTCTATGCCGTAAGCGTCTGTCCCGATAGCATTGATAAAAAACTGCCAGAGATTCTCAAAGTGGACTATGAGCGCATCGGCGAGCGAATGTATGTGGAACTCATCAATGTGGAATACAAAGGAGATAAAGACGCCTTCTTAGTCGCAGTGCAAAAGGCCCACAGCACAGGTCGCACCCTTATTCTGGAGGTTAATGACCCAGAGGCTGCCACTGCCGCACTGGCGCTCACCAAAGACGCAAAGCCCATCCTCAACGGCGCTAACGAATCTAATTACAAAGCGTTCTGCGCCATTGCATCCGAAGCCGGAGTCGTACTGGGAGTTACCGGGACGAAGCTCGACGCCATCTACGATACCGTTAAGGCTCTGGAAGGGCTGGGGAACAAAAACCTTATCATCGACGCGGGAAGCGCTTCGGTAAAAGATGCCTTTGCCAACGCAGTGCAGATCAGGCGGGCAAGCCTCAAAGACGGGGATCGCAGCTTCGGCTACCCCGTTCTGGTAAACGCGGCAAAGCTCGCCCCAGAAGATAAAACAGCCCAGCTTGCCCTGTCCACCCTCTTTACGATGAAGTATGGTTCTATCATCGTGCTGGACGCTATGGACTATGCTCAGGCACTGCCACTTTACGGACTCCGGCAGAATATCTTTACTGATCCCCAAAAACCCATGAAGGTCGAACCAGGTATCTATCCCATCAACGGCGCTGATGAAAACGCCATCTGTGCTACCACTGTGGATTTCGCCCTGACCTACTTCATTGTTTCTGGAGAACTGGAACGTTCTGGGGTGCCTGTGAATCTGCTCATTTCCGATGCCGGCGGCTATTCGGTACTCACCGCCTGGGCCGCAGGCAAGCTCTCCGCCAGCTCCCTGTCGCGCTTCTTTAAGGAAGAGAACATTGATGGCAAGATAAAGAACCGCAACCTGATCATCCCCGGCAAAATCGCCGTACTCAAGGGCGAACTCGAAGAAAGCTTGCCAGGCTGGACAATCATCGTGGCCCCCAACGAAGCAGTGGGAGTGGTTAAATTTCTCAAGGAACTAAAGGTCTGAAATAGACATCATTTTATAGGAGGATTCCCAGTATGGGTAAATTTGTTGTTATCGGAGAACGTATCCACTGTATCTCGCCGACAATCCGTGCCGCAATGGCGGCCCGTGATCCTGCGCCCATTCTTCAGCGGGCAAGGGAACAGATTGACGCTGGAGCTACGTATCTGGACGTGAATATCGGTCCCGCGGAAAAAGACGGGAAAGAGCTGATGAAATGGGCGGTAAAGCTGCTTCAGGAAAACTGTGATAATATCCCCCTTTCCCTGGATACCGCCAATAAGAAGGCTATCGAGGCGGGCATTTCTGTTTATAACCGCTCTCGCGGTAAGCCCCTCATCAATTCCGCAGATGCAGGGGATCGTATTTCCAATATCGATCTCGCAGCAGCCAACGATGCTATCATCATTTCCCTCTGCTCCAAGCACGGAGTTCCAAAGGATAACGAGGAACGCATGGCTTTTTGCCAAGAAATGTTGGAACGCGGACTGTCTCTGGGCATGGAGGCGGAGGATATGTGGTTTGATCCCCTGTGCCTCGTTATCAAGGGGATGCAGGAAAAACAGTCCGAAATGCTGGCGTTCATCCGTCAGCTTAAAGACATGGGTTTCAACTCAGTCTGCGGCCTTTCCAACGCCTCAAACATGATGCCTAAAAATATCCGTCCCATCATAGATTCGGTCCTGATTGCTATGTGTATTGCATGCGGCCTGAGTTCCGCCATCGTAAATCCCTGTAGTCCACGGATGATGGAAACCATCAAATCCGCAGATATCATCATGAACCAAACTCTTTACGCCGATTCCTATCTGGACCTTTAGAAAAAAGCCCTTTGCCGCATTCCGGTAAGGGGCTTTTCATTCGTGACATAGCCATTGGTTGATGAGAAAGCGCGACACAGAGCCGTGATCAGGCAGTTTTGGCAGGGTATCACGGCTAAACCAACCGGCATCCTCAATTTCCACATTGTCAACCCTGATAGCCCCACCCGCGTGACGCGCCGTGAAGCCAAGCATCAGGGAATTGGGAAAAGGCCAGGGCTGACTGGTGATGTAGCGAATGTCTTTCACTTCAACAGCCACTTCCTCTCTGACCTCCCGCACTATGGTTGCTTCAAGGCTTTCACCAGCCTCATTGAAACCCGCGATAAGACTGTACACGCCGTTTGTAAAATGCTTGTTATGCGCTAGGAGTACCTGATCATTGTCGTTTATAATGAGAATAATGATGGCAGGCGAGATACGGGGATATTCCCGCCTGCCGCAGACCGGGCAGAGCCGCGCAAGTTCATCCGGCGCGTCGGTGTTCCGACTCCCACAGGTTCCGCAGAACACGGAAGTTCGCCGCCATTGCGCGATATGATAAGCGCGGACCAGCCGCCCGGTGAAGCCCGCGCCGTCAACGCTTGTCCGACCCGCTAGCAGGGACAGCGCCTGCCGCACGGGAAGCGCCCGCAGCGACGTGGGTAATGGCATCTCAGGCGCTATATCCATGACGCTTATGAGCGGCGGCAGAGTGTTATTAATAGAAGGAAGCGTGAAGGGGATTAGAGAAGAATCTTGTATATCAGCGATAGCATCAAAGTCCAGCGGCTGGTCTAGCCGCGCATCGGGAACATCATTGCTTACGAGTAGTTTGTCCCTCTGAAAAACATAAACCGTCAGTAAGCCTGCACCTAAAGGCAGTGGCTTGTAGCTTGGGTCAATCATTCGGCTTGCTCCATACGTTTTCTACTTCTTCTCGGTGAACCGGTTCAGCCTCAAACAAACATGACACGAAATACTTACCTGTCAGCATCCGGCTGATGTTTATACTCGATTGTCTCTCGGTCTTATAGGCATACGTAGTCAGAGCTTCGCGATCGTTCTTTAAGGATTGGTAGATTTTGATTCTTTCGTCGAGCATTTTGTTATAC
This sequence comes from Treponema sp., assembly GCA_031267685.1. Taxonomy (GTDB): domain Bacteria; phylum Spirochaetota; class Spirochaetia; order Treponematales; family Breznakiellaceae; genus JAIRMT01. The sequence continues at coordinate 11,957 of JAIRYV010000076.1, forward strand.
AGGCGGCTCTTGCCGCAAGCAACACGAGCTACTGGTTTTGTTCAAAAAGACTCGCTGTTCGTCGTTTGGATATATACACGTTTTGAAAGCGCTCTGCATCATCATAACTTGAGTCTAAGTTATCCTTATCTCAATGTCAACAAGAGGTTTCCCATCTCATCAAATACTATTCGAATCCACGCATCCATCGGAGCGTAGGTACAGTTCAGCGCGAAACACAGCCTCTTGTTTAAGACTTGTAGGGTCAGGCCCATTGCGGCGACCTTCAAACGCAAAGGCTGTTGCCTTACTCGCCTGCTCGCCGGGCTGTGCCTCCCACGTTTCTATGACTGGCATTGGTGTCAGAGGTGTTTGCAGCGGTAAGTGCCACAACTCAATGGTTTCGCCGAGCTTGATCTCTTGCAGGTACACGATGTCAAGTCTGAGCGTTTCGGCATGTTCAAGCAGCTCAGGAACAACGCTATCCTGAATCCATTGGGCATAACGGGCATTATTAACATGGCCATAGTAGTCAATGTCTGAATAGAGGGCGCGACGCTCGCCTATTTTTGTCATTCCCTCACGCGGTTCAAGGTTTATGATACGCTCGCTGACCATATCAATGCCTTGATTCAGCGGGAGGCGTTCCATTGTTATGTGAGGTCGCAGGGGCCGACGTTTTTCCAAGTCCACGATGAGCCAGTTACTTCGCGCCCGCGCCAGAATCGCGCCAGCTTCATCAAGGATGGCGCAGTCTCTCACGGCGAAGAGCTTTTCTGCGCCGCGTGGCCATGTTTGCACGGTGAGCTTGTCCCCATAGCGAGGACGACACTCTATACGCACCGTGATCCGCGACAGTATCCACGCTACGCCGGTTTGCTTCATGGCCTCAATGCCAACACCCAGCGCTCCCGCGTGTTTAATTGATGCTTCCTGAAAGTAGTCAAAAGCCGCCGCTAGTGTTAGGCGGTCGGAATGGTCAACATCAGCGAAACGCACGGTGATTTTTTCTTGCCAAATAGGTATCATAGGCACAATGTAGCGCAGAACAGCATGTTGTGAATAGGGGTTTTGGGTATGATGTCTGATACCGCGAGCATTGAGCATTAGCGTCATACACCATTACTGTTAGGGTTCTACCCGTTTCCGGTCGCGGGGGAAGAGGCTGGCTTCTTTTACATTGGCAAGGCCGAGTATTTTTTGGGTAAGGCGCTCACAGCCAATGGCAAAGCCGCCGTGGGGCGGGCAGCCATACTTCAGGAGCTTCAGGTAGCCGCCAAAGTCCTCTGGCTTGAGGCCAAAGCGTGGAAGGGTTTCAAGAAAGGCATTGTAGTCGTGCTGGCGTCTGCCGCCTGTGGTGATTTCAAGGCCGCGGAACAGGGCGTCAAAGCTCATGGTGGAAGTGGCTTTGCCGTCGCCAGTGTCCTTGGGGTACGTGTAAAATGGCCGGTAGCGGCGGGGGAATTCGTTGACAAACACAAGATCGCTGCCATGTTCGCGCATTGCCCAGTTGCAGATAAAGCGCTCGGCCTCTGGGTTGATGTCAAAAATGCGTGCCCTTTGCCCTTTGCCCTTGACAGCTTCCGCTGACGCGATCTTCACAGCCTCCGCATACGGCACAACGGGCGCTTTTGCGACCATATCCGGGCTGGGAACACTTGCGCCATGCAAGGCAAGTTCCGTGCTGTTCTTTCGCGCCACTTCCTCAAAGATATGGGCAAGCGCTCCACGTTCCAGCTCAATGAGGTCTAGTTCCGACTCAATAAAGCCCATTTCCACATCCAGCGACACATACTCGTTGAGATGCCGGGGCGTGTCGTGCTTTTCAGCGCGATATGCGGACCCTATCTCAAATACCCGCTCCATGCCACTTGCCACCATAGTCTCCTTATAAAACTGAGGGGACTGGGCAAGGTAGACCTTGCGGTCAAAGTAATCAACCTCGAAAAGCTCAGTGCCGCCTTCAGTGCCGCTTCCGACGAGCTTGCTGGTCTTTATCTCAATGAAATCCTGTGAGCGCAGGTACGCACCAAACGCCTCGATAATCGTGGCCTGTATTCTGAAAATGGCCTGCAATCTGGGGTGGCGCACGGAAAGCCCCCGGTGATCGAGTATGGTCTCAAGCCCTACCTTTGTTGGATCACCGTTTACCTGATAGGGCAGGTCTGGCGCGGCCTTTGACAGGCAGACAAGCGTCTTCACCTTGACTTCAGCCCCGACTAGGGCTTTTTCGTTCAGGATCGCTGTCCCCTGAACCCTGATGACTGATTCGAGCGTAAGGTCTGGCTTTTCCTCAAACACAAGCTGAACCATGCCTGAGCGGTCGCGGAGTATCACAAAGCTGATTCCGCCAAGCTCGCGGATGCGGTGTACCCAGCCCTGCACGGTGATTTCAGAGTCGCCCTGTTTAGCGGCCTGTAAAATATCCTTTGTTAAAACACGCATGATACGCCTCCAATCAACGCTTCCACCTGCTCTCCCACAATGCGCGGGTCAGCGCGGCCTCCGGTCTTTGCCAGTGCCTTGCCCACCAGATACGCGGTGAGACTGCGCTGACGCTTGGCGTTACCGGCCTTGGTTGCAGCGCAGACTTCAGCAAAGGTTCCTGCTTCCTCTGTATGAACGACACGAAGCACCTCAGCAATTTTTTCAGGATCAGTGAGCTGCTCAAGATTTTTTTCTTTAATGATGATGTCTGGGTCCCGGTCTTCAGCAATGGCGATTTCCATAACCTGCTTTGCGTTCTTTGTCGAGACACGGCCCGAAGCAGTCATAAGCACGAGAGACGCAAGCCTCGCTGGACTCAGTTTGAAGGCGGCAATGCCGGAGAGCGGAATGTTTTCACGCTGGAGTATATGTTTGATGTCGGTGAGCAGCCAATTTGCCACACGCGCAGCAGCATCCTGTTTGGAAAGAGACGTGGCTTTAACCGCAGCTTCAAAATAGTCGGCAAAGGCGCGTTCCTCGCAGAGAACCTCTGCCTGACTATAGGAAAGAGCGTACTCAGTTTCAAGACGCTGCCGGCGCGGAACAGGCAACTCCACCAGAGCTGCTTCTACTGATTCGAGAAAAGCAGTGTCCGGAGCAAACACAGGAAGATCAGGCTCTGGAAAGTAACGGTAGTCCTGAGCGTTTTCCTTAGTACGCATTTGTTCGGTTTGATCGCGGTTCTGGTTCCATAAGCGCGTTTCCTGCGTTACCTGCCTGCCCTGGTCAAGGAGTTCGCCCTGGCGCGCAATCTCATAGTTGAGACCAAGACGCACAAAACGGGAGGAGTTCAGGTTCTTTATCTCGACCTTACGCCCCAGACCTTTGCCAGGAAGGTTAATCGACACATTGGCGTCGGCACGTAAAGAGCCTTCTTCCATGTTACCGTCGCAAACCCCGAGGTAGCGCACCATGCGACGCAGCTGCTGGATCAACAGTTCGGCCTCTTCACCCGTCTCCATGTCAGGCTCGCTTACGATTTCAAGGAGCGAAACGCCAGCACGGTTATAATCAAGGAGCGAAACCGTGCCAGTGTGTATCATCTTACCCGCGTCTTCCTCAAGGTGGCACTCCTTGATCCGCACACGCTTCTGTATCTTTTTACCCATGTTCTCGCCGTCAAGGTCAATGTAGCCTTCCTGCCCCAGTGGAGCGGCGAACTGGGAAATCTGATAGTTCTTGGGCATATCAGGATAGAAATACTGTTTGCGGTCGAACCATGTCTTTTCAGGGATATGACAGTTGAGCGCCCGCGCTACTGTACAGCCCATACGCATGGCCTCAATGTTGAGCGCAGGAAGTACGCCCGGATAGCCCATACAGACCGGACATACGTTGGTGTTCGGCTCGTCGCCAAACGCCGGACGGCAGCCACAGAACACTTTGGTTTTGGTTAAGAGGTGAATATGAACTTCAAGCCCAATAAACGATTGATACATTCTTTACTAACTCCTTTATTATAACGTTACGCAGGCCAGAAGGAACAATAGCCCCTGGGATGAGGGAAGGGATGCGCCTTTTCGTAAGCGTTCACGATGTTGAAAAGCGTTCCTTCAGCAAAGGCGCGTCCGAGTAGCTGCACTCCCACCGGGAGCCCGCCTTCGACGCTCACCGGGAAAGCCAGAGCCGGGATGCCCGCAAGGTTGGCACAGCAGGTGTAGAGGTCCGCGGCCTTTTGTGCAAAGGGCGACAGGGAGCTTGGTCCCCGATCAAAAGCACGGGTTGGAAACACGGGAAGCAGGATCGCGTCACATTGCGGGGCTGTGTCACTGTAGTTGGCATCGCCCAGAAGCGCCTCAAAGTTACGGCGTATGCCAGCACGGATGCGCTGTGCACGGAGGTAGTAACGATCCTGAAAACCAGCGCGTAACACAAAGGTTCCCAAAAGGATACGGAGCTTTACTTCGTCCCCCAATCCATCTGAACGCGCCTTATCGATAAGATCCTCGGGGTTTTCAGCCCAATCCGGACGCTTGCCATAACGGATGCTGTCAAAACGCGCAAGGTTCGCGCTTGCTTCAGCAGTGGCTATCGTATAATAGGCTGGAACACCATACTTGAGGCTGGGAATTTCCACATCAACAAGCGTATATCCGAGCGCGGCGAGGTTTTTCTTCGCGATCTCAAAGCCGCGGCGAACCTCCTCTTCAAGCAGCGTGGCTTGCGCGGCAACTTCAAGGTTAGCATCGCCCTTGTCCTGGGCAGCGGCGGCAATAACTTTAGCGATGGATTCAGCCGAAAGTACACCAATCACTGCGGAGTTGGCTTTGCCATAGAGCGGCGGCGCAGCAGGCGGCGCGGCAAGCGAGGTTTCGTCCATCGGGTCTTTGCCCCGAATCGTGTCAAACACGTGTCGACAACGCTCGGTCGTGTCGGCAAGCACACCGATTCCCTCAAGGCTTGAGGCATAGGCCACCAGGCCAAAGCGGGACACCGCGCCATAGGTGGGTTTCAGACCCACAACCCCGCAAAATGCGGCTGGCTGACGTATGGAACCGCCGGTGTCTGAGCCGAGCGCAAAGGGAACAAGCCCAGACGCAACTGCTGCTGCTGAGCCGCCAGAAGAACCGCCAGACACACGACTTTGGTCCCAGGGGTTGTTCGTGCGCTGTATGCCAGAATTGTCCGTTGAGGAACCCATGCCGAACTCGTCAAGGTTGGTTTTGCCGATTATCCATGCGCCTTGGTCTTCCAGTTTCCGTACTGCTGTGGCTGTATAGGGCGAGCGGAATGCCGCAAGCAGTTTCGAGCCGCAGCTCAGGACAAGGTCTTTCACCGCGATGTTGTCTTTGACGGCAAAGGGAAGCCCGCGTAATGCGCCCGTATCCGCCTGTTTGAGTTCAGCCGCGATTACAGCATCGTCTTTCAGCTCGATAAAAGCGCCGATCTTCGCTTCCCAGTCCCTGCAGTATGATAAAAATTCTTCAGGTGATGTCATATTTACTCCGATTAAAGCACGTTAGGAACAACGACAAACTGTCCGTCCCGTTCACCCGCACTGTTAAGCATGGTTTCATTCAGGTGAGAACTGCCCGAAGCCTGATTGATGCTATTATCAGGCGCGTCAGCTCGGAAGTAAGCAGGTGGAACGGTCCGGGCTGAACCGGAAAGCGTGGTGATAGGCGCGGCAAAGGCCGCAGTATCCTCGTCAGCCGACTGCATAGCGGCAAAAAAGCCGAGCATCTGTTCAAAAGCCGGAAACGCCGCGTCAAGCGCCTTGTCATCAAGGTTAAGATGAGCAAGCGCAGCAGTTTCCCGCAAATCTTCAATTTTCATAGAAGAAGATTCTCATGTGAGAAAACCACTGTCAAGCGCCGCGCCAGCTCATTGATTAAGTAAACTCACCGTTGACAACTCCTCACGCCTAAAAGTATGATTGTGTCAGACACCTTGACCATGTCAGTGTCCAGCTATCGATAAGTGATTCGCGGATCAGCGATGGCATAGAGTATATCGGTGAGAAGGCTGGCAAGGAGCGTAAGCAGCGCGGCCATGAGGGTGATGCCCATCAGCACTGGATAGTCACGGCTGAGGATGGAGTTAATCGTGAGCCGACCAATGCCGGGCCATGAAAAAATTTGCTCGGTAACAATCGCGCCGCCAAAAAGTCCGGGAAGTTCAAGACCCACAAGGGTGATAAGCGAAATCAGCGCGTTACGAAAAGCGTGAACGCTCAGCCGCCTGAACAACGACGCACCTTTAGCAGCAGCTGTCCGCAGGTACTCTTCCTGTAACACATCCAGCATGGCCGAGCGGACATAACGGGTAAAACGTCCGGTAATGTGTATCGCCAGTGTTATACAGGGAAGCACTATATGCCGGAGCGTATCAAGAGGAGTGCGTTCAGCGCCCAGCGTGAACATACCGCTTGAGGGAAATAGCTTGAGCTTCACGCTGAACACATACACAAGACCCAGCCCCAAAAAAAAGTTCGGGGCTGAAACACCCACAAAGCCGCTCAAGGCAATAGCGCGATCAACGAGCGTATCCCGCTTGAGCGCGCTCAAAACCCCAAGCGGTACGGCCAGGATGAGGCCAAGCACAAGCGCACTCCCCATAAGCAGCACAGTAGCTGGAATACGTTCCATGATCAACGCGCTTACCGGTCGGTAAGAAACGTATGAATAGCCCCAGTTGCCGCGGAGCGCGTTTAGCAGCCAGGTTGTGTACTGTCGGAACAGTGGCGCGTCCAACCCCATGTTACGTTCTATGGCAGCACGTGCCGCTGGCGTCATAGTGGGATTCACCATCAAGTCGAGCGGACTGCCAGGCGCAAGTCGAATCAGCGCGAAGTTCACAATGGAAACCCCAAAAAGCAGAGGCAACATAACTAAGGTCCTGCGTATAAAAAAGTTTTTCACCGGGTTTCTCCAGTCTAAAAGTCGATAAAATCCCGCATATCTTCATGGAAACGCCCAAAACTGACAGAACAAGGCGTTACATTGAGCGCGATTGTTGATTTTTGCGGCTGTTTGGTCAAGCCGCTCCGTGCGTCTGTGAAAGCTGTGCCACGCTGAAGTGACAGGCACTCGCGTGACCTTCCTCGTCGCGGAACTGGGGCGCGACAGTGCGGCACAACTCCTGCGCAAAGGGACAACGAGGGTGAAAGCGGCAAGCAGCAGGCGCGTCAAGAGGACTGGGCGCAACACCGTCAAGAAGCCGCCGCACACGCCGTTGCCGCGGATCAGACACAGGATTCGCAGCAATGAGCGCCTGCGTATAGGGATGGCGAGGCGCAGCGAAAAGCACGGCACTCGGCGCAAGCTCCACAAGCTTGCCCAGATACATCACCGCAACGCGATCGCTTATATGCCTTACTGCACCAAGCCCGTGCGATATAAAAAGATAACTCAAACCAAGCGTGTCGCGCAGCTCGCACAAGAGGCTGAGTATCTGCGCCTGAGTCGAAGCGTCCAGCGACGAAGTAGCCTCATCACAGATGAGCAGAGACGGGCGGATGGCAAGCGCTCGCGCTATACTGATGCGCTGCCGCTGACCACCGGAAAATTCACGGGGAAAACGCCGACGCGTGTCTGACGCAAGTCCGACCAGCGCCAATAAGCGGTCGATCTCGCCGCTGATTTCGTTACGCGCCACAATCCGGTGTACCCAGAGCACTTCTTTTAACATGGCCTCCACACTCAGGCACGGGTTCAGCGACGAACCCGGGTCTTGAAACACCAACTGCATCCGTTTATATGCCGCAGAGTGCCGTTCACGTTGTAACGCGCAGTCCACGCCTTCAAACACAATCCGCCCGCCCGCTGCTGGTTCCAGCCCAACGATTGCCCGTGCCAGCGACGACTTCCCACAGCCTGATTCTCCCACCAACCCCAGTGTTTCTCCCGGACCAATAGCAAAAGACACGCCGTCAACCGCCCTCAGCTCACTTTGACTTCGGGAAAACGCGCCTCTGCGCACAGGATACGAGACACGTACGTTTTCAAGCAATAAAAGTTCATTCATCTGGACGCTGTCTCACTTTTAACCAGGTTAGCTCATGCTTGTTGTGATAGAGGTGTACTATTTGCCCGCCGAGACTTGCGAACCGGCGAAGCGTATCACCAAAGTTCTGCCTTGTATCCGCACTCTGGGTTTTTATCGTACAAACAAAGTTTCCGCAGAGACCAGCAGCAAGCCACTTTTCCAGCCATTCGTACAAGCGATCCGGGTAACAGATCACATCGCAGAAGAGCCAATCAATCGGGCCAATGTCTTCCGGCTGTAGGCTGAAAGCATTGTGCTGCATGAAACGCACGCCAGGCATACACGCCACCTGCTCGGCAAGCAATGCGCGATCCACTGCGATCACATCAGCCCCTAAGCAGGCAAGCGCCCATGTCCAGCCACCCGGACTCGCGCCCGCGTCAAGACAGCGCTCTCCCGCGTGAGGCCATACGCGACAGCGAACAAGCGCCTCCCAGAGCTTGAGATAAGCACGACTTGGCGGGCCGTTCTTGTCTTCCTCAAATTCAATGACGCCCCCAGGAAAAGGACTGGAACAACGCGCCGAGGCAAGCAAGGTATGCTCATCCAGTAAAGCCCACGCGCCAACTGAAGCATCAGGAAGCAGCCAGGGAAACGAATGCCGCTTGAACGACATTGACGGCAAGCGACTTTGAATAAGCGCAGCTCTGCGCCAATGGGTAAACACTGTGGCATGCCAGTTACGCTGTATGCCACGCAACGCAGATGCAGCTGCTCCTATCGAATCAAACTCAAGCCGAAAGGGACTGAGCCAAATGTTCCGCGCCCAGAAAACCGGTTCCCGCGTCTCACTGTAGAAAAGCGGCCCCCATAGGTTACTAGCCTCGTCAAGTCCAAGTTCCGCACGCAGACACGTTTCCGCATATCGGTCAGCATAAACACCATGTCCACTCACCGCTGCCTCATACACACGTCCAAGAAGCGGACCTATCTTAGCTGGAGTGATAGGCGAGGTAATCAACATACCGTTGAAACTGCTTACCCTTAGGAAATTCCACGATGAAAAAACCTATGATGCAGGCGTCTGAACCAGAACGGTTCCAACGGTATTCAGCTATGAGCTCAAATTGACCGATCCGGGAACTGCCTTCAGGTTCAATCACAATACCATACTTAGTATCTGGGTGTGCCTCAACCTGCATTGTACATTCAATACAACAACCAGTAATGCTGATATCCTTGAGTAAGGACTCTCCTTCAAAAAGCGCGGGGATTCTAGCACGCGCTATCGTCTTATATCGGGCGGATTTTCGTTGTTCTTCCATAATGGGTATAGTATCTATCAATGAACGACTTTAATCAAGGACGCTATGCACGACTTGACCTTGATCATCGTACTAATATGTGCGAATAGTCTATAATCATCTTATTATGAAAAAAGTATACGTGCTGCTGCTCAGTATGACAATGCTCATGACCGCTTGTACCAAAAACGCGAATACAGCTGATACCTTCTGGTATCTGACTGTTGATTATCCAAATTGCTATGAGGCTGAGGAAGCCTTTGTGCGCAGCTTCCTGAATGACACAGAACAACTCAAGCCCCTGGGCATCCAGCTGTTTGACACCGCAGTGTCTGACACCGCGTCTCAAACCGCTGATATCCACCTCAGTTTCTTTTCAGACTGGGAACATGAGCAGATTGCAGAGCATATCGTTCTTTCACACACATGGTTTGTGCCGCGTGAAGACCCGCTGACTGGCCGTACCAGTACAAGCTCCATCCGCTGCCTGGCCGGGCAGGAAGACCTGGTTCCCATCACAGAACTACAGCCTCCCTTTGTAGCCCTGCGGGTGGATGAACTCAGCGTCGCAGATGAGGATTATCCGCTTGTCAAGAAAACGGGCGTTACCATACAGAACGTTCAAGGCGAAGTTCCACAAGCGCTCATCAGTGAGCTTGCCGCAGCACTGAATACCGCCGCGCTGGAACATAATGCGCTGAAAACAACAGAGACAGAGCGCCCAGCACTATTCTGGGTCGCGGCTGGAGGAGATGTACTGCTGGATCGCGGCGCGGATAAGCTGCTTATGGCTGAAGGCCCGCAGAGCATTTTCGGCGGAACCGCTGAATTCCTCGCCACTGCAGACCTCACACTCATTAACCTTGAGTGCGCGGTAACCGATCGCGGAACACCAGTTCCAAAGACCTATACCTTTCGCGCTTCGCCGCTGTCAATGCCCGCGTTACGCGCCTCAGGTATAGATGCAGTGCTTCTTGCCAATAACCACGCCTTTGATTATGGCGATGAAGGACTGCTTGATTCACTCAAGCATATCAAAGAGGCTGGAATCGGGGTTCTGGGCGTAGGGCTGAATGAGGCGGAAGCAGCAGCGCCGTTTCTGTTTGAGAACACCGCACGGGTCTTTGGCATTGCATCGTTTCCAAGTGAAAAAAACGGCTGGGATGGATTGAGCGTTGCCGCCGCTGAGGATAAAGCCGGACTGCTTCACGCCGGAAAAGACGGAGCAGCCAAGCTCGCAGCTCAGTTTTCAACCGATGATTCGGTTCTTGACATCGTGCTGTTTCACGGCGGAGAAGAATGGACAGACGAGCCAGACGAGGCAACCAGAGCAATCTATACCAGCCTCATTGACCGCGGCGCTGACCTACTCATTGGCTCACATCCTCACGTTGTGCAAGGCTTTGAGTGGATACAGGAAAAGCCGGTTTTTTGGTCTTTGGGCGACTATGTGTTCGGCGATATGTGGGACACCCATGAACTGGGTGGCGAAGACGGCCTTTTCATCATGCTTGGCTTCTGGGGAAACCGCCTGCTCTACCTTGAACCATACCCAGTCAGCCTCTCCGACATACGAACAAGCATTGCTCCCCGCGAAAACCTCGCCCGCTTTTACGCCCTCTCCCGCAGCTTACGCGCCCGCACTGCGGTGAAGGAGATGGTGAGACCTGATTGAGTTTTTATAAGATTTTTATAAAAAACCTAAAATTTCCTCTTGCGCACTTTTTGAATACGTACTACACTCTATTTGTTGGAAAGACGAAGCATCTGTTGGTAAGGATGCCCTATTCATTAAAGCGATAGGAGTATCCGTTGAAACGACAAGATCGTCCTGTGGCATTGATAAGAACGCCCAATTCTGCTGACAGAACAAGTCTGTTCTGTCAGCAGAATGACCTGTTCTGCCAGCAGAATGATCCGTTCTG
>JAIRYV010000041.1 GCA_031267685.1 Treponema sp.
GACTTGGCACCCCATGACATACCAGATCAACCGTTAAAAGATTGTCATATTCCTTTTGAAGAAACGCTTTTAATCCCGCTATCTGGCATGGCACGCCGCTAAATAGAACCATTCGTCCACCGCTCAAAAAATCTCTTACCTGTTTATAGGTATTCCCTATTATACTCTGTACATATTTTGAACCACGAAATTCAGCCAATCTTTCAACGGTTTCTGTGTAATCATGAATAACTTCCCATTTTTCGTTAAACCGTGCGCCAAATACCACTCCGCCTCGATGAATTACTGCTTCCGCCAACAGGGTAAATATCCCGCCTGACGAGCTTTCCCCGCGTATGTGTTCATCTTGATTCTTTGCCGCGTATACCCTGAGAGGTTTCCCGCTGTTTATCTGTAAATGTATGGGACATATTTTTTCACATAGGCCGCAGCAAATACAAATATCATCATTAATTTCAGGATACAAGAAACCTTCAGCATCATCCCGCATGACAATACCGCTGACAGGGCAAACAGAAAAACAGGCATGACAGCCGGTACACAGTGATTTTCCGGGCAAGTTCATATTATGTATAACATTTATGCTTAATCATTGATTTTAATCTTATTCGATCTGAGCCAATGCTTCAATGATCGCCTTTCTTCAGGCTTAAGTCCTAAAAAGTAAATTAGGCTGCCGGTGCATATCAGGGACGCAAGACAAGAAACAATCAAGCCTATAAACCCTTTGTATCGCGAATGTAAGATTACTAATACAAATGAAGAAATCAAAGAAATAACAATAACCGGCACTATCAAATCAATAAAAAATCTTAACACCGGAAAATTAATGTGGCTTTGCAGAAAAAATGTCCGCCATAGTAATGTCAATATATTAAGCGCAACCTTTATTATTAATACCCAAACCGGACTATAGCCTAATCGTAAAAACAGAAAAGACAAGGGCAAGTTGGCAAAAATAAAACAGCTTACAATAAGCTGATATTTCTTTATATTCCCGGTGGCCTGGACAGACATCCATAAAGGTCCGGAAATAGCGTCGATTAAAGAAAAAACCAAAATTAATTGCGTAAATACAACCGCATACTCTGGTACATTATTAAGCCAAACCGATAGAATAAAATCTATATTTATGAATAACGGCAAAACAAATAAAAATAATAAATAAAATGAGTACTTTGATGTCTGAAGTAGTAATGTAATAAAATAATCATAATCCTTCATGGCGTAAGATTTTATAATTTGTGGATTAAAGGCCGTCTGAAAATTCCCAACAAATTGATATACAGCAGAATTAACCTGCACGGCGATACCCAGTGCCGCGTTTACGGTTACACTTGAAAACATATTTATCAACATATTCGTGCCTTGCGCGCTGCTTACGTTTGCTATGCCGCCAAGGATACTCCAATTAGAGAACCCAATCAGTTGAAAAAATAGCTTTTTATCTTTACAAGCTCTAAAATGCGCTATTGTAAAGTTCTTATTGCAATAATACTTATAAACAAACAGTAACAGAAATCCCGCAGAACAGCCAAGCAGTGCATAAAAAATCAAAATGTCAATTGGCGACACCAGTAATAAAAAGGCAATTATTAATTTAAGGATTCCCTCAAGTATACTGATTTGAGCAAAAAATGTCATTTTTTCATACGCGATAATCGTGGCATAATAAGGAACGCGCATAATATTGATAACCATTGCCACAATGGAAAATTGATAAACCCAAAAGGCGGCCAGACGACGGTCGGATGGTATATTAAGCTGGGTTCTTAGAAACCATAATCCCAGTGTTTCTGCAAACACTATTACAAAAAGCGCTATAAAAGAATATAGCACAAGGCTAATACTGTATACATCCCGCACTTGTTCAATATTATTTTGTCCTAACGCATAATTCAAAAATCGTTGCGTTGCGCTTGTCATCGCTCCATTTAAAAATGAGAATAAAACGGTTATCCCTCCCACTACATTATAAATCCCGTAATCCTCCACACCCAGCGTGTTCAGTACCACCCGCACCGTGTACAAACTCACCAGCATAATCAGTATCTGCCGGAAGTAAAGCATGAGCGTGTTTTTAACTATGCGGGTAGTATTGGAAGTCATTCGCGGCGCTGGGAAACCCGCCCACAGGCTTTACATTATGGGCGGGTTTGATTCCTTTACTTGTACTCGTATACGTCAATGATGTCGGTAACCTGTACCTCTCCTCTATAATAAAGAGAGAAAAGGTCCGCGGATTTCGCAGATTTTCGCAGATGTATCCTTAAGAATCTGCGTTAATCTGCGTTAATCTGCGGACCCTTACTTGGCTCGCCCTATCACCATCCACCGGCTTCTCCGCTGGTGGAAGCGGCTGCTAGAATCAACCATGGTCTGTTTCCTCAAGGAATGAACACCCCTTCTATCTGAGAGAAAGGTCCTTTCTGCCCCCTTTCGTTCTGCCAAGTCAACGCGATGTAGACACGCTTGCCCCGCTCCGCCTCGGTGAACGTCAGAGTATAGGGTGTTTTAGTAGCCAGCAGAGAATGGCTCAGCTCGCTCGGCTCCGCGGGTGGCGCGTCCTGTACGGCGTAGTGAATGACCGCGCCGTTGTACCCGTAGGGCTTGGCTCTATTCGGACTCCCCATGGCCTTGAAATGCACTTCCAAAGCGCGGAATGCCTTCACTTTTACGAAAAACTCTGGGTATGTCGTAGGCGCGGGAATAGGTGAGCGTGTGGTGTCCTTTGCGGGTAAGCCGAGGTTGTCCCGTATCGGCGCGGTGATAACATCGTTGTTATCGATGTATTTGGCGATAAACACGCTCAAGGCGTGGTGCAGAGCTTTCTTGGCCTCGTTTTTGGCGGTAGTAGCTGCTTTGCAGCGGCTATCTGGCGCCAAAGCAATGTCGAGTGCGCTCATATATGTGTCACAGAGCGTGCGTGACCCGGTTACCGCATCAGCTGGAATACTCCAAGCGGCTTTGTTGGTGTCGCACTGGGTGATAAAGCTATCAGCCCACGAGCGAAGTTCACTGTCTTTTGTGGGAACCATAGAGAAGCTCCTTTAGCATATTGATAAAGATAATAATTCATCGAGAATTACCTTTGATGAGCATAAATTGGTATGTTTGCGAACAGTCAAATGAGTATGAGAAGCTGGCAATCGATTGTACGCTGCTGGCAAATATTTCTGATGAGTAAATTTCTAAAAATGCAGAGCAAACTTCTAGAAATTTGCTCTAAACTTCTAAAAATGCAGAGCAAATTTCTAAAGATTTACTCTAAATTTCTAAAAATGCAGAGCAAACTTCTAGAAATTTGGAGCAAATCTTTACTTGTATGTACTAAATTTCTAAAGATTTACTCTAAACTTCTAGAAATTCAGAGCAAACTTCTAGAAGTTTGGAGCAGATGTTACTGGTATGGGAGCAGAAAACTACTTGTGTGGAACAAATTTCTCGTTTTTCAAAAGTAAACAACTTACCCATGCTCGTTTCTTCCATAAGATAGCTCATTCTGACTGCTTCGACAAGTTCCTCCAATCGGTGAGCCAATCACACCCGATCCCTGGGATGATCAAAGACGTGCTCACTTCGACCGTGAGAGCAAAGCTTCTCCGTCCAGAGACCAAAGCGTATTCAAACAGCCTCAGCCATCTGTTCCCTACCCATAACCACTGAATCTGTGACGCGAGACGAAACATCGTCGAACACCTCTTCAGATCATAAAAGACCTATCACTCCAAACGCCTTATGCTGGCGCTGCAACTTCACCGCCTAAATGACACACCTCTCCTGTGGTGGCCCATGTATACGCTGATACCATGGCAATGAGAATACAAAACACCGGTAAAACAGGTCTTGAAAACAAGACAATACAAACTGTTTAACCAATCTATGAGAAAACCAAATGTATAATAATAGAACGAAAATGAAACTTTTAGCGGTACAGGGGGGGGGGGGGGGGTGGATTTATTCTGCATAAGCAGTACGTTGTACCACACTTTTTGAGGAATTAGACTGTAAGCAGCCTTACGGCGTTCTTCTCGGTTCATCGTGACTATCCTACTAACTACGAAAAGACTTGTCAAGTAGTTTTCCCAAAATTCTCTAAAAAATTTTGCCGCCTGCCAAGCATCTTGAGGAATCAGACTGTAAGCAGCCTTACGGCGTTCTTCATAGCTCATAAGATTATTCTACACCTTTGCCTGCGATTTGTCAACTAGTTTGCCAAAAATTCTCTAAACTTTTCTTGCAGGTCATAAGCCTGACCACTACTTCTTCAGACTATGGACCCACAAGCGCGAAACCCGCCTTTCGACAGGCACGCTTGTGGGTTAGGGAAGGGAAGGGACGTTTACTTGTTCACCAGGCGAATACGCTCGTCGTACAGCCGCTGCGCACCCTGGGTCGTGTCTAACTGACCAAAATACACACTCTGGTATATAAGAAACTCCTGACTCACCAGCTCCGCGTCATTCGGAAAATGATCCGTTTCTGGGGAGAGAAAATCGCCTATGGCAGATGCCAAGGCCAGAATCTTCGCATCCGTCGCGCTGGCTTCTACACCCGCACGATAGGTACTGGACGCCGATATGCCGCGATTCGTGCCGAGTATCTTGCCAGCGTCTGGACTCGTTACTATCCAGTTGATAAACTTCACCGTCGCATCAGGGTTCTTGGAACCCTTGTTTACCATCATTACCTGACTGAGCTGCGCCCAGTGCGCCTTGTTCTGCGCATTCGCCCCTGGCATCGTTATGAGATCAAGCTCATCGGTCATCGACGCCTCATAGCCACTAAGCTGACTCGCCGCTATAAAGGTGATGGCCACTTTGCCCGCAACAAGGGCCGAGCTATCCGAGTTAGATTCCGCATACTGCGCCGCCACATCCGCAGGCGGGATAAGCCCGTTGGCGCGATAGTCCGCAAACATGTCCAGATACTCCTTGATGACCGCCGCCGTAACCTGCGTGCTTTGGGTCGCCGCATCGTAGGAAACCACGCCCCGCGTGCGGAGGTAATGCCCAAAATAAGTCTCGCCCTGAGACGTGAACGCCACGTCCATCATCGGGTAGACGCCTTCGGGTAGTAGGGGTTTGATCGACGCAAGATATGCGCGCAACTCATCGTAGCTCATGTTGTTCTTGGGAAGCGGCGCACCAACGCGCTGGAGCAGACCCTTGTTGTACACGAGACCCAGATAGGTGTTGCCTACGGAGATACCATAGATATGTCCGTTCTGGCTGACCATATCCAACGCGCCCTGATCAATGTTCTTGGTGTCCAGGAGCGTTCCTGAATAGGGTTCAAGCGGAAGCGCTTGGGACACGAGGTCCGGCCAGTTACCGCCCATCTGGATGATGTCGGGGGCGTTTCCGCCGGCGATTTGTGTCATGACGGTCTGAAGCTCAGTGCTATTCCCGTCATACGGCTCGGCATGAATCTGCACTCCGGGGTTCTGGCTCTGGTACAGGTCGATCGCCTGCTGGGTCAGCTCAATACGCGTGGAGTTACCCCAGAATGCCCAGCGGATGGTTGTGGTTCCCGCTGCTGTGGCGCTGCCTGTCGATGACGGAGACGTGGAGCGCTGTGTGCTCCCGCTGGCGAAAAGCATCGCGCTTGTGGTCATAAGCGCGATCAGTACGAATGCAATTTTCTTCATGTTTTTCCTCCTAGAAAGTGAAAACTGTATATATATCAAAGGCTGGTCGTATACGCGACTGCCCTTAATACCAATGTGATTACCCCTTCATGCCGGTTGTGGCAATACCCTGTACAAAATATTTTTGCAGCGTAAAGAAGAGGATAAAACTGGGCAAAAGGGAAACTACCGACATGGCAAACATTGCCCCCCATGATGATATGCCCGATGCGTCAATAAAAAGCCTGAGCCCCATCGGAACCGTGTACATCTCAGGCGAGTTTAGGTAGAGTAACTGGTTAAAAAAGTCGTCCCATGTCCAAAGGAACGTAAACAGTACCGTGGTGATCAATGCTGGAATACTGAGCGGCAGAACAATTTTGAGGTAAATGCCGAGTTTGCCGCAGCCGTCGATCCGTGCGGATTCGTCCAGGTCTTTGGGAAGTCCGCGGATAAACTGCACGAGCAGGAAGATAAAAAAAGCATCTGTAGCGAAGATTTTCGGTATGACCAGTGGCAGATAGGTATTAATCCATCCAAACATACGGAAGATGATGTAGCGGGGAATGGTTGTTACATGGCTCGGCAGCATCAGCGTAATCATCATAAAAGCGAACCAGATATTCCTACCCGCAAATTTCAGGCGTCCAAAGGCATACGCGGTAATCGAACAGAATATTGCATTAAATATCACGCACATAATGCAGACAAAAAATGAATTTCTCATAAAGGCGCCAAAACCCACTATGCCGATACCCCTCCAGCCCTCAATGTAGTTCTGGATAGTCCAGGTTGTGGGGAGCAGGCTTGGATCACTAAATATCTGTGTACCCTGCTTGAACGACGCCATAATAAGCCAAATAACCGGATACAACATCACTACGCCGAATATAATAATGATGACATTGGCAAGGCCCGTGCTGATAAACTCTTTCGTTTTTCTGTTCATCTCTGTTCTCCTTATATTAAAAACTATTCGCCGCTGCCGTAGGAGACGAGCGAACCCGACAGCTTGAAGGAAAGCGCGGTAAGAACTGCGATGATCAGGAGCAGGAACCATGCCATAGCCGAAGCGTAACCCATCTCAGTCCATGCGAACCCCCGTAGATAAAGGTAGAGACTGTAGAACATGGTGGAATCAACCGGTCCGCCGTTGCCGCCCGAAATAATGAACGCCTGAGTAAAGGACTGGAACGCACTGATCATCTGCATAACCATATTGAAGAAAATGATCGGCGAAAGGCTCGGCAATGTGATGGCGAAGAACTGCCGGGGCTTACTTGCCCCGTCCACGCTTGCCGCTTCGTAGTATTCGTGGGGTATCTGTTTCAGCCCCGCAAGGAAGATGATCATGGGTGATCCGAATTGCCACACCGCAAGGATGATCAGGGTTCCTAGGGCGTACTTGGGGGTGGATATCCACGAGGGCGGATTCACAAACCCGATTGCTCTGAGAATGGTGTTGATCGCTCCGTCTCCAGCAAAGAGCCTGCGCCACAGCACTGCAATGGCCACAGACCCGCCGAGCAGTGTAGGGATATAGTAGATCGTGCGGTAGAAGGGGATGAGGCGCAGCTTCTGGTTCATCAGCATGGCGACTGCCAAGGCAAAGACCAACTTCAACGGCACTGAAATAAACACAAAGCGCAGCGTAACAAAGAGCGAGTTCATGAAACGGGTGTCTCTGGGGTACTGGTCGTTTCCCACAAACATTACAAAGAAATTCCGCCATCCGATCCACTGCGGCGGCTGGAGTATATTGTATCGGGTGAATGACAAGTAGAGAGAGAAGATCATAGGGTACAGCGTGAGTACAAAGAAACCCAATAACCAGGGTACCATGAAGAGGTACGACGTTACATTGTCGAGTATCACGTTTTTTCTCAAAGCCATAACATACTCCTTATGCAATGATGTTATTCGTTACGGACAAGACCCCATCTTGTTCACTCAGCTCAATGAAGATGGGACGTTCATTGGGCGTTTTATTCGGCGTATGAATGGCGAGATAGAGTTTGCCATCTGCAGTGTGGAACACCATGCCATGTCCCCCGTCCGCAGCATACAGCGGTTCTGCCTGATGTCGCCATGGCCCAGTGATATTGCCGCTTTCCGATGTGGCAACACCGATGCTGTACTGTCCAGCCTCAGTGAACGATGACCATAGCAGGAGCAGGTCGCCATTTTTCGCGGTATACACAAACGGCCCATCAGTAACATAGTTACCTGAATCGCGCCCGTGCAGAGGCCGGGTCCAGGGCGCGTCGCTGGCGTGGAAGAGCAGACGCGGCGGGGCGCTTGCCCAGCGCAGATCTGGCGATAAGGGCATGAGGCACATCTCACCATCGCCCACCTGTTGCCATTCGTGGCAGAATACCATCCACGGCTTGCCCCGATCAATAAACAGGGTCCCGTCAAGACATTCCCAGTTGGGCGGTGTAACCGGGCCAGCGCTCCATGGCTGAAACGGTCCAAGCGGATCATTCGATCTGAGTATTGCAGTTCCCCGCCGTCCCTCATTAGGCTTGAACGTGGCGAACATATAGAAGGCGCCTTGCCAGATGTGTACCTCCGACGCCCAGAAGTTCCGCGTTGCCCAGAATCCTGCGGGTGGCCTGAACGCTGGAAAAGGCCCATCGAATGTGGCAAGGTCTCCATTGCTAACATACACGTCAAAACCAACCGCGTCCGCTCTCCAGATGTCTTTATCAGTTGATCCAAAGAGATACAGGAACTCGCCATCGCGGAGTATAAAGGGGTCTCGTATTTGAATATCCTGAATCTTTATCATAAACTGAGTATGAAGCCTGAAGCGCTGAAGCGCTTCTCATTTCTTGCTGACTTTTGATCAATTCTTGCATTATTGTCCAAGACAGGTTCCTACAGCAAGCGCGGTATCAAGCATGTAGTGGGAATGGGGAACCAGCTTGGTTTTATCTGCCGGTACGCTCAGGTCAACCGAGCTTATCTCATTGCCAATAAGGGCAACCATTCTGCCATATTCACCACGCGCCAGCAGATCAGTGGCAGCGGTTCCAAAGCTTGTAGCAAGCACCCGGTCATAAGCGCTGGGAATACCGCCGCGCTGCACATAACCAAGCACCGTAGCCCGCGTGGTCATGCCAGTTGCATCCTCAATTTCACGCGCCACCCGATAGGCAATGGATGGTGTTACCGTCTCCTCGCGGTAGCGCTTGCGTTCCTTCTTGTCCATGTCCGCCTCTTTGCGTGATAACGCACCTTCCGCCACTACCACAATCGAAAAAGTTTTACCACTCCGGGCGCGTTCAATGAGATGGCGGCCAATAACCTTGATGTCGTAAGGAATTTCCGGTATCAGAACCACGTCACCGCCACCCGCGACGCCTGCGTACAGGGTCAGCCAGCCAGTTTTATGTCCCATAAGCTCAATCACCATGACGCGGTTATGGCTCTGTGCTGTGGAATGGAGCCGGTCTATGGCTTCGGTTCCTATCGCAAGCGCGGAATTAAAGCCAAAAGTGATGTCTGTCCCCTGAATATCGTTATCTATGGTTTTGGGAAGCCCGATCACATTCAGCCCCTCCTGCCTAAGCAGGTGTCCAGTGGTGTTGGTTCCGTTGCCACCGAGAACAACCAGACAGTCTAGCTTGAACTTGTGATAGTTTTCCTTGATGGCCATAACCTTATCTTCAGTAAAGTCTTTTTCCTGTTCGTCGTTAGAGCCTTTCTTAAACGGCTTTTCGCGGCTTGTCCCCAGAATGGTTCCGCCCCGGGTGAGTATGCTGGAAAAGTCTTCCGGCTTGAGGAAGCGAGCATCTCCGTCGATTAGGCCGCGATACCCATTGGCAATACCGAGTATCTTCATCGCATAGCGGTCGTGGGCAGCCCGGCACACGCCCCGTATGGCCGCGTTCAGCCCCGGACAATCCCCGCCACTGGTCAAAATACCGATGCTCTTTGTTACACTGTAACGAACTGTTTCCATAGTTTCAGTATCGGAATGAACGGCGAGGCGCTTTGCCCCTTACTTGATAGGTATGTTTCCTTCCATATATAAGGGTCATTCTGAACGGTCTCCGGGACATCAAGAACATCAGCAGCTTTGACTCGCGAAAGAACGCCAAGCGCATGAGGAGTGGATCACCAGGGAGAATACTCGCATTTTTGTTATAATATGGAAAGGACGAATAAACATTCGCTGAAAGCTAATAGGAGCTGATAGGACAGGATGTAGGCAAAAAAAAGACCCGCCGAGTTAAATGGCGGGTCTTTTTTTGCCTAGTTTACTGTTATTGCATTGTCTGCAAAGCCACTGCTTTCATAACACGCGGCTTTTCAAGCTGGTACAATTTCCGTTTTGGTACAAGCCACGCGGAACACACAAAACGCAGTGCATCGCACTCAGACGCATAGAATGCCTCGTAACGCCGCCAGTGCGCCCCAT
>JAIRYV010000098.1 GCA_031267685.1 Treponema sp.
GCGGATCATTCCTTCTAGGAACTAGCGCCTCATTCCTTCTAGGAACTAACGGATCATTCCTTCTAGGAACTAACACCTCATTCCTCTAGGAACTAGCGGATCATTCCTCTAGGAACTAGCGGATCATTCCTCTAGGAACTAGCGGATCATTCCTCTAGGAACTAGCGGATCATTCCTCTAGGAACTAACACCTCATTCCTCTAGGAACTAGCGGATCATTCCTCTAGGAACTAACACCTCATTCCTCTAGGAACTAGCGGATCATTCTCTCTTTTTTATCGTTCCTGTTTGTCGATATACGCCACCGCACTGCGCGCTGCTATCGCACCTTCCGCCGCGGCAACTACTACCTGGCGAAATGGGGTGGCACGGACATCCCCAGCAGCAAAAATGCCGGAAATGGAAGTCGCCATCGACTGATCCGTGATGATGTAGCCCTGACTATCGGTTTTCAGTAATGAGGGCAGGCATGGAAGCGCAGGAACACTGCCCACAAAAATAAACACCGCATCAGCTAACTCCTCATGGGTCTCGCCGTTGGTCTCAAGCACTACTGAAGTAACCTTGTCAGTTCCATGTATTTCTAGTATACGGGTATTAAGACGAACCTCAATGCGTGGGTCATTCATCACCCGATCAGCCAGCGCCTTTTGCGCCCGAAACTCAGCACGGCGGTGGACAAGAACAATGTGAGACGATAAACGCGCAAGATACCGCGCCTCATCACATGCCGCATCACCACCACCTACCACAACTATCTTTTTGCCCCTGAAAAAGGGGCCGTCACAAGTGGCACAGTACGATACGCCCATGCCCGTAAGTTCACGCTCCCCAGTAATCTCTAGGACACGGTGTCTGGCACCAGTGGCAATAAGCACTGCTGAGGCAGTGAGCTTCTTGCCATCATCAAGCGTTACTGTGAAGGGAATCGAACGCCTGACATCAGCAGCGCTGACAGAAACAGCAGCGGCAGTAATGAAGCACGCGCCAAAGTCTTTGGCTTGCTGATGCATGGCATCGGCAAGGTCAAAGCCAGAACGAGCTGGAATGAGGCCAGGATAGTTCTCAAGGGTGTCGATGAGTAGGGCCTGGCCGCCTGGGGCAAGTTGTTCAAGCACTAGTACGCGCAGAGCAGCACGCGCGCCATACTGTGCAGCGCTTAGGCCAGCAGGGCCTGCGCCGAGAATGAGTATATCAGCATCATAGTTTGTCATAGAAATCATGGCATGAAACCCAATGCTTTAGCGTTGAGTTGAACGCCATCTGCCGTTAGGCAGACCTCCTGTTGAAATAACGCCCGTGTGCCGAGCGGCAGACTGTGTTATACGGGTATGAACCTAATCTTCCGTAAATTTTGACTCAAAAAGCCGGACTATAGTGTCAATTGCGTCCTGTTCATCAGGACCATCAACCTTAACCGTGAGCTGTGCGCCATAGGGAGCGCCTAAGGTGATAACGCTCATAATGGATTTCGCATTGACCGTGTAGGTGTCCCGTGTAAGCTGAATAGTGCAGGCAAAACCATTTATAGCACGTACTAGCACGGCGGCAGGACGGGCGTGAATACCCGCACGATTGGATACTGTTACAACTCTTTCTATCATCTTAGACTTCCTTTTATGAACTTATTTTCTATAGAACCGGCCATTAAACATAGCCTAAATGATGTCTTCATTTCCAAAGTATACTGAACGCACGGGATCACTTTCTATCCACTTGAGAATGTTTTGGTTGAATTCCTTTGCTGCGTTATACCCCATCTGCTTGAGGCGCTCGTTCATGGCTGCGGTTTCTATGATGATAGGTACGTTTCTGCCGGGCCGTACTGGAATCTCCACTTTAGGAATGTTGACCCCCAGCACTTCCATGAACTGCTCGCGCTCGCCAAAGCGGTCGTAGTTCTTCTTTGCGTCCCATTCCTCAAGCTTAGTAATGAGTTGTATCTGCTTGCGCTCGCGGATTGCGCCAACGCCAAAGAGGTGCGTAACGTTGATGATGCCAATGCCCCGTATCTCCATGTGATGACCAACGATCTTGTTTGCTCCTGAGCCTAAGAGTATGTTCCCATTGACGCAGTGTATGTCTACCACATCGTCGGCGACTAGTCGGTGTCCGCGCTTGACGAGTTCCAGGGCGGTTTCACTCTTTCCCACGCCTGATTCCCCAAGCAGCAGTATGCCTAATCCATACACTTCCACCAGATCGCCGTGTATGTCCTGTCTTGGAGCGAATATATCGGCAAGTATCCGCATGAGCCGTACATGGATTTCGGTTGAACTGAGGTCAGTTTGCAGTATAGGGCACTGGGCCTTTTCCGCTATCTCAAGAAACTTTGGTTCCGGCGACAGTCCGTGTGAAAAGATACAACAGGGAATAGGGTAGGTGAATAGCTGTTCAATGGTCTCAAGGTTATCGTTTGTGGCCAGCTTTTCAAGGTAACGCGATTCTCCCTTGCCAAAGAGCTGTATCCGCTCAAAGGCAAAGGAATCGAAGAAACCAGACAGTGTCAGACCAGGGCGGTTCAGGTCTATAACGCGAATCTCTCGACTAAGTCCCTTACGTCCACCAAGGCAGTGGAGGTTAAGCGCGTTGTAATCGTTGAGGTCTATATTGATGAGGTCTAATACGGTAAAACGTTTCTCATTCATAGCCCTATCATACAAAAAGCGGCCTTTGTATGAAAGACCGCTTTGTGGAAACGTTACATGGGGATGCTATTCGTCGTCCCTGATGATCTCGATCTTGATGCCGTCGCTCTGATCTGGCTCTTCTTTCGGCGGTATTGTTACCTTGAGGATACCGTTTTTGAAGACAGCCTTGACCTGCTCCTGGGCGTACTTATCCAGGGGTGCGAAGTACTTCTGCTTCTCGATATTCTTCATCTTCAGCCGACGCTTGAAGTAGCGGACGTTTTCCTCATCCTGATCGGGGTTCTGATCCTCGCTCAGCTTGGCGGAGAAGACCATGTAGTCGCCTTGGAACGACAGGCTTATGTCCTTTTCGTCAAAGCCAGCAAGGGCGAACTCAAAGATGAGACTGCGATCTCTGGTCATGTACGCATTCATGGGCGGGTAGGAGTAGTTGGGGTAGTAGTCAACATGCTCTCCAAATGGTTCCTTGTCGCCGCCAAACGGTCCTCTGGGATGGAAATGCCCTCCGGGACGACAATCGAAGTTGCGACGGAATTCGTCACTTAAATCTTGGGTAGCCTCAAAGATCTCATCAAAGAGAGTACCCAAATCCATGTAAGGTCGAGCGCCTTTCATAAAAGCTCCTTTGCGCATAACAGCGCGGTACCGGCCATCAGGCCCGGTGAAATTAACCCTCATACGAGCGACACACCAAATATACTCATACATTGCATAAAGTGGCAAGACTTCAGCTAAACTTTAGATTGGTGCGTTAGAACTCTTATATGTTTAACAAGACTATGATTGGCGCGGGTTTTCTCGCGGCGTTACTTGTGCTTATCTTCTTCTCCAAAACCATCTACACATGGAACCTGCCGGAGGTCGCTGCGACAAAACCGTTTCGGGGAACGCTGAACAAGCTGGAACTGAGTTCGGGCATTGCACACTGGACGACACTCGATACTTTCTACGCGGTGGTTGGGGGTATAGTCGTGGAGACGCTGGTGAAAGAGGGAGAAACCGTGAGCGCGGGTCAGCCCATCTTACGCATGGAGTACAAGACCAGCGATGCCAGGCGCCATCTTATGAGCATCGAAAACAGCATCCAGAAACTACAGGGCGATATCCGTGCTACGCAGAGCAAGCTGGCAAGCGTCGAACGCGCGCTCAACGGGACAGAGTCCGGCGCGGCAAGTTCGCTTGACTTTGATATATACAAGGCAAAAAGCGCGGCTCAGACTGCTGAACTGTCATACCAGTACGGCGCCATCAGCCGCAGTGAGCTTGAGACGGCGCGTAACAACCTCACAGCGCTCTACCTGAGCTATGAGGAAAGCCGCGACACGCTCACGCGAGACCTACAGACCAAGCAGTTTGAGTTGCAAAACCTCTTGCTCGACGCAGAATCATCCCGCGAGACGATTGAGGCTTATGAGAAATATGTGATTATAAATGCGGAGTACATCGGTGTGATCGAGGCATTGAACGTGGAAAAGGGCAAGTTTGTCGCTGAGAACGCACCGTTCTTTTCGATTGGCGTTGGAAACGAATTCACCGTGAATTGCGTTGTCTCTCTTGAGAACAACTTTATCATTCAGGGGGATTCCTGTTCTCTCTCCAATGCCTTCCACGAGTTTACGGGACTTGTGTCGCGCATAAAGCCATCGGAGCGTGGCAAAACCGTAAGTATAAGCGTGGCCTCTGGGGAAATAAGTGCGGGGGAAACCTTTGAGATTCGTTTTGAGAAGAAAAGCGCTACGTCTTACACACTCGTTCCCAGTGGCGCAGTGAATCAGGACAACGATGGCTATTACCTTAACCGCATAAAGCGTAGCACGGGTATTCTGGGTCAGGAGTATCTTATTGAGCGGCTTGATGTGTACATTGGGGACTCGGACCTCCAGAACACGGCCATCATTCAGGGCATCACGTTCTTTGACCCACTCATTCTGGTAAGCGACAAAGCCCTACACGCAGGCGATATTGTCATCCTGAGCAATGAAGAGGACTTTTTTGAAAACTAGAAGCACTCCAGCCAGCGCCCTGGGTATCTGTGGGCTTGCGCTTTTCAGCCTCACTGTTATCACGTTGTTCATCATGGCGCTTCTTGCTGGACGCGGCCATTACCATAGGCTGCTTCTAGCCAAGCCTGTGCGTTCTTACGCGCCGGCACTCATCAACCTTGATGCCATTGAACAATTCTGTGAGGATGAATTTTTGCTTACCTATGAACAGCGCGACCTGAGTAGCGCGAGTACCGTGTATCAGCAGTGTCAGGTTACGCTTGTGGGGACGAACAGCCTTTATCCAGCACTACTGGGCTATCAGGTTCTCAGCGGGGCGTTCTTCACTAAGGCGGCTTGGAATGCGAAAAGCAGACACGCGGTTCTGAACGAGACCGCTGCCTTTACTTTGTTTGGCTCGAACAAGATCGTGGGCAAAACCATAAAGCTGGACAAAGAAATCTGGCTGGTCAGCGGGGTTCTATATGATGATGATGATGAGAACAATGTTATCTACATTCCTTCTATTAATAATGCGCAGAGCGCTCATGCCAGCGCCATCATCGCTCTGCTCGCGCCGGAGCAGGGCATTAGCGAAACCTACGCGAAAAACGCGCTCAAGGTACTTGGAGTTCAGGATGCCACGTATATATTTGTCAATATGGAAAACATGGCGAACCTGTACTGGGAATGGCTTTTTGCGGCGCTCAAGCTGACTCTGTGCGTTCTGTTCGGCCTGTTCACGTCAGTGATGCTGCGCTACATCAAAGCTGCCGTGCTTGTGTTTATGGACACACTGAAACAGCAGTATCTCAAAGACAGTCTTGTCATGAGCTGGAAAGAGCTACTCAGAATCATAGCCCTAGTCATCTTCTTGCTTGCCGGCATAGTGTTCTGTCTCACTCTAGTTTTACAGGTACTTACCGGTTTTCTGTATTGGCACTCACTTCCCTGGAACAATGAAGACTTCCGCAGCGCCATACTGAAAGCTGACCCCAGTCTGCTCTACGAGCTGTAACAATTTGGCGCAGTGTTGCCTATCCGCACCTAGCAGTTCTTGCTATACTTTGCCCCATGAACATACTTATCATTGGCGGCGCAGGCTATATCGGCAGTCATGTGGCGCGAGACTTCCTTGATCAAGGACATACGGTTACGGTATTCGACAATCTCTCAAGTGGGCTTCGGAAAAACCTCTTTCCTGAAGCGTCATTCATCTATGGCGATATTATGGACTATACCGGACTGCTTCGGGCAGCGCTGAGTAAACGCTTTGACGGCCTCATCCATCTCGCGGCGTTCAAGGCTGCTGGTGAATCTATGATTAAGCCGGAAAAGTATTCGGTCAACAATATCAGTGGCACGGTCAACATCCTCAACATGGCGGCTGAGGTCGGTATCAACAAGATCGTCTTTTCCTCAAGCGCGGCGGTATATGGTGAGCCGGAGTATCTTCCTATTGATGAGCAACACCCGACTAAGCCTGAAAACTACTACGGCTTCACCAAGCACGAAATCGAGCGCTTTCTAGGCTGGTATGACAAGCTCAAAGACATTCGCTTTGCCGCACTTCGTTACTTCAATGCTGCGGGCTACGACGTGAAGGGTCGTATCGCGGGCCTTGAGCAGAATCCTGCCAATCTTCTCCCTGTGGTTATGGAAGTGGCGGCGGGTATACGCACGGAAATGCAAGTCTTTGGTAATAACTATGACACGCCTGATGGAACCTGTATCCGCGACTATATTCATGTGAGCGACCTGGCCGCTGGCCATGTGGCTGCCATGAACTATCTGGTGGCAAAAGACAAGAGCCTCATAGTCAATCTGGGCAGTGAGAAAGGCCTGTCTGTACTGGAGGTACTTGAGGCTGCCCGCCGCATCACTGGTAAGCCTGTCCCCGCCACAATCGTAGGTCGTCGACCCGGGGATCCAGCGAAACTCACTGCTTCGGCTCAGTACGCTCACGAAACACTTGGCTGGGTTGCGCAACATTCAGACTTGGATACGCTTATCAGTACAACCTGGGAAGCGTACCGCAGGCATATATAAGGACTATATGGTATGGAAGAAAAGAAAAACCTGTTTACTTACATTGATAAGGCCGTCGCGCTTATCAAGGAACTGGAGACCGAACTTACGCGTCGTCCCGCAATAGCGCCAGACTCAGACGGTGAGGGCGAGCTTGACAAGTGCGTGTTTCTGGAGGACTGGCTCACCCGCAAAGGCATCACCTGTCTTGAGCGCTATGATGCGCCAGATTCGCGGGCAAAAGGTGGTGTACGCCCCAACCTCGTGGCCACTATCGCGGGTAAAGATGATTCAAAGCGGGTCTGGATTATGAGCCATCTTGACGTGGTGCCGCCTGGAGAGGCGTCTCTATGGGACAGTAACCCGTGGACTGTGATAGAGCGCGATGGCAAGCTCATTGCCCGTGGTGTTGAGGATAACCAGCAAGGGCTATGTTCCTCAGTAGTGGCCGCGCTGTCTTTGCTGAATGCGGGTATCACGCCGCCACATACCGTGAAACTACTGTTTGTCGCGGATGAGGAAGTGGGCAGTCATTATGGTATTCGCTGGTTGCTCGAACAGCACAACAATCTGTTTAACAAAGACGATATGGTACTCGTGCCGGATGGCGGCGATGCGAAGGGTGAAATCATTGAGATAGCTGAGAAGAACCTGTTGTGGGCGCGCTTTGTTACCAAAGGCGCTCAGACCCACGGTTCTCGGCCTGATCAGGGAATCAATGCCTTTCTTGCTGGCGCGGAGCTTGCCGTTAGCCTGCATGAGGAACTGACACGCGCCTTCCCGGACCATGACCCGCTGTTTGAGTCGGATTATTCCACGTTCCAGCCGACCAAGAAAGAAGCCAATGTCCCTAACATCAACACTATTCCAGGTGAAGACGTGTTCTGTATGGATATGCGTATTCTGCCCCGCTATCCGCTCAAGGCTGTACGTGCTGAAATTGATCGCATAAAGTCACAGATTGAGGCCAAACACCACGTAAGCATTACTTATACCACCCCGCAAAGCATGGAATCTCAGTCTACGCCGCCTGATGCGGATTTGGTTACCCGACTTTCCCGTGCTGTGAAGGAGGTCTATGGCGTGGATACCCGTCCTATTGGCATTGGCGGCGGTACAGTTGCTGCACCGTTACGCAACAAGGGTATCGCGGCAGTGGTCTGGGCGCGTATTGACGAGAGCGCCCACCAACCCAACGAATACGCCCTTATCAGCAGCATCCTGGGTGACGCTAAGGTTATGGCGCTGCTTATGTTAGGCGTTTAACACGTGCCTTCACGGCGGATATAATAACCCCGCCGTGAAAACGCGCTCCCCGCGCCCTGCGTGGAAAGGGCTTTATTCGCTTTTGATGCCTGAATAGTCGTTATCAATCTTGAGTTCGTCGAGAATCTGGGAAATCTGTCCTCGGTGATGGATTTCGTGTACGATGAGCTTTTGAAGCATAAGGGCAAGCGACGAGCTGCCCCACAGCACCTTGACCATTACCTTAAAGTCCTCGTGAGACAGAGCCTCGACAAAGCTCACCAGTGCGGCGTCAGTGAGTTCACAGGCTTTAACCACCTCCTGCCACTGCGTCTCATCGAGCATGTCCTTAGGAACGTTGACAGCCGCGAGTGGGGCAAGCGCCTTGAGTGCTGCCTCATTGTTTGTGATAGCTTCTTTGAACAGTCCAGAGAAGAACCTATTTCCGCCAATGATATGGCGAACCAATCCAGAGAGACTATGGTAATAGCTGCCGCACTCCTTTTCCCGCTCTTCATTTGGCAGCTTGTCGAGGATAGATAACACAGTCGCGTCTGCGTCTCTGTTATACTTGGCGAAGGTAAGAAAAACGTCTTTCATTATTTTCTCCCAGTTAGGTTTGCGCATCCGCAAAAGCAGACGCGACGGATTCATATCCGTATATGTATAATACTAAAGCGCACGTACAAGGTGGCACAATAGCTGTAGCTATGAGGCGACAATAGCTGTAGCTATGAGGCGACAATAGCTGTAGCTATGAGGCGACAATAGCTGTAGCTATGAGGCGACAATAGCTGTAGCTATGAGGCGACA
>JAIRYV010000049.1 GCA_031267685.1 Treponema sp.
GACTGAGGTGTTAGTTCCTCTAGGACTGAGGTGTTAGTTCCTCTAGGACTGAGGTGTTAGTTCCTCTAGGACTGAGGTGTTAGTTCCTCTAGGACTGAGGTGTTAGTTCCTCTAGGACATGGGGAGTTGTCAATCTGCAACCTTGTTTTATCCATGTTCATCGGTCAGCTTGTTCTTCCATAAGATGTTCTTACTGACTTTAAGTTGCTTCATGCTGATAAATCCCTGTATCGCCTGTTTAACATCGTCAGTTGTCCATGAGTAGTGTTTACATTTCGCCAGCATAACGGCGGCCTGAGTGATGGTGTAGCGACGGCGATTGCGTTTGAAAAAATCGAGCAGGGGCGTTTCTCGCATGCTCTGCTGCGCTTTTCCCTCGCATACATCACAGCACATTGAGACAGGGGTTTCGTTTTCGCCATCATAGTTGAGCAGGTCAAGCAAGGCGCGACGGCGGCAGACGCTGGTGTCGCGGGCATAGGTAAACAGTGCCGCAAAACGCTGATGCTCCATTTCCGATGCAGCGCGGGTGAACCGCCGCTCGTCATCGGGTCCCCATAACAAAATAGACTTGGAGGGAAGACTATCTCGTCCAGCGCGGCCAGATTCCTGAAGATAGGCTTCCACCGAAGGTGGGCAGTCGCGGTGGATCACAGTACGG
Organism: Treponema sp.; assembly: GCA_031267685.1. Classification (GTDB taxonomy): domain Bacteria; phylum Spirochaetota; class Spirochaetia; order Treponematales; family Breznakiellaceae; genus JAIRMT01. Next base: position 662 of record JAIRYV010000049.1, read on the forward strand.
ATATCCGCCTTGTCAACGCCCATGCCATAGGCGCAGGTCGCAACAAGAACGCCGCGTGGATTGTTGAAAAACCATTGCTCCACATCACGCTTCTCATCGCGAGTCAGCCCCGCATGATAAAACCGGACATCAGCAGGTAAGAGCGGCGGTGAACTTACAGCGCAAGTGTCTGTACATGCATCTGTCGCAGCGCCTTGCGATGAATCGCGCCACGACTGGTCGTCCTGCGATTGGCTGCGCAGATAGCGGGCAAGCTGTTCCGTGCCAGTACGCGAGGAACAGAACACAATGGCAGGACGCTCGTTTCTGATGATAAGGTCGCGCACCGCTAAGTCACGCAGAATACAGCCCTGTGCCGCGTAACTGATGTTACTACGGTCGGGATTTCCAATGATCCTACGCGCCATGCGCCCATCGAACACATACTGCTCGATTTTCTCCAGAACCAGCGTAGATGCGGTCGCAGTGAAGGCGCTGACAAGCGGCGCTTTTGTTGCCCTGATGATTTTCGTGATTTCAAGGTAACTGGGTCTGAAACTTTCGCCCCATTCGCTTACACAGTGCGCTTCATCAATCACCACATGAACAATGCCGAGGGTTCCGAGCTTATCCATTGCCTGCCCAGAAAGCAGTACCTCTGGATTAGCGATGATGAAACGGCTTTTGCCAGAACGTGCCGCTTCCCATACTGCATCCCGTTCAGCGGCCTGTCCACCGCACAGAACAAGCGGTGTGAAACCACGTTCCCGCAGCCGCCGCTCCTGATCAGCCATAAGCGACAGCAAGGGATAAATAACCAGCGTTGCCCCGCCAAGTAACATTGCTGGAACCTGAAAGCAGAGCGATTTACCCGCGCCAGTGGGCAGTATGATGATCTGTAAGCCGCAGCTTTCCCGTTCCAGACCTTCGTCGCTTTCCCACGCCTGCGCCATGTCCTGGTCTTCCTGCGGCCAGTGAATTGGGATACCCACTGCTGTTGCGGCCTCAAGAATGTTTGAAATGACAAGACGCTGATAGGGGAAAAGGTAGGGCAGCCCAAAGAACCGCTGTACCGTATCAGTGAGGGGATCAAAATTATCAATCAAACTAATGCCTCCCTATGTATAAGGTAAGGAGGTATGGTTTTACTTCAATTAACCATCCCATATTCAGCAACGGCAAGGGGACTCTAACTCTTTAAACTGGCAAGCCGTTTACACGCTTCTTCCACATCGAGGCGGTGGCCAAAGGCTGAAAAGCGGATGAAGGACTGACCCGCTGGTCCAAAACCAGATCCCGGGGTAGTAACAACATGGCACTTTTCGAGTATTTCCGCGAATACGTCCCAGCTATCCCTGCCAGGAAACCGCGCCCAGACGTAGGGCGAGTTTTCGCCGCCAACACAGGCTATGCCTAGATCACATAGCGCAGTGCGGATGAGTTTTGCGTTACCTAAATAAAAGTCGCAGAGCTGGCGTATCTCCAGCAGCCCCTCGTCATCCAGTGCCGCCAGCCCGCCAGCCTGTGCGATGTTTGACGCGCCATTGAAGATCGTGCCACAGATACGCGCCCAGTCCGCGTTGACACTTTCGCCACCCGCGTACTTGAGGTCTTTCGGAACGACTGTCCAGCCTAAACGCACACCAGTAAAGCCGGCGGGCTTGGAGAAAGAGTTGACCTCAATGGCGCAGGTTTTTGCCCCTTCAATCTCAAAGATGCTCTTGGGAAGCGCGGGATCACGGATGTATTCACTGTATGCCGCGTCAAAAATAATGACAAGACCCTTTGCGTTTGCCCCTTTTACGAGCGCCTCAAGCTGCCCCCGTGTCGCCACTGCTCCGGTAGGGTTATTCGGCGAACAAAAGTAGAGAAGCCCATGTTCAGGCAAGGCCGCCAAATCCGGGAAGTAGTTGTTTTCAGCTGTACAGGGCAGATAGGTGATGCCCGCGTAACCCGTGCCGTTCCAGCGGCCTGCAGCTCCGCTCAACACCGAGCCATCCACATATACTGGATAGGATGGGTCTTGCACCGCGACTTTTGCTCCAGCACCGAACAAAAGCTGCAACCTGCCAATATCGCACTTGGCTCCGTCTGAAATAAACACCTCGTCAGCATCAAAATCTTCCTTATAAAAGACACGTGAGATACGCTTCCGCAGACTGAGCAGCCCCTCGTCCTGATACCCTGAATACCCTTCAGGCGTGGCAAGTTGCCGCGCCCCTTCCACAAGCCCCCAGCCAATGTGCGGCAAGATTGGCTCGGTGGTGTTACCCACGCCCAAGCTGATGATCTTAGCATCTGGGTGAGCTGTGGTGAATTCCCGCCGCCGTCTGGCTATTTCAGGAAAAAGATACCCTGCCTTGATGTTCGCTATGCAGGGATTTCGTGTAATCATAACTTTGCTCCTTGTTGTTTTGTTATGAACAGTATCATAGTTGTTATCAAAATAGCCGTAAAGCCCCTGCTTTAGGCATGGGCTTTCTGACAAAATTGCTATCTTACTGTTTAGAACTCTGGCGTTTTGATAAGCATGAAGCCCGCGGCGCCGATGCCTAAGTCCTGCTGTTCTTCCCATGAGACGACGAGTGCGCTGTCTCCTGCAGGGCCGACACCAGTGTACACAAAGCCTTGGGGAAGCGCAGGCAGGGAAAACTGCGTAACACGTATCCTGTTGCTATCAATACAGGCACCGACGCCCCAGCCATCAGGCAAAAGCGCCACTGCAATGTTGTCCGTCATATAACCAGAAAGCTCGACAAGGTTGTCTATGTTATCTGCCCCACTTGAAAAGTGGCGGGGATAGGCAAAGTCAGGACTGATGATCGCGGCGATGTTCAGTTTGAACCTGCCGCTCCGCTCAAACGCGGCTTCCAGCGCCGCACCCAGAACAGGCGGGGCAGCATCCAGGACTTCAGGACTCGCCGAATTCATGAACACGCCGAGTGAAACAGTCCCGGCAGGCATAAGCAGGCTCTGCGCACAAAAATACTGAATCTTGGACTGGTTCTGTTGAAGTCCCCGAAAATACCACGCGCCCTCAGCTCCCTGCCTAAAACTGTCCAAATCCCAGACATCAGCGTCGGGAAAGGGGCTGAAGGCCGGAATCTCCAGCCCCAGCGGACTGGTATTACCAGGTATCAGGGCAAAGGAACGGGGGTCTGGGACATTCACCGTGGGATTAATAAAGAAACTATCGCGGTAGAGCAAGACTGTCGGGCTTCCCTCAAACAAAAAGAGCGCGTCAACAGTGTACTTATCCCAATATGCGCGGTTCGCTATACGATACAGGGCAAGATCAGCGACCTGTGGTATCGTCGGTGGGGCCGCTTCCACGACTAAGAAACCTTCGCGGTTTATAGCCAGAACAAGGCGCTCGTCCTGGAGCAGCATGGCGCTGACGTTCCGCGCCAAAGGCCAGGGAACAAAATCATTGAGCATGGCGTTGGCAGGCGTGGTAAATAGCCTAATTCCATCAAGACCGGTCTCGGACACGCCATCGATCAACTCAAACCAGAGTGGATGTTCCCCACTTTTTATGATGGCCAGTGGCTGAGGCCAGTCAGGAAGCACAGCCACTGGCGCAAGCTCTAACATCTGCTCTATGAGAGGCTCTGGAACAGGTTCTGGCATCGGCGCCTTCTCTGGAACTGCCGTACCGAGCGGCTGTGCTTCCTGGAGTAGCACCGCAGTGCCAGACGACTGGGCAATAGATTCCACCACCAGGCTGCTTCTGGAACAGGAGATAACAAGCAAAAGAAGCATTGGCAGGAGACAACTCAGCTTCACCGGCACGGCGCACGTGAAAGACTTATTCTCCTGCTTCACCCACAGTTTCATACTTTTGAGTATAGCGGCGCTCAGAATGATAGGCAAGGCAGGTTTTCTCAGCATGGGAAAGCGTAGGCAAAGATGTTTGAGATAAAACATCTTTGCCTGCATTGCTTATAAGACTTTAACCATCCAGCCTTTGGTGTCAGGCAGAGTTCCATACTGTATGCCCTTGAGCGTGTTTTGCAGTTCAGCGGTAAGCTCACCGGTTTTGCCATTGCCAAAGACTACCTTTTTACCCTGATAGGTGAAGGAGGAAATGGGTGTGGCACCAGCAGCAGTTCCACTGACAAAACACTCAGTGGCTTCAGACAAAACTTCTTCAATAGCAACCTTGCGTTCCGACACGTTGACACCGCGATCCCGCGCAAGCTCAATGATGCTGGCACGGGTGATGCCAGGAAGAATCGTGTCGCCCAGCTCCGGCGTTACCAGTTCACCTGACGTGAGCCGAAAGAAAATATTACAGGACGAACCTTCTTCAACGTACTTGCGATGGGTCGCATCCAGATAGATACATTCCATAAAGCCCGCTTCCTGTGCCTCATGTTTTGCAAGCATGGATATAACGTAGTTTGAAATAGCCTTGATCCAGCCCGTACCTTTAGGCGTGGCACGGATGCGTTCAGTAATCACCGCGTCGGAGCTATTGCTGGAAAAGTAGGCACTCACCGGCGAGCAAACGATGATGACCCAAGGCTCATAGCTTGCGTTTACGCCAATTCCGCCTTCAGCATAGGTGAAGGGGCGGATGTAGATGGAGTCGGCGCTCATGAAGGAGTCCTTTTCCCACTCCTGCTTGTACGCAAGCCGGAAACCAAGTCGGGCGTTCTGTTTCACGACTTCCACGCAGGCTGTGGTGAAATCGGGCTCTGGGAAGGGCGGCATATACAACCCCTTCATGGAGCGGTAGAACCGCGCCGCGTTCCGGTCAGGCCGGAAGATGGCGAGGCCGCCATCTTTCTGGGGCAGAGCCTTGAGACCCTCAAAACAACCAAGCCCATACTGGGTGGTGTAATTGACAAGGGGCATATCATCATAGAAGTTACGGGAAGTCGTGAGCGCATCCCGTTCCGCCTCTTCCATTGCGGCCTCTTCCTGCGCGGTTCTGTGAGGCTTTTCGAGGTATTCCGCCTCCCACCCGCTGTCTTTCTTGAACTTCGACCGGTATACCACCGGATAACTATGCAGAGCAAACGCCATAGCGCCTCCTTTAGAAAATCTAAAAAAATCTAGCATGAAATGATGAAATAGGGCAATCGGTACACCCCTAAATCGCATAAAAATTTGAATCTATACCATTGAATAGTAGGTAGTGAAAGAGTATACTACAAACATGACTTCAATACGTATGATAGCTTTGGACTTAGACGATACCCTTCTCCGGTCAGATTTGAGCATTTCGTACCGGACGAGGAGCGCGATTAAACGGGTACAATCCGCAGGTGTCGTTGTTGTACTGGCTTCCGGCAGGATTCCGGCTGCCATTGAACGGTTTGCTCGGGTTTTGGGTATGCACAAACGCCCCGGGTATTTGATCTGCAACAATGGGACGCTCATCCAGGAAAGCCATACGGGTAAAATCATCTACGATATCCGTATCCCGCCGGAAGTGGCGCTCATCGCGTATGACCTCGCAACAGCTGAAAGCTTTCCAGTACAGCTCTACGAAGACGATGTCATGTATGTGTCCCGTTCCAATGAGTTTACCGATTACGACCAGAAGCTCACTGGCCTTCGGCAGGTCGTTGTCGAAAACTTCCGTGATATGGTAGCCGCCGGCTGCCACAAACTCATTATACCAGGCGATCCTATGATACTTGCCCCCTTGGAAAGTCTGCTCCGTACCTACATTGGTTCCGATATAACACTTTTTACGAGTAAGCCCTACTTTCTGGAGGTTTTGCCGCCGCAGACCAACAAGGGAACCACGCTGGAGAAGCTGGCGGAAATGATCCGTATCAGCCGCGAGGCAGTGCTTGCTGTTGGCGACTCCATGAACGACGAAGCCATGATCCGCTGGGCTGGCATTGGTGTTGCCATGGCGAATGGCGACGAGCGTATCAAGAACATCGCTTCTATAGTTACCGAGAAGTCCAACAACGATGACGGCGTTGCCGATGTGATCGACCGTTACCTGCTGGGTAAAACTTGATGGACGTGCTATAAAAGAAGCGGCTTTACCGAAAGCGCCGTAAAGACCTGGGTTTAGACTAAAACTTGACCCACAACTTCATACACGGCACTTCCGGTACGCCTGTAGATAGCACAAATGAGAAAAATGGTGAGGCACATTTTTACTTTAGGTATAGGGATATAAAGCGCAAAAAATCCTTAAGATTTTTACCTTGGGGCTTGCATAATCAAGCAACTAGCGCTATACTCAATACTATACTGTAGAACACACGGGAATTGCGGCAATCTTGCCGATACTTGTGGAGATACCGTAAGACCCGGAGCATGACTTGGAAGCGCCGTCAAAGAACCCAAAAGGGAGTTGTGCGAAAACTAAGTACGATCGGGTGTGTATCGTCGAAGCAACTCTCCACTGCCTTTAGGCAGTGGAGAGTTGTCAAGCTGCTTGACAACGTATTTTCCTTGCCGCCGTCGTTTACCTCCTTTGGACGGCGGCATTTTTTTACTCCTTTGCTTCTTCTGACCATGACTATGGGGAATCATATTTTGACAATTTCAAGAATCGGAATAGCGAATCATTGCCGATGTATACGGCGTCTACAGACAATTCGCGGCGTGGTGTTTATGGGAAATAACCCATCATGACCCGCCCTGGCGCGCCACTTGGCGTAGTAAAGCGGGCCACCACCGACCAGAACGAGGCGAAGAACGCCCTGCGCCACACACGCATAACCAGAAACACCCTCATGCACTCTGGCAGATACTGATTATGCTGGGAGTCTCTACACCGTAGTGTTAGGATGCCTATCGCTTGGCGCCTGTTTCGGCACACTCAGGCATCCCAGATAGTCATCAGAAACGAAGTTTCCGCCTGCTCAGACAAGGTTTCCCTGTTTCTGATAAGCCGCTTCTCAAGGAGACCATTTCAGAATAACCCTTATATCTTATATCATGGAAGGAAACGTACAATCAAGTAGCGGGCAGGGCGCCGCGCCATTCGTTCTGATAAAGAGCATCGGTATTTGACCAGCGGTGGGGATTGCCCGGTCCTGAACGTGGCCATTCTTTATCAAAAAACCACATCGCTGTCGCGGTAGATGTGCCACGATTCGTTGATCGTCTCTATCTTGCCCGCATAATTGTTCACCCTTCAGACACTTGAAGCCGGAAA
>JAIRYV010000030.1 GCA_031267685.1 Treponema sp.
CACTGCCTGCCCCAAGATGGCTACACGCTGATCTACAATTATCTGACAAACATGATTGGACGGGTTATGAATCCGCTGGAACTCACGAATATTCAGCACGCGGTCAAGCAGGGTAAAACCCCTGACAGCCCGTTATTTGCCAGCCTTGTTGGTGACGGCTTCTTTGTTGATGACACCTGTCATGAAGAATTGGCGGCGGACGTCCAATATACTGCCAGAAGACACAGCAGTGTCTTGAGTCCAATTATTCTCGCTTCTGAACAGTGCAACTTTCGGTGTTCGTATTGTTATGAGAAATTTGAGAGAGGTAATATAACTGATGATGTTATCAACGCCTTTATAAAATATATAAGGAAGAACCTGCGGAACTATACCGGCGTCTCGATGGGCTGGTTTGGTGGGGAACCCCTGCTTGCTGCCAAAGAAATTGAGCGCATTTCAACGGCAGTCATAGACCTCTGCACCCAGGGGCGGAAGCCTTATACTGCGAATATGACCACCAATGGCTATCTGCTGGATACTCCCATGATGGAGCGTATGCTGCGCTGTAAGGTTACGCACTTTCAGATTACGCTGGACGGCATGGCTGAAAACCATAATCAGACTCGCACCCTTGTCAATGGAGGGCCAACCTTTGAGCGGATTATCGCCAATCTAAGAGGAATTCGCGATCAGGTGAAAGCAAGGCAGCTTAATATTGCGATACGGACGAATATCACTAAGCCGCAGCTTTCCCGCTTAGAGGAGTATGGCGCTTTTATGGCCGCTGAATTCGGCAATGATCCGCGTTTCAGTTTTCTTTTCCGTCTGGCGGGCGATTGGGGCGGAGAGCGGGTTCAGGGCATAAAAGACGATCTGGCGGAGTCTCTGGACACGGTATACACAATACTGTTGAACAGCGGAGTAAAACTGAGTCAGACCGATACCTTTAATCTCATGGGTAATCCAATATGCTATGCTGCTGATCGGAATTCCTTTATTCTGGGAAGTGATGGCGCTATTTATAAATGCACGGTCAGATTTGATGCGGAGTATAACCACCTGGGCAAGATCAGCGGGACCGGAGATTTGCTCCTTGATTATGACAAGCTGAACCGATGGCTTGCCCAGCCTGTAAAGAAAGCGGAGAAATGCGCATCGTGTACGACATGGGCGCTGTGCCAGAATCGTAGCTGTCCCGCGAGAGTATTTGACGAGGCGTCTGGTGAAGCGAATTGCAGTATTGAGTTTTCGTCGCTTGACGCAGTTCTTACGCTTTTTGATCGCTCAAACAGTGACTATGTGAAAGAGTATGCCTAAAAGGAGCTTATTGTGGAACGGATGGAGATAAGAGAAAAAGTAATCGGCTGTCTTGAGAGCCTGGGTATTTTTGCTGATAAGGGTGAAGACTTTTTGATCAACGACTATGTGCAGGACTCAATGACCTACATGATGTTTTTGGTTGGCTTGGAACAGGCGTTTGGTGTTGCTATTCCAGACGAACATCTGAGTTCAATAATTGGTCCTGAACAGACGCTGGAGGGTATATGTACTATGATAGAGTCTCTGCTTGGGACGTAGGTTGCATACTAGCAAGCGATTATCTTAACCCCGAACTTTTTTCGCGGGATGATAAGCGCTTGTTTGGGAAAAGACGCGCTGTCGGTGATCGTTTTTTCCGGGCTTTTCGTGAAAACAACTTTTGCTTTCACGAAAGCTCTATAGTAAAAAAACTTAATAAGGAGGTATGGTATGAAGGTAGCTTTGTATAAGCCGGAGACGGAAGACGTAAGCGTCTGTCTCTATGTCAATGAAGTCTGTAGCTTTATTGATTTTGGGTGTAGCCCTAATCTCAATTGCCCGACATGCAATGGTTATTGTCCTTGAGTGGTAGTGTTGTCCTACATCAATGACGTTTACGACGTCGCTGAATTCTGGTGTGAGACAAGGTGTCTGTGTACTTGGACTTGGTGTATCCGGTAAATACAAATTTATTGGATACTTTTAAAAACATTTTGCATCAAGCGAAAGAGGTAGATATGAAAAAAGCGTTGTTATATAAGCCGCAGAATGACGACATTGATGTCAGTGTTGTTGCCTATGCTAATGAAGCATTTATCGACTGGGGATGTTCAAAGTCAAAAAATACATCGGGGTGTGGCAACCGCTGCACTAAGAATCCGTGGCCTGAGGGGTTCGATTTTTTTTGCAAAAAACCGAAAACAAACGACAATCAGGTATGCCCAAGAGAGTGATATGAGGTTTGGAGTGCGGAGCGTTTCTCGCTCCGCGCTTCAAACCTCGCTGTTATATATGAGAAAGCAAAATTTAACAAGGAGGTAAGGTATGAAAAAGACTCTATATAAGCCGCAGAATGACGACCTTGACGTCAATGTCGCTGTCTATGCTGCTGAAGCATTTATCGACTGGCGCTGTTCAGACAGTAAAAGTGACAACCCTGTCTGTAAGAAGCCGTCGAATCCGCCGATTGATAAAGGTATTGATTTTTTCTGCAAAAACGGAAATGGAAAAAGAAATATTGTATGTCCGAGAAAGTGATAACGGATTAAACGGGTGATTAATTTTTAATCCGTTAACCCGTGGGTTATGCAGCCAAGCGAGGTTTGGAGTGCGGAGCGTTTCTCGCTCCGCCTTCACGCCTCAAGCTGTCTCTATACGAGGAGGTAGATATGAAGAAAGTATTGTTATATAAGCCGGAGACGGAAGGCATTGGCGTCAATCTCTACGCTAATGAAGCTTGTATCAACTGGTTTTTATGTAAAAAACCGGGCGATGATGAAGCAAACGGTAAATGTCCTAAGAGACCGAAATCGCATAATTTTCTTTGTCTCGATAAGGTCTGCAAGTAAGTCCTATCACGGGATAGTTCTATGACAAGAAAATTTATCTAAGGAGGTAAAGCATGAAAAAGACTTTGTATAAGCCGGAGGCTGACGATACCAACGTCAATCTCTATGCCAACGAAGCTTGTCTCAACTGGCTTGTGTGTACAAAACCAGGCGCTGGTAAAAAAGACAACGTCAAATGTGGTAAGAGACCGAGATCGCATGACTTGTTTCTTTGTTTTGGCAGTGACCGTCAGTGTCCCAACAACGGCTACTGTCCGCGTTGAGCTAGACGATGTCTCGATACATAGTTTCTGTTTTTCGGGATAGTTCTATGACAATAAAATGTATCTAAGGAGGTAAGGTATGAAAAAGACTTTATATAAGCCGGAGACTGACGACATTGACATCAGTGTTGTTGCCTATGCTAATGAAGCATGGTTCAACATACGGGGCTGTACAGAAAATCCGTCTGAGTGCGGCGGTAAACAGCCTGATAAACCGGAGAAGAACATCAACATTTTCTTTTGCAAGAAAGGGAAAGTCAATCAGGTATGCCCAAAAGACTGATGGGTTAAATGGATAGGCAAGCGAGGTTTGGAGTGTGGAACATTTATCGCTCCGCCTTCAGGCTTTATGGTATCTCTATACGAAAAGGCAGGGAAGAGTAGTGAAGACAAAGATAGGCAAACACTGGTTTGTTGGACTGCGCTTTTTAATAGGAATCTATTGGAAGCATAAGAAATCAAGCCTATTCTTTTTAGCGGCGCTCTGTATATTAAGCGGCGTTCTGCCCTTTGCAGGCATTGTGTTTCCCAAGTTTATTCTCGATGAATTGACCGGCGCTCATGATCTCGGGCGCATCGTGTTTTTTGTATCAGCCCTGCTGCTCTGCGCCCTTTTTGGCAATACCCTGGAGAACTTCTTTCAATCGCGGTTTGAAATGGCCCAACTGCGCGTTGCTGATGGCTGGCTGCTTGATTTAAGCACTAATTTGTATAAGGCTGACCTTGAGCATATTGAGTCCGCGTCGTTTTTGGATATTGGCGCCAAAGCAAACCGGTTCTTATCAGCTGATGGCTATGGTTTTGGCGCGATACTGAGGAAGACCGAGAATATAGCGGGTCAGATAATAACCCTTGCCGGCATCATGGCTATCATCTCACTCCTTAACCCGCTGGTTCTGCTTATCTTTATTGTCTTAATCATTGTTACTACCCTGTTTAATTCAAAAATCAAGAAGGTTAATGTTGAATTGCAGACGAAACTCCCGCCCATTCAAAGAAGAAGCGGCTATTACAGCAATCTGTTTTCAGACAACCATTATGCAAAAGAAATCCGTATCAATGATATAGGAACATGGGGCTTAAAAAAGCTCAAAGAGGCGATGAACGCTTTTTATGGCTTTGCCAGAAGCTGGTGGAATAACAACTTGAAAACGCAGTTGTTCAGCAATGGCATTACGTTTATTCAGCAGGGCGTGGCTTACGGCTATCTGATCTACGGCGTGGTGAGCGGTAAGTTTGGCATTGGCAGTTTTACCATGTATCTTGCGGCCATCAATGCTTTTTCCGGTGCAATGACGCAGGTTATGAATGATATTATTGACATACGCCGCTACAGTGATTATTACGACGCAGTAGACAAGTTCCTGAATATGCCTAAGCGTCAGCGGGAAGGCAAGCATCTGCCGATAGCGCTTAAAGCGCCGCCCGCGCTGGAATTTCGCGATGTGTCGTTCCGCTATCCTGGACAGGAAGCCTTTACCTTAAAGCATATCAGCATTATTATTCCAGCAGGTCAAAAGTTATCGGTGGTGGGTGAAAACGGCGCGGGAAAAACCACGTTCATCAAGCTGCTTATGCGTCTCTATTGTCCGACCGAAGGCGTCATTCTCTTAAACGGGGTTGACATTCAGGACTATGACTTTGATGCTTATGTAAAAACCTTTTCAGTGGTGTTTCAGGACTTTGCGCTGTTTGCTGCATCTTTGCGGGATAATGTGGCGCTTGGACACACTATTGAGGATGCGAAGATTCTGGAGGCGCTGCGGCGGAGCGGGTTTTCAGACAAGCTGGACCGGCTTGAAAAAGGGCTTGACACGCCTATTTACAAGATGCTTGACGAAAGCGGCTTTGAGCCGTCTGGCGGGGAAGGGCAGAAGATTGTTATGGCGCGGGCGCTCCTGAAAGACGCGCCGGTTATTGTGCTGGACGAGCCGACCGCCGCGCTTGATCCCCGCGCTGAATATGAAATCTACATGAACTTCAGTAAGATGGCGACTGGTAAAACGACCGTGTTTATCTCGCATCGGCTTTCCAGCGCCCAGTTCTGTGATACGATAGCGGTGTTCAAAAACGGGGAACTGGTGGAACATGGCCCTCACGCTGAACTAGTGAAACAACACGGGCTTTACCATGAGCTTTTTACCATGCAAGCCCAATTTTACGAGGAGAAAAATACTGATGAAAAAAATTAAGATTGCGGTGTTGGATACAGGCATTGATCTCAGTCATCCTGTGTTTGAAGGCAAGGAGATTCCGCAGTTTGTTTATCGAGACAAGCGGCTTGTACGCGCTGTGTATGAGCCAAACCAAGGACATGGCACGGCTATTGCGGGTATTCTTGTGAAGAACACTGAGGACTGTGCGCTTTCCTCTTTTGTGCTTTTTGAGGACGCGCTGTCTATTCCGGTTAATCGATATATCGCGATTCTGTCCACGCTTCTGGAATCGGGCGAACACTTTGACATTATTCACATGAGTCTGGGCGTCCGTCAGTATTCCCCTGAACTAGAGCGGCTATGCGCGGCGTTCAGGGAACGGGGAAGTGTTATTGTTTCTGCGTTTGACAATGCGGGTTATGTCTCATATCCCGCGGCATTTCCTATGGTTATTGGTGTTGACGCTTCGCCGCAATGCCAAAAGAACAATGAGTTTATTTTTGTAAGCGCGCACGGCGTTATCAATGTTCAGGCAAAGGGTGGCAATCAGCGGCTTGCATGGCTGAATAAGTCCTATATTATCACACAGGGAACAAGTTTTGCCGCCGCGTATCTGTCCGCGTTTGTAGCAAACGCGCTTCAACAAGGAACGCTGCCGGATGAAGTCTTGTTGCGCGTGAAAGAGGCTGCTCTCGGTGTGCTGCCAGTGCAAAATGCAGCGCAGGAAGTTGACTTTCAATGGTATTCCCGTATAAAACGGGCTGCTGTTTTTCCCTTTAACAAAGAAACAAGCAGTATTCTCCGTTTTTCCGACTCGCTGCCTTTTGAGATTGCCGGGGTCTTTGACCTGAAACTTTCCGGCAATACTGGCCGAAAGATATATGAATATACAGTGCAAAACAGTGACGCTTGTTCATGGGATGATTTTGATACGCTCATACTGGGGCATACGCAGGAGCTGGAGTTTTTTAGCAAAACCCAGATACGGCAGCGTCTTATTGATCAGTGTCTTGAACATAAGAAAAACATATTCAGCTTTGACGATGAACTGTTTGACGAAACGCTTTGTGCCGCGTTTGCTGGCAATGGTCTGGGGCTCTATTATCCAGCCATAAAGCCGGAAGCCATGCCTGATACTCAGGGCAAGATGTATCTGCTCAAGACGCCAGTGCTGGGCGTATTCGGCACGTCCAGTCAGCAGGGCAAGTTCACCCTGCAGCTGGAATTACGCAAGCGCTTCCTGCGCGACGGGTACGCGCTGGGGCAACTAGGAACCGAGCCGGAGAGCCTGCTGTTCGGCATGGACCAGGTTTATCCTTCCGGGTATCATGGCAATATACCGTTCAACCCGTATACCTGTGTTCAGTACCTTAACTACTGCATGGCGAATATGGACCGTAAAAACTATGATATGTTACTGGTAGGCGCACAATCCGGCGTGATACCGATAAACTACAGCCGCATTGATAATTTTCCCCTCACTTGTATTGATTTTCTGCTTGGGGTTCGGCCTGACGCGGTTATACTCTGCATCAATCCCCATGACAAGATCGAGGACATAAAAAGAACAGTGTCCGGCATAGAAGCCTTAGCAAAATGTACGGTTGTCGCTTGTAGTTTATTTCCTCTGGGATATACAAGCGAGTGGGGCATTATCTCCGGCGCAAAACACCTGATAGGGTCTGATGTGTTGGGTATTTTCAAAGGCACGGTGGAAGAGGCCCTGGGCGTTCCGTGTCATGTACTTGATGAGGAGGCAGGGCCAGAGGCGCTGTATCAGACAAGCATTAAATTTTTCTCAAAGGAGCGTAAAATATGAAACAACTGCCGATAAAACTAGACGCAGCCATAACGTCTGAATGCTGGAATTTTTTCAGGACCAGTATTATTGGGACTGTTCCATCTGGCCGTGAGTGGATTGCTAGCCATTATGATGTGTTCATGCACTGGAACGGGCATATCCATTTTGGAGACGGGTTAAACCGGTATGCAATACCTTACTATGATATTCTGGATCAGCAAAATCTCCCGCTGGAACACTATGGCACTCAAGACTTGGCAAGCCATATTGAGCGATGGATAGATGAAGGCGCTTATGTTATGATTGATGCTGACACCAGCAAGCTGACTGATAATCCTGAATTCAGAATACATGAACTGCTTGTGTATGGCTATGACAAAGAAAGGCATATCTTTTATAGCCCGCTCCAAAATGGAAAAACAGGAAAGTTTGAGGTGTTTGAGCTGCAATACGACACAGTTCTGGCGGCGGTGAAAAGTGTCATTGCATATTACCGTAAACATCCGCTTGAGCGGGTTACACGGGCCTGTCAGTATTTTTACCCGCTTACCACAATAAAAATCCGTCCGGTACAGTATGATGATACGCTGTTTATCATGATGGCGCTTAAAAAACTGGAAGCGGAGTATACGGGCGATCGCCGAGAGTTTGTCCGGTATGAACAGACACGGGAGGCGGGAGAGCGCTTTGTCAACTACACTGGTTTAGGCTGTTTTATTGGGATGCGAGAAATTCTGTCGGACCTGATTTCCACGCCGGATGCGGAAGTCTCGCTGTCGCTCGGGACCAATCTTTTTAAGCTATACGAACATCACGTCATTCTTGTTTCCACGCTTGACTTGCTGCGGGATAAGCTGGGTATAAGCACTCCGGTTTATGACAGAAACCTTGCGACCTATAAAGCGCTGTCAGGGTCTATGCGGGAAACGTATCTGCTTATGAAAAAGGCGGAGATAAGCAACAAGAAAAATTCGCTTCCGGGCATTATCCAGCGTCTTGACATTGTATATGAAAGCAGCTATTCTTCGCTGCGGAATATGGACAAAGTAGCGCGGAAAACCCTGGCAAAACGGCTTTAAGCGCCTGATGGAGGAAGCATGAACAAACAACGTATGGTTTTATTAAGCAGCGCTATAGTAGCGGTGTTTCTTTTTGCAGACTGCAAAACGGCGAAAAGCTGGACTGACCACGAGGCAAGGGCGGAAACTTCGGCCTCATGGATACCTTTTCACTGGTCTGACCCTAATAAAAGCGCAATATATCTGTCAGTCACTATTGATGATATACCGCGCAAACTCACGATGCAGTTTGATTTAGGGGCCAATGTTTCCTTGTTTTATGAAAACGCCCTGGCACCTTTTCTTGAAGCTTACCCGTCTCTGGCGGGCAAGCTCGACAGGATAGCGGATTTTTCATACTTCTATCCCATCAGCCTTAGGTTTGGAGACGTTGTTCTTGATGAGCTTCGTATATTTAAATACGGGAATTTCGGAGAGCAGGTTCTGGCGGAAGAGCTTGATTCGGACAAGAACATAGATATTGGCACTATTGGCTCTGATATTTTTCAGGACAAGATACTGATCATTGATTTTCCTTCGCAGCGTCTTTGCGTTACCGAACAGATGCCGCTTGAATATCAGACCGTGGCAGCGGAAACTGGCGAAATACGGAATAACCGTATGTTGTTCCCCTTTCTGATAGACGGGCAGCGGGAACTGCTCATGTTTGACACTGGTTCCAGCGTTTATCCCCTGTTGACCATAGAAGAAAACGCCCTGAGCATTGGCGGCAGCCTCGTGGATGTCAGAACCGCCACCAGTTGGGGAACGGATATTACGCTCAATGGGCATGAAATTGTAAAGGACGTGTCTATCTGTGGAAAAAGTCTTAAAGGAAAAACAGTATATTATAATACCTTCGGCTCAACCGATGATTTTATTGTGTCAGAGGGTATATGGGGCATCACGGGGAACATACTGTTTCTTGATAATATTGTTATTCTGGATTATAAAAATAAAACAATAAGGATAATTTAATGGATATAACAGAGATATTCGAGGTATTATGCGTATTTATTGGCTTGCCGGGTGTTATATGCTTTTTTGCCTATAAGGGCAAAAAGCTCAAGCAAGAGAAAAGGGCGTTAGAACTAAAGCTGGAACGTGAAAAGATTCGTTTGCAGCTATTAGAAGAAGAAAACAGAAAATATGACCGGATAATTGATAGGCACCAACGATAATGACGATAAGGGGCGCAGCTCGGCCAATAAGCATGCATTCACAACGAAACTCCTCAGCGCCATATCCACGATCCGCTATAACCGCACAGCCGGCTATAGCTTCGCTCAGCTCCGTGTCAACCGCCACCTCAGTGATCTGTCCGCCAGTCAAAACCCTTCAGCCAGATGCCCGCCGCTCGCTATCACCGCATGAAGCTTCGTGCGTATCCCTGCCCGCGACTTCCCTTTGGTTTGCCAACCCCTGTGGTCCGCCCCTTTGCCAGTGGACGTTCAGTATCGTACTGTCGAGTATCACTTCGTTAAAGGCTATACCTTCCGCTCTTTCAGCGCCTAGCGCCAGACACCCACTCACACGTAAACCTCCCGCCTCAATATGCCTCCCGCTTGTTGACATTTCATATCGTTTCGTGCCATACTAAATCATAAAGGAGTGGTCATGTTTGAAGGTGATATCCTTACAATTGAAGAAGTTGCTAAATACCTGCGCATTTCTGAGCGAACAGTCTACGACTGGGCGCAGAAAGGAGCGCTTCCTGGTGGAAAGATTGAAACTGTCTGGCGTTTCAAAAAAAGTGAAATTGAACATTGGGTTAATGACCGGCTCTCTGCCAACAAACCGCTGCAAGCGCCTTCGGTCATCCAGCTTGAGACTATTGTTTCCCCAGATCGCATTCTGTTTCTCAATAACTTGTCCAGACATGAGGCGCTTTTAACAATGGCCGATAAGCTGGCCCAGCTGCCACAGATTAAAAACGCCCATGAGCTTGCTAATGAGATATTGAGACGAGAAGCACTGATGAGCACCGCAATCGGACGGGGCATTGCTATTCCCCACGTCCGACTCTCGTCAGTTACCGACCTTGTTATTACCATTGGTATCAGTCGTACTGACATCGTGGACTTCAATCCGCTTGACGATGAACCAGTGCGGATCATTCTGATGATTGCCGCGGCCAATAAGCAGCGGGACTATTATCTGCAAACCATTTCGTTTTTCAGTGCGCGGTTCAAAAAACCGGGGTTTCGCGCTGAGCTGCTTGCCGCACAGGATGCACAGACCGCGTATGAGCTGCTCTTGAAAAGCCAGCATAACCTATGAGTGATTCAGTAAAAAAAGCCGCCTTTGTCGCGGTAGTTGGTCGCCCCTCAGTGGGCAAATCCACGCTCGTGAATCGACTCTGCGGCCAGAAAGTCGCCATTGTGAGCGCCGTGCCTCAGACTACGCGAAACGCCATACGCGGCATCGTGAATCGGAGTGAGGGACAGCTTGTGTTTGTGGATACTCCTGGACGGCACGGGTCTGAACGCAAGCTGAACCGAAAACTCATCGCCGTGTCTGACCGCGCCCTTGAGGACGTGGACATTACGCTCTATGTACTGGACGCTTCCCGGGTCCCGGGTCCCGAAGAGGAAGCAGTTGCTGTCCGTCTTGGAGCAATGGCCGCGCGTACCGTTGCAGTGGTGAACAAGATGGATGCCGATGGCGCAAACTATGAACAATACCGTACCTTTCTGCGGGAACGCTTGCCAGGTCTTGATGAGTCGCATTGCTTCCCTATTTCCGCCCTGAAAAACAATGGCCTTGAGTCGCTTTTGACCTGCCTTTTTTCAATGGCTGTTGAAGGTCAGCCCTTTTACCCAGATGATTACTACACGGATCAGGACATACACTTTCGTATCGCTGAACTGATCCGGGAAAAGGCCATCAATCGCCTGCACGAAGAACTGCCCCACGCTCTCTATGTTGAAGTGGCAGATGCGGAACTGATTGACCTGGATGAGAGTGATACTAAGAAGCTCTGGGTACGCGCCTTTATTATTATGGAACGAGAGTCCCAGAAAGCCATGGTGGTTGGCAAAGGGGGCGCCATGATCAAGGCGATCCGGCTGGCTGCCCAGAAAGATTTGAACCGTATCTTTGACTGGAAGGTTGAACTTGACCTGCGCGTCAAAAGTTCCCCCTCATGGCGGCACAATGACCACCTTTTGTCGCGGCTCATTGATCGCTAGGGAAGCGTTAGGGTTCACCGCCATGAGTAATCCGCCCCGCATCCTCGCCCCCAACCCATCCCGCGCTCTTACTTTACCTGCTATCATCCCAGATACGCCTTCTTTACATCTGGGTTTGCCGCCAGTTTCCTCTGGCGTAAGTAATATGCGGCTTTAGGGTGTACGAGGAAGCGACTCGCGGAATTCCGCGAGTGGCTCGCGGAATTCAATGAGCGGCTCGCGGAATTCCGCGAGCGACTCGCGGAATTCAATGAGCGGCTCGCGGAATTCAATGAGCGACTCGCGGAATTCCGCGAGCGACTCGCGGAATTCAATGAGCGACTCGCGGAATTCCGCGAGCGACTCGCGGAATTCCGCGAGCGACTCAGTAGCACTAGCGTACCGCTGGATAACACTAGTGAGTCGCTCATTGAACTCAGTCGCTCACTAAAACAGACACCGTACTGGCTAACGCTCAACGGTTTTCAGCTCAGGAAATAATCACTATTGATAATCTTAAACGACCAGCAGCCGCGCATATCCTCTCCCGACGCTGCTAGATACTGCCCATCGCCAATGGCACGGATAACTACGCCCTCCCGCACATGGCCATTCGGATAGGGTTCCACTGGAATACTCGTACAACTCATCGATAGTTTCCCAGTGGAAACGCGTTTACTCAATGAATGGTACGGTTGGAATACCGGCACTTTGAGAAAACTGCATAATGGCTTTGCTTGACTTGGCTCTACATTCACAGGGGTCATCTTAGCAAAACAAAAAGAATAGGTCAAGAGATTTTGCAGAACCGGGTAGCGGGAAGCTGCATAGACCTTTATAGGGTTATAGGCTGCTGCGCGCCACCCTGAAGCCCAAATAGCTTGCCCGCGAGGAAGGGTTTAGGGAGAGTCGGGCCGCAGAACGCAGATGAAGCGCATAGCCGTACCAGCCGCCGCCCCGGATTACCCGGTACATACCGGTGGCAGGGCCGTTGGGGTCTGTCTGATTCTCTACGCTGTAGTTTCCGAACCAGTCCCAGCACCATTCCCATACATTCCCGTGTATGTCCGAGATGCCCCACTTGTTTGCCGAGTATGTTCCTACCGGCACGGTCTTTGCCGGGTATGCTGCCCCAGAGGCAGTAGCTGGGTAGGCGCTGTTATAATTGGCCTCGCCTATAGTGATAGCGCCGCCGATAGTAAAGGGCGTTGTGGTTCCGGCTCGGCAGGCGTATTCCCACTCTGCCTCAGTGGGAATACGGTAGCCATTGGCGCTCCGGTTCCATGTTACGAGCCACGCGATGGCATCATTACTGTTCGTGTTGTTAGGATCAAAACGGGTCTTGTGGATGGTATAGGCCGGAATCAGTCCTTCGCGCTCACTCCGCTTGTTGCAGTATTCTACCGCATCATACCAGCTTACCTGTTCTACAGGAAGTGGAAGGGCGCTGTTTTTAAATGCGCTGGGATTTAGCCCCATCACTTCTTCGTATTCTTTCTGGGTTACCTCATATTTCCCCAGGTAAAAGCTGCTCACTGTTACCTGATGCGGAGTTTCATTAGCGTTTCGGTCTGGTTCTGACAGGGGGCTTCCCATAGTAAAGGTTCCCGCTTCAATTTTTATGAAGCTTTCTTGAAACGCGGCGGTTTCGCCGGGCCTTACCCCCGTAAGCAAATAAGATAATTCGGCCATAAGCTGCAAACCATCGGTGATGTTCCGGTATTCTATCTGGTTTCCCCGTTCTTGACTTGCCCTTTCGATATTTAATATAGAAACCATAAACATATTTGTAGTTCCCAGGCTGCGTACATTACCGGACAGGACATAGCGGGCATTGGTAGCCTGTCCGATAGCCTTGATACTATCGGGGTCTGTAATGCCGGAACGTTGTATTTCCTGTTCTGCCATTGCGGTTCTGATAGTCTGGGTTCGGGGAAGAACCGCGTATTTGCCGCTATTCGCTATCTCTGTGGCCAATAGCTGAGCGAGCAGTTCCGCGTCTTGGGCGTTTACCCCGTTGGGTATAGCAAAGGGCAATACTGCAAGTCCGGGCAGTGTTGCAGTATCAAGCCGGATCGCGCTTACCATTCTTTTTGTCATCTTCGGTAAAAGGTTTTTTATATCTTCGATGCTTCTGTATTCCTGATAATCACCGCTTATCTGTTGAAAGGTTTCTACATTGATGATGTTTATCAATACCAGATTATGATTTCCGAATTGTTGTATATGCCCGGCTACCACAAAATCCGCGTTAAGCTGCTTACCAAATCCCGAAATAGTATCTGTATCGGTAAGGCCGGAGCGTTGGAATTCCTGTTCTTTCATAATGCTGTCGATAGCGCTTGTTCTGGGTACTACAGTAAAGGTATTGGCTATCTCCGGTTCGAAGGACAGAAGCATCCCGATAGTTTCCCCATCATCGCCGCTTCCACCGGTGAATGGCAGGATAGCAAGTCGCGGTTTTTCCTGCGTACTACTCATTGCCGGCGCAAAAAGCAATACTATTGTTGCTAATACATAAAGCATTGGTTTGGCGATCTGCGTTTTGTTTTTCATCTCTTACTCCTTTTATGTTTAACGACTTACTGTTGCGTTAATATCTTGAAAGAACGATTTATTGTCTCGAACATAATTCACGACATAGGAAAATACTTTATCGGAATTGGTTCTTGAAAGAGTTACGCGGTTTCTTTCCGTTTCCTGAATGACTGCGCCATTTTTCAAAAAGGCAAGACTTATGTCCCAAAAGGCGCTCTCCTGGGTATTCACCGGCGGCAGGGGCGGCAAAATACCGGTGTTCACCATAACCATGACCGAATACTGGTTTTGCACTTCTTGTGGTTCCGGCACAACTTGTACTGGAACGGCGTTATCCTTCAGAGCTTCCGCTAAACGTTCCTCCAGGATATTTTTTTCCGCGTTGATTAAATCTTCCCCAGTAAACCCAATAACCACGTTTACCGGACTTACCACAAATAAAAATTCCCCGTTTATATTTTTGTTTATCTGCTTTGATTGATTTGCTATTTCTTTCAACAGAAGTTCGTACCTTACGGTGTACTGGCCGGGCGTTAGAACCTGGGTTGGTATGTTCAGCGGGAAGCGGTTGTGAAAAGTGGCTGGAACCTGATAGGTTTCAAGCGGCTCTGCGTTATCCGCCTGATACATACGGATCATCGTATTAACCGCTCCGATGGATGCTATTATTTTTGAACTTACCGTAACGGATGTTTCAAGAACATCTGTTTTTTGAATGGTAGTAAGCGGGACAGGATCAAAGGCAAGTCCGTTTACCATTCTGCTTATCTCGGCGGAAAGATATTGATAGAGCGCAGTTTTCTCTTCAGGGCGCTCGTAATAAGCCAGCGCCCGGTGCAGGGGATTATTTTCCAGTTCGGCAAGGATGCTGTCGTACATTAAAAGAGCGTCCCTAAGGTTATCCTGTGGAATTAGGCGGTCTGTATATGACCGGGAAAGTTTGTCCGTAAAGTACCGCAGGTTTTCGGTTGCTTCTCTCCGGGAAAAGGCGTAGAAAAGATATACGACATACTCTTCCTGGTTTTTTTCGTTGCGATAGATTTCCGTATACTGCTTGTCCGTTACGGTCTGTGAAATCACCGAGCGGACATAGCCTGCAATTTCAGCATCCCGGCTTAAAATGTCCGCAAGTCCTGCAATGGGTTTTTCAAAGCTCTGGGATTGCAGTAATTCACCACAAAAGGACATGACATGGATAAAGGCATCCTGCTGGGCGGCGTTTTCCGCTTCCTGTTCAGTGGCGTATTTCTGAGGGGATTTACCGGTAAAAAAGCGTTCCTCCGGCGTGCTGAGGTCATGGTCAACCCATTCTGGTTTGACCGTCGGTATGGTCATCACGGGTTTGGTTAAATCCCGCTGAGGAAGGGCGGGTGTTGCCGGAACCGGCGTCGGGGTTGGCGCGGGGCTGACCGGAGGCGGCGTCGGAGCAGGCGTTGGTCTTGTTGGGGCTGGTGCGGGGCTGGCCGGAGCAGGAGATGAACCGCAGGCGCTTACCCACAGCATGACAATAAACACCGTAAAAAGCAATAATAGCTTCGTTTTCATATACTCTACCTATTGTGACAATCTATTGATAACATTCTGGAAGAACGACTGGTTTTCCCCGATAAATTTCCGTACCTGACCCACCATGCCGGTGGCATCAATTTCGGTAATCCGTTTTGACGCTGATTCCTGAGTTGCTCCGTCCCGGGAAAAAGCAATCGTCGCATCGCAGATGAGAAGGGTTCTGTTCGACGGCGGCACAGGGGCTTGTTGACGAAGGTTAAGTGAAACCGTAAAGACAGCGCCATCCGGCTCTGCCGCGTCTGTTTTCAGACTCACTGGAACGCCGTAGGTCTGTATGCCCTGTTGTATACCCTGTATCAGCGCGTTTTTTTCCGTATCCCCGATGCTGGTACTGTCGCCTGAAATAACAAAGTGAACCGCGGCGGTCATGGGCCTTACCTCGAAGCTAAAACTACCCAGAGGATTTTTCCGTACCCGGTGATTTATTTCGTTGAGTAGCAGTTCCAGTTGTACGGTGTACCTACCCGGTTCCAGATGAGAACTGAATATTTTTAGGGAAAATGAATTATCTGCACTGACTGTATATATTACTTTTGGTGCGTGGTTATTCATTCCGTATATACTGACCGCGCAGTCAACAGTGCCGATTACAGCGGCAAGTGGGGAAGAAACCGTAATGGTAGTATCCAGAGTGCTGGTTTTTTCCACTGCCGCAGAGGGAAGGGATACGAAAGAAACACTGCCTACTAGGGTATTTAGTTGAAGACCGATGTATTCGTAGAGGTTCACCCGCCCGCTGGGGCTGTCGTAATACGCGACTGCCCGGTGCAGCGGATTTTGCTCCAGAGCTGCAAGAGTATCCCCATACACGAGAAGCGCGGAATGGAGAGTAGGCAGCCTTGCCAGAAGATTGCCGTAGCGTTCTGAGGTATTTTTTGCGAAATCCTCGATGTCCTGTTCGGCCTTTTGTCGGGGGATTTGACAGAGAGCATAGACCACATACGCTTCCCGGTTTTGGCCGTCAAGGTAGACTTCGGTATAGTAGCGCCCGGTTCCGATTTGGGAAACTACTGCCTGGGCAAAATTCGATATTTCCTCCTCACGGTTTATCAATGCGGTGATGGTTTCCGCTGAATTTCCGGTAACATAGGTTTTTTCCACCGCGCTGGCCTGTATAAATTCGCCATAAAAACGCATTACCTGAATAAAGGCATTTTCCCGGGCATCATTCCGGGCATCGGCGGCAGTGGCGAAGGCTCTTGAAACGCCGACAAAAAAGAGTTCCTCTCCAGTCTTGGGGAGCGTGTCTATCCACGCCGGCTTTTGCTCCGGCTCGGTACGGATCAAGCGCTGTTCAGCCGATACGCTTCTCTGGCTATCATGGGTTTCAAGCCTCTCTTCGTTTGGCCGAGAGGAAGTGGAAACCGGATAAGAAGCGCAGGCGTATAAGACGATACCTGCAAGAGAAAGAAAAAGAATGCCTAGTCTTTTTATCATAGTCGTGGTTCCTTATCAGTATTATTTCCGGGAATCGGTTCCCGGAAATAATACCTTTATACCGTTTCTTAAAATCCCAGACTGGAACTTAGATTACCCCCGAAGAATTCGGCGGCTTTTTCCATCTGTTCCCTGCGACGGTCATCCTGTTCCGCAGCTGCCTGTTTCATCAATTCATCAGCAGCTTCCTTGCCGTAGTTGTCAATCACCCGTGCGACGATAGCCTTGTCAACTCCCATAAGGACATTAACCTCAAAGGCTTCGCGGTTCGTATCGTCCAGAAATACTTGCGTATAGAATTCCTTCGCGTCCAGAGCCTGGGCGACATTTTGGGCGATCCGCTCGTTCAACTGCTGCGCAGCAACCTGAGGTGAAAAAACTTCGTTGGAAATCCCATAAGAGGCGCTGTATTCCCGACCCTTGTTCACCATAAGGGTTCCGTAATAGTCGACCAACTGACGCCGTCCGTTTTCCTGAGCATTATCTCTGGCCTGGGCAGCCGTGGCATAGCGCAAACTAGTACCGACAAAATTTAAATCGGTCGGCGAAGAAGGAACCGCATCGATCCAGCCTGGCCGCTGGGCAGGCTCGGTCCGTATGGGAGTGGCCCGCTCAATAGCCAATTCTCGTTCCGACTTGACCGGCGGTGGTGATGGTGGTGGCGAAGCGCAACCTGCGCTTACCAGAACCATGACCGCGGCAAGAACCAGTGTGGCAGCTACAAACGTCCGCCTCATTTTTTTGTTTGCCATTGTTTTCTCCTTTGCATTGGCAACAATGCTTTTCTGTCATGCGGATAGATTTCATAAAAACCTTCTGGTTTTATATGCCGCATAACGTTTTGTATGTGTAACCGCATACGCGGATAAACACCTGTATTAGGGTAGTCTTTTTACGCCGTAAAAAGTCTACCCCTTCATACTGTGCGTACCATCTAAAAATCAAACGATGCACCGATGAAAAGTTTATCAGGAGTCATACTCAATGATACATGTTTGAGTACAGGATCATTCTGGGCGAAAGCAGGTTCATCTATTGCCATGCCAAGAAAACCTAGAAAAAGGTCAAGTCCACCTGCAATAATAAATGTCCACCCGAATATTTGTCCCATATCGGACGGATCTGTCGTAAGAAACACTATTCCACCTGCAATTCCTATAGGTCCCATAATTAAATGGGGCGCATAGCTGAATGCATAGGTAGTACCTCTTCCCAGTACCAGAATAAGCAAAACCATTGCAATCTTTTTCTTCATTTCAAATTCCTTTCGTAGTTTAACCTCTTTGCAGAGACCCGGAATTAAGCAAACATACGTCCACTTTTTACATTCTATATTTCCCGAAACGCTTTTAAGCTTCATATAATCAATACTTATGAAGCGACGATATAAATGTTGCCGCTGTCATACGTTTCAGATTTTATGTCGCTAACTATCTGTATATGACAGTGGTCGTATACAGATGTTCTATAGCAGCGATTCCTACAGCCAACCGCTACTTTTACAGAATACCTTCCGTGTTGTACGCTGTTCATGCGCGTACCCGCATCCGTCCTTTTTGGTTATTCCATAGACGCCTCCTTACGGTAACACCGTGTAGTATATTTACCCCATTCCGCTACGGAATAATTGCCGAAGCCACCGGTCCCCATTGCCCGGTTTTGCCTTTCTGGTTCTCGTACCGGCAGCAGACGTAGAGCGTCATGCCCATGTCCGCCGCCTCAAACAGGAGCTTCTCCTTCCGCCGCCGCGTAAAGCGAAGGTGCGCAAGCCCCTTGCCATCAGCCGGAGGCTTCATCAGGTAATGCTTGTCCGACGCCGCCTGCTCCAGTGTGGCTCCGCCCAGAGGCATAATGCCCACGTAGATCGCATAGCCGTAGTCGCTGGCGGGGTCCAGTTCCTGTGTCCCGATAAGGGAGCCTAGATGGACTGTAACCGCGTGGGGACCGCCGGGGTAGCTGAGAGACGTCGCAGGCACACCGTCAGGGTCTGGCACTGGTGTGGGATGCGGGTCTTTCTGCCTGAAGCCCAGAGCAGCCCAATCCACCTCAGTGAGTGGCGGAATCTTGAAGTACCGGTCTCGGAAGAACCGCATCTTCGCGATCAGGGCTTTGAAAGCTTCCTGACACTCCACCGTGATCACGTGGGTTCGCTCCGACTCGTCCTGCGCCTTCTGTAGGCAGGTTTCTGCGGTTGTAAAGAGTGTGCCCAGTTCTGTGAACTCCGCCTCAGGTATGCTCCAGACGGTTCTCAAGGTTTGGACTATGTATAGGAGCCATTTTCTACACATAGCCAGTACCTCAGCCCGAGGCTTTGGTACCCAATCACTACTCGTACCCATATCTTTCTCCTTCATTAGTTTTAGCCTTTGCTTCAAAGGTTTTAACTTTTGCCTCAAAGGTTTAGCCTTTGACCCAAAGGTTAAAATTCCTGACCCAAAGGTTTTAACCTTTGACCTAAAGGTTTAGCCTTTGACCCAAAGGCTAAAAATCCTGACCCAAAAGTTTTAGCCTTTGCCTCAAAGGTTTTAGCCTTTGCTTCAAAGGTTTTAACTTTTGCCTCAGAGGTTTTAGCCTTTGACCAAAAGGCTAAAATTCTTGAACCAAAGGTTAAAAATCCTGCGAAAAAGGCTAAAATTCTTGAACCAAAGGTTAAAACCTTTGACCAAAAGGCTAAAAATCCTGACCTATCTAAGGGAACGGCTGGCTCGTCTAGTACACGATCCGAGTCAACGGTGTTCCTAAATGAGTAAATGTGATATGCTTTGAGAGAATTGAGACAAACCTGCGGTTTATCTTCATAGGAAAGCGGAGAATTAAGCGCTGGGTACTTGACACGTGGTCTTTTTACTAGAGTATAATCGGGAGCCGGGAGCCGGGAGCCGGGAGCCGGGAGCCGGGAGCCGGGAGCCGGGAGCCGGGAGCCGGGAGCCGGGAGCCGGGAGCCGGGAGCCGGGAGCCGGGAGCCGGGAGCCGGGAGCC
>JAIRYV010000065.1 GCA_031267685.1 Treponema sp.
AGTAAAACTAAATGAAGATGAAAATGTTTTTACATACATAATCGAGAATATACTATTTAATGAAAAAGATGCAAAACAAGGCAGTTTGTTGTTTTTGGACAGAAAAATAATGAAATGAATAGTATTGATGGGAACGGCAGTCGCCACCGGACAAAAAAGAATAGGGACAATATAAAAGCAGAAGAGCTATACCTATCTCTGATAGAGCAGTATAAACAGATTGTATCATTATTGAATAATATGGATAAGCTGTTAAACAAAAGATAATGGTGTGTTGAAGGGGTTTTTACCATAGAATGGCGTCTTTCGGGATGGAAGCGGTGATTTTGAAGCCAGCGTCGCTGGTTTTTATCGTGATGGCGCCGTCCAAAGTGCTTGCCATATCTTCCATGGCAGTGATGCCTATGCCCTTTTTTATGGGCAAACAAGCGCTTCCGCCATTGTCGGTAATCGTCATGGCGAGGCGAGCTTTGTCGGCCCAGCACAGCACTGAAACAGTTGATGCATTGCCGTGTTTAAGGGCATTAGTCAGCGCTTCCTGCATAAAGGAAATAAAGAAGGAATCAAGGTCTTTGGAAAGGGTTTTTGGCCATGTCCCGAACTCGATGATGATTTCCACGTTTGTGGCTTTTTGGAAAGATTTTCCCACATCGTAAAGCTTGTTCTGAAGGCTCATCCACGCTGGCGTGTAGTCTCTGATGCCGCGCAGGAGATGGCGTATTTCGTTAATGCCTCTTTCGGCGTAATCACGGGCGTCGCTTATAAGGTTGTCTGCTTTGTCAATATCCTTATGTAAAATTGCCAGCGTTGCCTGAAGCATCATAATCAGGTTGACAAAAACATGGCCTGCGGTATCGTGAATTTCTTTGGAAAGGCGGTTTCGTTCTTTTTGAGTGGTGTCGTTTTGAAGATTGAAGATACGCTGGGAAATGGCGTGGTTTATCTCGTTGAACTTTTTGTTTTCAAATTCAAGGGATTGGTACTGTTGTTTTGCTATTTCGAGCTGAAAGTATATATACTTTGCAAATATTGCCAGTAACGTGATTGGAATATACTCGCAAAGGATAACAACAAAAAACGGAAGGCTAATTTCTCCGATTGATGCGCTTATATTATAAATATATCCATAGCTGAACAAAAGTGGCCCCATGATTCCATAGGCGGCGATGAATAGCAGGCTTTTCCATCCAGAAAGAATCAGAGCCAGTGCCACGATTATGCTGGGAATCCAGATAAATTCTATATACAGATAGTTAGGCGGAATGTAGGCAAAGAAGAAAACGACAAAGTATTCAATGTTTAAAAGCACAGCTAATATTCTGGCGCGAAATAGCAGAAAAAAATAGGCAATGGTTTCTCCAAAAAGAAAAAGCGCATAGCTGATTTGAATCGGCGAAAAATCCGCGACATGGGTATTGTTCAGCGTATACATAAGGATAAAAACCGCGACTAAAGAAAGTACGCGGTATATGCCAAGCAGCCTGAGAAGAGTTCTCTTTAGGGTTTCATTTGTATTCACTCGTTCCCTTCTGGGCAATGGACATAACTTCCAGCCGGTCTTTAGTGCCGACTTTTGCGTAAATGGAACTGATGTAGTTCCGCACGGTTGGTTCAGAAATAAAGAGCGTATCCGCGATTTTTTTGTTACTGAAGCCTTTTGCTATCAGCTTGAGGATTTCCTTTTCACGGTTTCCCAGACGCTTCACAATTTCCTGATATGCATTGTTCTCCTGAACGCTGTCCTGTTTTGCCGTGTTCCAGCAAAGCAGCTTTTCTAGTATAGCTGGTGAAAGCAGAACCGCTCCGCAGGAAATCGCCCGAATCGAGGCGATGAGGTCTTCGGAGCGTATGTTTTTAAGGATATACCCGTAAGCCCCGTATTGCAGGGCTTCCTGAACATACGTGTCATCAGGAAAGGTTGTAAGTATAACGATCTTTATGCCAGGGTGTTTTTGGTGGAGTATCTTCGTGGCCTCCACGCCATCCATTTCCGGCATGCTCACATCCATAAGGATAATATCTGGCTGTTGGCTCTCCGCCATATCCACTGCTTCCCGTCCATTAGCGGCAATCCCGCTTATACGAATATCCTCGGCAAGTGTCTCCAGCATCAGCTTGAGGTTCTCAGAGAAAAGCTGCTGATCATCTGCGAGAAGTATCTTGATAAAGGATTCCTGTCCCTTGCTCATATCTGCGCTCCTGACTTGCCTTGAGTATACCCTAAAGCTAAAAATTAGCCAAGTCCTTTTTGAAAGATATCTGCTCTTGGATCGATTGTGATAAATGTCATAGAAAAATATGACAGACAGATAACGAGTTACGTGATAAGGTGAATCACTATGCAAAAAAAGTCAGTTGGTTTGGAGAAGCGCCCTTCGCGCATTGCCAGCATTACCACGAACCTTGTCAAATTCCGGTGGCAATATGCCATGCTTCTGCCTGGGGTTGTTTGTCTTTTTCTCTTTTCTTATATGCCTATGGTTGGAGTGCAGATTGCCTTCCGCAATTACCGTATTGGAAACACGATCTGGAACGCCCGCTGGGTGGGCTTGGACAACTTTCGTTTTTTTCTTGACCCAGAGTTCTGGCGGGTTCTGAAGAACACGCTGGTCATATCGGTCAGCCGCTTTGTGTTTGGCTTTCCGGCGCCTATTATCCTCGCCCTGCTCATCAACGAAATTCGCAGTGTTACGTTTAAGCGGCTTGTGCAATCAGTTACTTACCTGCCCCACTTTATTTCTTGGGTTGTGGTTGCCTATTTGATAGACGCCTTTCTTGCTCCTAACACTGGTCTCTTGAACCAGTTTTTCATGCGTTTTGGCGGCGAATCCATTTTTTTCATGGGACGGGTTGATCTTTTTGTACCAATCGTTGTCATCTCAAACATATGGAAGACCATAGGCTGGGGAACCATTGTCTACCTGGCGGCGATAACAGGCATAGACCTTGAAATGTACGAGGCTGCCACTATTGATGGGGCGAATCGCTTTGCGCAAGTCTGGCATATCACCATTCCCTGCATAATTCCTACGGTAGTGCTGATGCTGATTCTCGCCATGCCCAGTCTCCTTAACGCGGGAATGGATCAGATATATCCTCTGCAAAATAACGTTAATTTACCGGTTTCTAATGTCCTTGACATTTATATTCTGAACAACGGACTTAGGCAGGGCCGTTACAGTATGTCTACGGCGGTTGGCCTGGTGAATTCTTTGGTTGCTTTGTTTCTGATTGTGGTATCGAACAAGGCTGCAAACAAACTTTCCGGCGACGGTTTGTGGTAGGAGGTTTTGATGAAAGGCTTTCGTAAACCTTTGCTGGAACAAGTGTTTATTGTGTGCAATAGCATTTTTATGGTTTTACTGTGTGCCGCAACCCTCTATCCATTTGTCTATGTGCTGGCATATTCCCTGAACGAGGGAACTGACGCAGTTCAGGGAGGCATTTATCTTTTTCCCCGTAAGTTCACCCTTTTCAACTATCAATACGTCCTGAATAACGGGACCATGCAGAGCGCCTATGTGATTAGTGTAGGAAGAACGGTATTGGGAACTATTCTGGGGCTTATTATTACTGGTGTAACCGCTTATGCTATTTCTTTTCGTAATCTGCCTGGACGGAAGGGAATCATGTTTTACCTGCTTATCCCCATGCTCTTTAGCGGTGGGCTTGTGCCATACTATATCCAGCTTGCAAACATGCGCCTGGTTAATACTTTTTGGGTGTATGTTCTTCCCGGGCTTTTCAACATCTGGAATATGTTTGTGTTGATGAAATTTTTTATGGGCATTCCAGAAAGCCTGCGGGAATCGGCCATCATTGACGGTGCTAATGAGCTTGTTGTGTTATGGAAGATAATCGTTCCGGTTGCCATGCCGTCTATTGCGGCTATTGCCCTGTTTACTGCGGTGGGGCATTGGAACGACTGGTTCACCGGCGCGTTTTTTGTGAACGACATCAAACTGATTCCGGTGCAGACCTATTTGCAGCGAATGCTTATGGCGAATTCTTTAGGGACTATCACGGGAACTCAGCAGGGAAATAGCGAGGCGGTTTTTCGTGCCAGTCAGGTTGCCGACATGACCTTAAAATCCCTTAAAACGGCGGCGGTCATGGTTGGCACGTTGCCAGTGCTTTGCGTGTATCCCTTTTTACAGCGCTATTTTGTGAAAGGCATGTTGATCGGTTCGATTAAAGGCTGATGCAAAGGCTATTTTACTGTTGCGACTTTGGCGCAGTGGTTTATAAATAGATACTTTTTTTGGAGGCAAGAGATGAAGAAAACGTGGACAAGCGTACTATTGGCGCTTTCATTGGTAACGGCGTTTGCGCCGGCTGTGGTTTTTGCGAGTGGTGGCAGTCAAAGCAGAGGCGCCACTACAAGCACAAGCGGCGGGGTGACGCCACAGGGCTATGCCGTGCCGGTGAGTCAGGGCGGGGAACTGAAGGATCAGTTTACCATTTTTCTGGGACAGGTGGTAATGTCTCCCGATGATACAACTATGCAGAAGGCTCTTCGGGAAAAAACAGGCATTGATTTCAGGGTCAAGGGCATTCAGTCCGATGATGTACAGACTGCCGTTAACCTGCTGCTTGCCAGCGGGGAGCAGCTTGCGGACGTACTGGTTTTGGGCAGGGACACGGTAATCAGATCTGCGCTCATACAGTCGGGGAAGGTGATGGAAGTTTCTTCTTTTTTTTCCAGCAGTACCCTAAAAACGATTCCTAACATTCCGCAAAAAATAAAGGATTATGTAATTGAACCGGAAGGGAAAAGTTATGTGATTCCATCCCGCTATGCCATAAATCCGGACGATCCCTTTCCGGGCTGGACATTGAGCGCTTTTTGGATTCGGAAAGATTTGATGCAACAAGTAGGCATTACCGAACAGGATATATCCACTTTGGCGGGCTTTGAGGGGGCGTTGCGTAAATTGAAAGCTCTGAGAAATCCGGCGGGCAATCCCATGATTCCCCTGAGTTTCATCATGGGTGACAATGATCAGGGGTCTCATCAAGAAAATATCATTGTGGCCATGTTTGGTGTGGATGTGGCGGGTGGTGTCAGTGGTATGCCCGGAGTTATGGAAATAGGTGGGAAGCACGTTTTTGCCTTTGATAATCCTGATTACCTTGAGGCATACAAATGGATGAATCGGATGTATACCGAGGGGCTTATTGATGTTGAGGTTGCTACTCAAAACCCTGAACGTTTTCAGGAAAAACTTGAAAGTGGTCAATTTGCGGCCTATGTGGGTCATGCTGGGCAGGGAACATGGGATTACTGGAAAGACATGAACGGGCCGGAGGATAATCCCGCGAAGTGGTATATGAATCCTTTCCCGTCGCCAAAGGTTCTGAATAAAGAAAATCAGGCTATCAACTATATAAATCCGTATCCGAGTTATGATATATTTATAAATAAGGATACGA
Organism: Treponema sp.; assembly: GCA_031267685.1. GTDB lineage: Bacteria > Spirochaetota > Spirochaetia > Treponematales > Breznakiellaceae > JAIRMT01. The sequence continues at coordinate 5,434 of JAIRYV010000065.1, forward strand.
AACATTTGAACGCGGTGGTAAACTGGCTTGAGTGGGCATTGGAGCCGATTTATTACCGGCAGCACGAAGCGGAAAACGGTCCAGAAGGAACCACATGGTGGTTCACTGACGCCGCGAGTCAGCTCTGGCAGTTTGATCCCGAATATGAAAAGGATCGTTCTTCCGGTGATGCTGTCCGTTCCGCCAGAGTTTCACCGCAGATATGGCAGGTGGCAACCTATGCTAAAGACTGGTATCCCTGGTTTAATCAGGCGGCGAGTAATCTTGCTCCGGGGAATTTTCTTACTCCTGAATATTGCAACTACATAGGGCAGAACATTGTGAATCATCGGACAATCAGCGACATGGATTTGGTACAGGCGCCGCTTGACGGTGTGATTGCCAATAACCTTCCGACTCTGAATCAAGTGCGGGATGAATACACTGCCAAGATGATTATGGCAAAAACTCAGGCGGAATGTGAGGCGACATACCAGGAATTCCTTCGTATGCTTGAAACTCGCGCCAGCTGGTCCAGTATGAAGGCTGAGTGGGAAAAGTTGTACGCCGCAAGTAAGTAGCGGGCTGAATGAAGCAACTCCGCTGCAGAGCGTGTGTGTGAGCGGCGGGGTAGTGCGGATTTCTTCGTGGGTTGTAAGTAATGCGGGGAACGAATTCCCCGCAGCCCTAAGGAAGCAAGGACTTGTGTCGCGCTCTCGTGGGCATGTTGGTTGAAACGAATATCAGCTTATTGACTAAACAGTGCGGAGGGTGTAACAATACAGGGGAGCTTGAGATAACTAATGAGAGTGGAAGGAACGTATGTACCGATTAGAAACGCGGGTTTGCGCCAGTCATACTGATGTCCGAGGCCGGCTCAAACTGGTTTCTGCTATTGATATGATGCAGGACTGCTCGCAGATGTGGTGGGAATCTGAGCCAAAGGTGGAGCAGTTTTTTAAGGAACGTAATATAGCCCAGGTGCTGGTTTTCCGACAGGTCGGTATACGGCGTGTTCCGGTGTATGGGGAAAAGCTCTGTACGGAGACACGAGTTTGGATGATGAAGCCTTTTATGGGTTATCGGAACACTGTGATCTACGATGAAGTGGGTGAACTCTGCATCGAAAGTTGGAGCATAGGCGCTTTCGTGAGTCTGGAAACCGGACGCCCTGAAAGGCTGCCCCCTGAAGTCCTTGCCTCCATGAAGATTGATCTCAAGTTGGAAATGGAATATCTTAGCAAAAAGATAACTTTTCCTCCTGGCTCTGCTGAAAAGCTGCCTCCTATTAAAGTAAACCGTGGCGATATTGACTTTAATCGCCACATGAACAATGCCCGCTATGTTCAAACCGCGCTGGAATTGCTGCCGCCGGATTTTGCGGTTACCCGCTTCAGGATCGAGTACAAAATGCCTGCCAAGTATGGCGACCTTTTGTACCCTGAAATTATCAGCAGCGCTGGGAACTGGTATATTGTCCTGAAGAATGGGGAAGAAAACCTCAAGTCATGGGCGCTTATGGAATTTTGCGGAGAGGGAAAACTCTAGTATGTGTATACCTCCTCAGCTGCTCAATTATTTATTATATTTTTCCGCAATGGCTTTTGCGGGTTGGATTGTAGAAACGGTTTACCGGTTCAAACAGATACTGCTACTTCTTTTTCAATGGGTCAAATTCCGCACCCAGCGCTCCTTTTTCAGGAAGTGTCGGGCCACAAAGAACTTTGCAACATCGCTTATCTTCAAAATGGCGAACATCACAACTGGATCGAGCGGGGTACAGAGCGCCAGTATGAACGCGCCCGGCACAAATAGCAGGGTGTTCACTGAAACATCAGCCCACATACCCATTGCGGTGTCGCCGCCGGCACGGGAAATGGCCCACAGTGAGTTGAGCAAAGCCCATAAAGGCAAGTACAGCAGGATCACCCACACAAGCCCGACGCTGATGCTTCGCGCCGCAAGGGTGAGATTACTGAACACGAGCGGGATGAGCAGGGCAGATGCCGCTGCGCCAAGTATGGCCACAATGACGCCAGCGATAAGTGAGCCGGCCTTGATCCACTCAGCCTTACGCCTCGCCTCGTCGAGCTGGCCTGCGCCCAAAGCCCCGCCGATGATGACGGCAGTGGCGGTGAAGATGCCGCCGAAGAGCAGGAAGACGATGTTGGCAATGGTCCAGCCTGCTGCCATGCCTGCGACTACTTCTGCGCCGCCGCGTCCGTTATACAGTGCGGTCATAATCGTTTCTGAACTGATCCATGAGAGTTCTGATAGGAACATCATGCCGGATTTCGATAGAATCTCGCGGATAAGGTGTCTATTGATAAGCAAAAGGCGGGTAAAGCCCACGAAGAACGGGGTTTTACTTCGGTATACATAGACCAGAAAGATCGTGACTTCAACAAAGCGAGCAATGACGGTCGCTATTGCCGCGCCCATCACCTCAAGGCGTGGAGCGCCCATGTTGCCGTAGATGAGGAACCAGTTGCCGATGGTGTTCACGAGCGTTGCCAGTGCTGAAATCACCAGTGGTATTCGGGGCAGGCCGATTTCCCGAAACGCGCTGCCGATGGCTGTGGAAAGCGCCATCGGCAGCAGCGAGAACGAGCAAAAGCGCAGATATGTCGTGCCAATAGCGATGATTTCCGCCTGTGCTGCGTTACCCATAGTCATCATGGCAAGCATCCGGTGGGGAATGGTCCAGCAGAGGACGAAGTAGATGATTCCAGCAGCTAGGGAAAACAGTGCCTTGAAACGGTAGGCGTTTTTCATGCCGTCCAGGTTGTTCGCGCCGCGAAACTGAGCGAGATAGATGCCGCCTGCGCCACAGACTGTGTTCACCAGTACGATGTAGATGAAGTTGATCTGATTAGCGACGTTCACTGCTGCCATGCTGATATCGCCAAGCCCCGCGACCATAAAGTTATCAATAAGTGAAACCATGCTCATAATGAATTGCTGGAGCATGACTGGTAAGGCGATACTCAAGGCTTCTTTATAGAAGTCCAAGGGGCCAATTTTTTTTAAAATTTTGTTCATATTTTTGTTAAGCTGTTCCAGAATTGAAGTTTTGGAACAGTCTTAGGTGTAAAATTAAAACTATATCCTTAAAACGTCCACTGATAGCAGTGCCATGCGATGTGCTGCGTCGCGTAATGTGCAGCTGCGGGCAAGAGATTCCGCGGCTGCACATTGCCTATCCTGGACGTCTCCTTACATGAGTGCGTCGAGGTCGAGTTCAGCGCCGATGCAGGGCATGGTTAGCCCCCAGTTTTGGATCACTTCAGGATGAATCTCACCAAAGACGCCGATGTTTTTACCTTTGTACATGAGCGCGGCGGCGCGTCCTGCGATAAAACGGGGGTCAGCGCTCTCCTGCACGGTATATTCCCGTGAAAGATAGTAAAAAAGCGTCTGTATAAGGCTGGCCGCGCTATTGAAGTTGGCGTCCTTGTCAGCCATGAACAGGCCCAGATACTGGCGGGTACTCGTGCCGTAGTTTTCAGCCGGGTTGCAATAGGCAACCTTGCCGGTTTCAAAGATGCGGTGGGGATATACCGCGTGTCCAGACCCTGCTTCGCTCATCAGCAGAGATGGCAAGGGGCTGTCTCGGACATACTCGTAGTTTTCGGTCATGGGGTTGGCAATGCGGATAGCCTGACTGCCATTAACACGCATCTTGTCAACAAAATCCTTTTTGGAACCAAGGTAGTTATAAATCATTTCTTGATACCCCAGACCCACGAGGATTTCCTTAACGCGACGGCTGAACAGGGTTATGGGGCTGAGCCGACCAATGGTGAAGTCCCGTGGACGCTCTGGTTTGAAAGCAGCAAGTCCCCGGCCGATCATCACGTCCTCTACCACATCAGCGGCGTGTAAAAAGTCATTACGATATTCCGGCGGATACACCATAACACCTTCGCTATTTTGTCCAGCGTTCATGCCGCGTTCAAGGCCCTGTTGCGCTTCGGCGCGACATCCCATCTTTGCCAGAGCTGAAACACATTCTTCGGCACTCAAGGCTTGACCTAGAAACTTCTCGATACGGGCAAGGGAACAGAATACCGGCTCTTGAAAGTAGTAGGGAGTAACGCAGGTTCTGCCGAATGGCGTGTCGTACTCGTAATCCACCGCGACTGGCTCAATCGTATATCCCTGGTCTGCGAGGTCGCAGGCCATGATTGAGGCTGCCAGCGTTATTGACGGCTGGTCAGTGCCGGTAAGCTCGACAAAGAGGCCGCTGTCGCCCACCTGCACGGCGCCGAGTTCTGCTGAGTTGATGATAGGCGGGTAAGACAGAATCGCGCCTTGATCATCGACGAGCAGGGGATGGAGCGGTTCATGTTCCTGAATAAAGGCGTATTCTCTGCCTTTGGGGTGTTTTTTAAGGATTTCGCGCAGGGTCAGTGGGGTCTTAGCGCCGATAAGCTCCCATTGCAGGGGGACAAAGCTTACCGAGTCTGGATCGACGGCCTTGTAATGGATAGGCCACTTGATGATGGCGATGCGATACAGTCCCATTGAGATAGTCCTGCGCTTGCGGCCAAAGTTCCAGGCCAGCTTTTCTTGTGTCTGAATCATATCCCGGAGCGCTGCGTCGCTGATCGCCTTGCCGGAGGCGATGAAACCTGCCAGATACGGGCGCACCTGTCGCACTGTCCGCTCCACTGTTACCCGATGACTTACCTTTTGGAACGCCGTTGGTGTTGAGAAAAAGGGGTAGTGCGGCATTTTCCCGCTGTGATAGACGGCAAGCTGCCTCGCGCAACCTGCCATACCCCAAAGGTCTGGGCGATTCGTGTCGTTTAACTCGATCTTGAGGGTTCGCTCGTCTTCTGACAGGCTTTTATCCGAGTCCTCGTCCAGTTCGGCCTTGGCGCAGGTCAGCGCTGACTCAAACGCCTCCTGTGTATCCCAGCGTTTTCCGGCCAGTGTATAAAAAACCGCTTCGTTTACTTCAATTTTAGGCATAGTGTGTTGATATTACGGTATCCGACGACCTTGTTCAATCAGCTGATTTAGCAGTAGCGGTCACCATTGCTTTGGTACCGTTAGTGGGTGGCTCGCAACATTTGCCCTATACCGGTATGATACTGCTATGAAAGAACTGAGCTACCGCCATACCCAGACCGCTTGTTACTTGGGCTATGTGAGTCAGGCCATTGTGAATAACCTGGGTCCCTTGCTGTTTCTTACCTTTCAACGGCAGTTTGATATAAGTGTTGCCAGGCTGGCACTGTTGACATCGCTGAATTTCGGGACACAACTGCTGGTGGACCTGGCTGCGGCGCGTTTTGTTGATAGGATTGGATACCGGACAGCGGCGGTGAGTGCTGGCCTGTTTTGCGGCGTTGGACTCTTCACAATGGGTATTCTGCCCTTTGTACTACCAGTTCCGTACTGGGGCTTGCTGATCGCGGTCATTATTAACGCCCTGGGTGGCGGGCTTCTTGAAGTAATCATCAGCCCCATTGTGGAAGCCCTGCCGACATCCAACAAAAGTGCGGCCATGAGTCTTCTGCACTCGTTCTACTGTTGGGGCTTTGTCGCGGTGGTCTTGCTGTCAAGCGCCTACTTCGGGTTTGTTGGCATTGAACATTGGCGCTATCTTCCCATGCTCTGGGCCTTGCTGCCGCTCGGCAATGCGCTCCTGTTCACCCGTGTTCCTCTATGGCGACTTGTGGAAGATAGCACTGCTGTGGTTCCGCTCCATACGCTCTTTAGCAAAAAAATCTTCCTTATATTCCTTCTACTGATGGTCTGCGCCGGAGCCACTGAGCAGGCGCTCTGTCAATGGGCTTCGTTTTTCGCGGAAGCGGGCTTAAAGGTTTCCAAGACCATGGGTGACCTGCTTGGCCCGTGTACCTTCGCTGCTCTGATGGGTCTATCCAGAGTCTACTTTGGTTTCCAGAAAGAAACAATGAGGATCAAGCGAATCCTCCTCATTGCCGCCGTGCTTTGTGCCATAAGCTACCTTATCACTGTGTTTTCTCCCTTTCCGCTTCTGTCCCTGGGCGGCTGCGCCCTGTGCGGTTTAAGTGTCGGGGTCTTGTGGCCCGGCATCTTCAGCATGACGTCACGGGTGTTTCCCCAGGGCGGGACAGCCATGTTCGCGATTCTCGCCCTGGCCGGCGATGCAGGTTGCGCCCTGGGTCCGGGCGTGGTCGGACTTGTGATGGGCGAGACCACACTGAACAGCGGGCTTCTGCTTGCAACACTGTTTCCGCTCCTGCTGGCTGCTGGAATCAGCAGGATCAGGCAAAACATCAGGGACCCGAACTGCTAAGTATCGCAAGGCATAGTGTATATTTTGATGGGCGGGAAGCCATTGAAGCCAACCGCTGCATAGCTTGCAGTATACGCGCCGGCGGATAAAAAGTAGATGCGTTCACCGGTCTTGAGGTCAACTGGCAAACGGTATTTGCACTTTTCGTAAAGAATATCCATGCTATCGCAGGTTGGGCCAGCGAGAATCACTTCGGCTTCCTTTGCCCCGGACGTGTCCTTGCTGGTAACAATGGGGTACTTGATGGATTCGTCGAGCGTTTCGATAAGTCCGTTGAACTTACTGACATCAAGGTAGACCCAGCGGTTCAGGGCAGTATTGTTCTTGCGTGAAACCATCACCACTTCGCTTATGAGTATGCCGCTATTCCCCACCAGGGATCTTCCTGGCTCAAGCACAATGTGCGGCATTTCGTCGCCAAAATCGTCGATGAGATAGCGGTTGATTTCGGTCGCGTAGTCCGAGAGTGTGTTTGTGGGTTCCCGGTATGGCGCGGGGAAACCGCCGCCCATGTTAATCATGGAGAGTTTGATATCTTCGTCCTCTTCTAGCGCGGAGAACAGGTACTTTGTTCTGGCGATGGCTTCATCCCACTGACCAATGTCGCGTTGCTGGCTTCCGACGTGGAAGGAGAGGCCATAGGGTGTCAGGCCCAGGTCTCGCGCCATGATAATAAGCTCGTAAGCCATATCCGGGTGACACCCGAACTTACGCGACAATGGCCAATCTGCGGTTGTGGAGTTTTCCACGAGCAAACGGACATAGACACGGGAGGCGGGCGCGTTTGCCGCGATATGCCGTAAGTCTTCCTTGCTGTCTGTGGCAAACATACGTACGCCTTTCTCATAAAAGTAAGCGATATCCTTAGTCTTCTTAATTGTATTCCCATAGGAAAGACGCTCTGGCTCAACGCCCAGGGCCAGCACTATGTCCAGCTCATAGCGGGACGCGATATCAAAACTAGATCCCATATTGGCAAGCAGAGTGAGTACCGCGGGATCGGGGTTTGCCTTGACCGCGTAGTATATCTGCGCGTAAGGAAAGAGGTCGCGCAACTGGATGTAGTTACGCTTAACGGTGTATGGATTGATCACGATGCAGGGTGTTTCAAGGTCCCGCGAAAAGTCAAGAAACCTATTCCACTCAGGATCGGTGATGTAGTCAGCTCTTTTAAGCATATCGCCCTCGTTGATAATAAGAATGTTAGTTCATCATAGTAGAAAAACCATGACAAAGGGAATCAGCAAACTTGCGGTGAAAAGTAGTTTTTAAGTTGACTTTTCAATAGTTAGGGACTACACTTTCTTATTATGAACCTTAAGACAGTACTTTCAAAAGAGACGATCAGTCTCCACCTCAAGGGAACCACAAAGGAAGCTATCATCAATGAGATGCTTGATATACTCGTGGCTGCGGGCAAAATTGAGAAGCGTGCGGAGGCTTTTACGGCAATCATGGAACGGGAGAAGAAGATGTCAACCGGTATGAAGCATGGTATTGCCATACCCCATGGGAAGAGTCAGACGATCCATGACCTTGTCGCATGTATCGGGGTTTCCGATACACCGGTGGAATTCGACGCGCTTGACCATCAGCCCTGCCGAATATTCATTCTGACGCTTTCCCCAGTGGAGAAGACCGGCCCACACCTCCAGTTTCTCGCTGAAGTGAGCCTCTTGTTCAAGAGCTCGGAAAAACGGGCGGAGATTCTCAGCGCCACTTCTGAAGAGGCCGTGTTCCGTATCCTCGCTGAATAAAACCATGTCAAAGGCTGTCCAGAAGACAGCCTGAACATGGCCGGAGCTTTAGCGCAGGAAGCGGTCTGAAAGCTCCTTGAGATGGCTGCCGATGAATATTGCGCCATAGCCGGTTACAACACAGCCAATGGTGAGGCTCACGGGTAAGAGGAAGGATCGCCCCTGAGCCGAGACTACCTTCATAAAGTCCATGCCAAAAACCAGACTTGATAGAGATATAAGCATGATGAAGCCGATGATTACCCAGCTTCTCAATGATACTGGAACAACGTTACGCTCTTTGTTTATCTCAACTTCTTCAAGCCTTTCGATCTCTTCCATAATGGTATTAATATTGCTTAGAGGCGTAGCTGGAAAGAATTCCTCTTGGGCTAGTGTTTGCATCAGTGTTCTGAGTTTCCGGTATTCTTCCGCGCAGCGGCCGCAACAGCAAAGATGAGCCATAATCCGTATGCGGAGTAGGAGCGGAACATCCTGCTCTCCAAATGCCTCGTATATTTTGTCCTTTACTTCATCGCATATCATTATTCAATACCTCCTTCAACAAGGTCAGCTAGTTTTTCCCTCAAAAGTTTCTTTGCCCGAAACACATGGGACTTAATCGTGTTCACCGGATAGCTGGTGATGCTTTCTATCTCCTGATAGGTACACTCGTAAAAAAAGAAAAGGTCCACACAGACCCGGTATCGTTCAGGCAGGTCCCGCACTGCCTCGCGTACTGAGGCGCGTAGAGCTTGCCGCAGGCTCTGGCGCTCCGGCGTGTCGGTGTCTACGATAATGTCCTCAGCATCCGCAAGACTCGTGTACTGAACATCCGGCTTCCGCGTAACCTTGTTCACTGCTGTGTTATAGGCAATGGCATAGAGCCATGTGGAAAAACGAGAACGCCCCGCAAAACTTGAAAGTTTACGATACACTTTTAAGAAAACCTCCTGAGTGAAATCCGAAGCATCGTCAGCGTTACGAAAAAAGCTCAAACCCATGGCATATACCTTTTTTTCATACCGGTTTACAAGAAGCCGGAACAATTCTTTCTGTCCTGAGACGACCTCAGCGACGATCATCTGATCATCTAAATCGTCCCGATTGTTCATAACTTTCTGTCGCTACGTTTCATTGTGTAGTAAAACAGCAAGCCAATACCCAAAGCGAGCGGGATGATTCCGCCCAGTAAGCCAAGACTCAGGCCAAGCGCCACCGCAAATACCACAGTGAGCGCAATACCCACGCTCAAGAGGAGGACACCAGCAAGCAAGCTGAACGAGAGCAGGTCAAACGTTGGCCGTGAGTACAGCCGAGCCTCAATGAGCAGGGTTTTTCGTTTGTGGTCCCATAAAAGATAGAAGAATACCACAATAGATCCCATAACAATGCCAACAATAGGAATAAGCGCTATGATAACTTGCACCGCACCTGACTTATCCACTTCTTCCTCCTTGAGGAAGCTTCCACTTCCCTCTACCACTATATTTTTTAGACTGCTTACTTACAAGATAGTTGCTAAACCGTGTTTTCCTGTATGCTTTTTTCATGGAAATCATTAAAACATTTGATCCAGCCCGTATCAGGGCGTTGGCTGTTGATTTGGACGGTACAGTTCTGCTGCCCGACACAACTATGAGTGAGCGTATGACCCGCGCCTTGAGCGCCTGTATTGCGAGGAATATTCAGGTGATCATCTGCACTGGACGGGCAATTGAGGCTGTGGAGAAGTACCGTAAGCCCCTGGGGGCAACTGGGTCCATGGTCTACTTTAATGGGGCTGAGGTGGTCGATATGCCGCAGGGTACGATACTGAGTGCGACCCTGCTTGAGAAGGACGTAGTTGAATACTGTGTCGAGCTTTCCCGCACGATGGGTGTGTACTATCAGGTCTATTTTCCCGGTACGCCAGACAAGCCGCATGGCTTTCTCATGGCGGAGCGGAATACCGAGGAGGCCGCTATGTACCGTAGACACACTGGTCTTCAAGCTGTAATCGGCAATATCAGTGAAGCTCTTGCCGCTACCCCTGCCGGGTGTATCAAGGGCATGTTCCTGTCTGAGCCAGAAACCCACGATACGTTACGGCAGAGCTTGGTAAACCGGTTTGGAAACCGCATCTATGTAGCGCGTACCCTGCGGACCTTTCTAGAAGTTATGGATGCACGGGTTTCTAAAGGTGTGGGTTTACGTCTTGCCATGAAACAGCGCGGACTTGGCCCCCAAGACGTGATCGCGTTTGGCGACGAGGAGAACGATCTTCCCCTCTTTTCCGAATCAGCCTACTCTGTGGCTCCGGCCAATGCCAAAGAACAGGTACGCAAGTCCGCTGACCTCGTGGTTGCCTCCAACGCGGAAGATGGCGTGGCGGCTTTTCTGGAAAGCGCCTTTCAACTTTAAGTATCGCGTTGCATCAAGAGCGCCGCGTCTAGTTTGGCTGCTTCACCATGCGATAGACCAGTCGGCAGTATGAACGGCTGGTCTTGATCCGGTGGCAAGAGGAAGCCTGCATCAAGAAAGCTCAGGAAAAGGCGCTCGTAATCAGCGCTGGACAAGCGATGCCTCAACGAACAATAGACCCCACGCTGTTGCCATAGGCTAGTAGACGGTATATGGCAGACCTCCTGCCGTTTCGGTGCGGTGGCAATGAGGTCGTAGATGGCGCGTGTCGCAGCACTGAGAATAAGTGGTGGGATGTAGTCTGACGGCGGTAAGGCTAACGGCTCATCATAAACAAGCGCTACAGGAGACAGTGGCCAGGGAAGCGCGGGCAGTAAGACCGCGGCGCATGGCCAAGCAAAGGGCAGAAAGGGACGCCAGCGGAACAAGCGAATATCGTCAGCTCTGCCAGTGTCAGACATGTGGGTGTCCTTAGAGCTGCCGGTGTCAGACCCGTCGGTGTCAGACATGTGGGTGTCCTTAGAGCTGCCGGTGTCAGACACGTGGACATCAGACACCGACGGGTCAATGATCGGTGTGTCAAGCGGGATGCCTACCGCGGCTAGTGCGCGACCCAAGGAGGCGTTATCCCTATAGACCCTAATTGCCTTACCCGGGAAAAGCTGGGATAACACTTTGATGAAGCGGTGTTCGGTAAAATGAGGGAATGGCGCGAATAGACCCCGCTCAGCACTGCTCTTGAGTTCGCGCAGTACCGCCGACGGGGTATGCCCCAGTATCGCAGTACCGTTGTCTTGCCAGAGATCAATAATCCGGCGATTGCCCTCAAGGTAAAGGCGAAAATCCCGCGCTCTGAGTACCAGAGGCAGGTGGCGCAGAAGAGACATATCTGGTTCCAGCTCAGTCGTTATACTCATCGTAGTCTCCATACTCTTTTTTAGAAAAAGCATAGGGCGGATCCCCCACAATGTGAAGGTCTTCACGGTCTATCTCATGGAGAAACACAGACGGAAACATCGGCATGGTATTGCCATACATACGGCGCAACGCACAGGTACTTAGATAGAGCTGGTCCATCGCCCGCGTCGCACCCACATAAAAAAGCCGCCGCTCCTCTTCCAGCTCCTCGTTACGCTTGTCGTCCCGGGGAAAGATGCCCTGCTCAACGCCAGTCATAATCACTCGCCGAAACTCTAAGCCCTTGGTGTTGTGTAACGTAATAAGCGTAACCTTGTTCGGATCGTTTACATCAGTATCTTCCAGAGAACGATCCAGTTCGATATGTTCGAGAAAGTCCAGTAATCCCGCCTCAGTCGCAGGGTAGAGACTGGCAGCATTGGCCAGCTCTTGCAGGTTACTGATACGCTGATTGCCCGCGATTTCATCGTGGTTCAGGTGATACTCGGCAATGCCTGACTCCATAAGCAGTGTTACCACGCATGCGGAAAGCCCCTGGTCAGCGATCAGGTCTTCCTTTTTACGCGTGCTTTTAAGCGCGCCTTGGTTCCTGCGCTGCTTTCTGGGGGCTTTTTTTGTAGGCTGATCCAGCTCATCAGCTCCAGCCTCCTCAGCCAGCAACGCGCCGCGTGTCTCGTCAGGGGTAAGCAGCGTGGCGCGTCCCAGTTCAATGGCGTGGAAAAACGTCTCAAGCCCTAAATGCGCCTTCGCTGAAACCTTTGGCGTGAGACGCTCCGCTGCCGTGCGAAAGTCAAGCAACTCAGCCAATGCAGCGTTCACTAGACGCTTCACTGTAGCTGTGCCAACGCCCCGCGTCGGCTTGTTCACTACACGGCAGAACGCGACTTCGTCACGAGGGCTCACAAGCAAGGACAGCAAAGCCAGCGCATCCTTTATCTCCTCGCGCTCATAGAACTTGAGCGAGCCTACCACACGGTATGGGATATGCCGGCGCAGGAATTCAGTTTCAAAGCCCAGTGATTGTGCATTGGTTCGGTACAGAATCGCCCAATCCGCGTAAGCCACCTTGTGCTTGACCCTGGCCCCTTCGATAAGCTCCGCACAGAACGTTACCTCCTCATCCTGATTCGGCAGAAAAGCCAGCACCGGCTTTTTACCCGTTCCACGCACGGCAATCAACCTTTTCCCCAGTCGTCCCTCGTTATGATCCACCACTGAGGCCGCGATACTCAGAATAGGCGCCAGTGAACGGTAGTTGCGTTCCAGTCTGATAATATCAGTATCCGGAAAACGCTCCGGGTACTCAAGAATGTTCCGCACTTCCGCGCCCCGAAACCGGTATATAGACTGGTCATCATCACCCACCACGCAAACGTAGGTATCTTCGCCGCATATTTCTTTGAGCAATTCAAACTGTGCAACATTGGCATCCTGATACTCATCAACCATGATTACCTTAAAGCGGGACCTGAACCGTTCAGCCATTGCCAGATTGTTCCTGAGTATCTCCACCGGCTTTTTGATAAGATCGCCAAAATCTACGTTACCCGTTTTGGCAAGCCGTTCCTCATAGTCCCGATAGATTCGCCGGAACTCACGCCGGTGATCAATAAGCGTCAGCTCTGGATCATCCGGCGAGAGGAAGTAGTCTTTGGCACGCGCAATATGGTGAGCTGCCTCCCGAACCTCTCCTCGTGACGAGCCTTCCATAACCGCGCCAAGTAGGGAGGCGGTATCATCGTCATCATAAATGATAAAACCTGAATCAAGCCCAGCCAATGAACCGTTTCGCCGCAGGAACCAGGCACCAAAGGAGTGAAACGTGCGTAACATAGCAAAACCAGCTCTCACATCAATGAGCCGCGCCCGATCTGCCATTTCCCGCGCTGCCTTGTTAGTGAATGTAACTGCTAGAATAGCCTGGGGGTCTAGCCCCTGTTCCCGAATGAGGTATGCAATTTTGGTGGTAATAACCCGTGTCTTCCCTGAACCCGCGCCCGCAAGAATGAGCAGACTCCGGCCAGAGTGAAACACAGCCGCCCGCTGTTCCTCATTAAGCGCCTCAAGGTAAGGTGGAAGCGCAGAGCGCGGCAGTGCAAAATCAGACGTCAGGGAGCTGGCATGCATCAGTGTTTACCTCTCGAATTAGGATACACCATTGACAATAGCGCCAGCCGCTTGTATATGCAAGCCCCAATATCGCCCTCCATGCCTAAAGCCAGGAGCTTTACAAGCGCTCTTGCTAAGCACGCCATCATGTCGGGATGCTAGGCACTGTTAGGAAAGGAAGATTTTAATGAAGGCCATACAAATAAACCCTAAGAAGAGTATGTCCGATTTTTCATACTGCAGAGCCAGTCGTCGATTTTCCTTCAGCTTCCC
>JAIRYV010000007.1 GCA_031267685.1 Treponema sp.
CGGGAGCCGGGAGCCGGGAGCCGGGAGCCGGGAGCCGGGAGCCGGGAGCCGGGAGCCGGGAGCCGGGAGCCGGGAGCCGGGAGCCGGGAGCCGGGAGAGATAAACTATAAATAAGCCAAATGTCCAAAAGGACATTTGACGTTTCATTAAGTCCATAAAAAAACTATATCAGTCCATAAGAAAAATGTCAAGTAGTTTGAAGAATTTTTTTGACGTTGACACCAGACATCTAAAGGTGTAGCGGGTGCTTTGTCGCCACATCTCAAGTGGAATCGGGGATACATTTCCCGCGCCATGAACAGTACGGACAACAACACATCGAACACGGCGCAGGCTGCCGCGACCGGCACGGGAGACGACATATCCACGCCTGCAACTTTGAGGGACTCAATGCCCATTTTTGGGCAGTCGAATGCGCACACCCGATAAGGTTTGCAACGTCCTCTGTGCTTAACGTTATCGCTCTTCCATCAGAAGGTGTCCAAAGTGATTACGGTGTCTGGCATACTTTAGGGTGTCAGACACCGTAACGAATCAAAAAGAGCGTTTCAACACTGATTTGTCGTAATCTGCAGGTGGGATGTAGCCAAGCAGGTCGATACAAGTTGCGGCGATGGAACTGATGCTCAAGCCTTCGTTCAAGGCGCTCTGGTCGTATTCGCCTTGGTGGGCTGGGTCGTAGACAATGCACGGTACCGGGTTGAGGCTATGGCTGGTCTTTGGCTTGGGCGTACCATCGGCCTTGCGCGAGACTGCGCCTGTCTTCTTGTCATGCTCGAACATATCGTCGCTATTGCCGTGATCCGCAGTGATCAACATAATGCCGCCAGCATCTTCCACAGCTTTGGCGAGACGGCCAAGCTGGAGGTCCATCGCTTCCATCGAACAAACCACAGCTTGATACACGCCAGTATGCCCGACCATGTCGCCATTAGGGAAGTTCAGACGGATGAAGTCGTACTTGCCAGACGGAATCGCGGCAAGTACCTCATCGGTGATGTCAGCGCACTTCATCCACGGACGCTGTTCAAACGGAAGCACGTCACTCTTGATTTCCCGGTAGTTTTCGAGCTTGTCGTCAAACTTGCCCAGCTTGTTACCGTTGAAGAAGTAGGTAACATGGCCGTACTTCTGGGTTTCAGAGATGGCGAGGGTACGGATACCAGTAACGGCGAGGTACTCGCCCATAGTGTTATCAATCGACGGCGGGTTGACGAGGTAGCGCTTGGGAACGTGGGTGTCGCCATCGTATTCCATCATGCCAGCATAGCAGACTGCGGGACGACTGCCACGGTCGAACTTATCAAAGGCATCTTCCTCAAAGGCAGCAGTGATTTCAAGGGCGCGGTCTCCACGGAAGTTAAAGTAGACGACCGAGTCGCCGTCTTGGATGGCGCCGATTGGTTTGCCCTCATCGGCTATGACGAACTCTTTCAAGTCCTGGTCAATGATGCCGGGAATTTCCTTGCGATAGGTCTCGACAGCTTCATGGGCGCTGGTGAACTGTCGCGCCTTACCATGAACGTGAGTGTTCCAGCCCCGTCGAACCATCTCCCAGTCCGCGCCATAGCGGTCCATGGTGATCCACATACGTCCGCCGCCACTGGCAATGCGGACATCGAAGTCTGCGGAAGCCCTTTGTTCTTTGAGAAACGCCTCAAACGGATCGATGTACTCAAGGGCGCTGGTTTCACCAACGTCGCGACCATCAAAAAGCGTGTGTATGCGTACTTTTTTAACGCCCTCTTTCTTTGCCTGTATGATCATGGCTTTGAGGTGGTCCAGATGACTATGGACATTGCCGTCAGAGAAGAGTCCGATGAAGTGCAGACTGCCTCCGCTGGCTTTCACGTTGTCGGTGATTTCCTGCCATGCCTTGCCCGTGAACATAGTGCCGGTTTCGATAGACTGGAACACCAGCTTTGCGCCCTGACTAAACACCCGGCCACAGCCCATGGCGTTATGTCCCACCTCGCTGTTGCCCATATCATCGTCTGAGGGAAGCCCCACGGCCTTTCCATGCGCCTTGAGACGGGTGTGAGGACTCTTCGCAGTGAGTGCGTTAAGGTGATCCATCTTTGAATCCACGACTGCGTCGCCTTCTCTGTATTTCCCATAGCCAACGCCATCCATGATAACGAGGAGCAACGGCCCCTTTCGACCTTTCCACGCGGGATTCTTTGCTAATGCTTGCATAAAAACTCCTTAATCTTAGTTATTTCAAAATAGCAGTCTTTCGACACTTAGACAAGAAAGGACGGAAGGAAACCCGATACCTGCATCGGACGCCATACTAACGTCTTAACACAGCTAGTCCCCGCTAACCAGATTCTTCATGATGTACTCGCGCCGCGTGGGAGTGTTTTTACCCATGTAAAAGTCAAGTACCTGTGGCACCATTTTCAGGGCGCTTATGGCTACCGGAACAAGGCGCATGTTCGAACCAATGAACTGGCCAAATTCGTTGGGGTTGATCTCGCCCAGCCCCTTGAAGCGCGTTACCTCACTCTGGCTGCCAAGCGCCTTCACCAAGGCGTCACGTTCCTTCTCGTCATAGCAGTAGCGCGTCTCCTTCTTGGTACGCACTCGAAAGAGCGGCGTTTCAAGGATAAACACACGACCCGCAGTGATGAGTTCCTCAAAGTAGGAAAGGAAAAAAGTAAGCATGAGGTTTCTGATGTGGAAGCCATCAAAGTCCGCGTCTGTGGCAATCACGATGCGGGCGTAACGCAGGCCATCAAGCGTGTTCTCAATGCCAAGCGCCATCATCAGGTTATACAGTTCATCATTTTTGTATATATCCACCCGTTTCCGGCTGTACATGTTTTCCGGCTTGCCCCGAAGCGCGAAAATCGCCTGTGTCATCACGTCGCGGCTTGATACCATAGAACCAGCGGCTGAATCACCTTCCGTGATAAAAATCGTGGAATTCTCCCCCAAAAGCCCGTCGTCAAGGTGATACTTGCAGTCCTTCAGCTTGGGTATCTTCAGCGCAATCTTCTTAGCAGCTTCCCTCGCCTCTTTTTTCACTGCGTTCAGCTCCGTTCTCAGGCTTTCGTTGGCCAGAATCTTCTGCTCCAGCTTCTTGCCCTCTTCCGTGTTCTTGTGCAACCAGTCCTCAACAGCCTCTTTGGTTTCCTGCACTATCCACGAGCGAATGTCCGAGTTACCCAACTTGTTCTTAGTCTGACTCTCAAACACCGGATTCTTGAGCTTTACAGCCACCACCGCGGTCGTACCTTCCCGCACATCCTCACTTCGGTAGTCTTTCTTGAAAAACGCCTGCACGCCCTTCAAAAAACCTTCCTTGAAAGCCGACAAATGGGTTCCGCCATCAGTAGTGAACTGCCCATTCACAAACGAAAAGTATTGTTCCCCATAGTTGTTGGTGTGGGTAAAGGCAAACTCAAGATGCTCACCCTTGTAGTAAGCAATGTTGTAGAGCGAGTTACCGCCGGTTTCCTCACCAAGAAGATCGAAAAGCCCACGCTCTGATATGTACGGCACACCGTTTAGGACAAGAGTCAGGCTCGTGTTGAGATATGAGTAGTTCCGTATCCGCTTTTCGACAAATTCCATGTTAAACTGGTATTTACCGAAAATCTCAGCATCCGGCGTGAACTCAACATAGGTTCCGTCCGCTTCGTCTTGCTTTTTCCCCTTGCGGTTAGTCCTGATGTCCCCACGTTCAAAGCTGGCCTCAGCATATTCCCCGTCCCGGAACGCCCGTACCAGAAAATGGGACGAAAGGGCATTTACCGCCTTAGTTCCCACCCCGTTCAGTCCCACTGAGAACTGAAACACATCGTCATTGTACTTCGCGCCAGTATTGATGATCGACACACATTCTACGAGCTTACCCAGGGGAATCCCCCGGCCAAAGTCGCGGACTTTCACGGTTCCGTCCTGCACATCAACATTGATACGCACCCCGTTTCCCATTATGAACTCATCAATACCATTATCAATGATCTCCTTGAGAAGTACGTAAATGCCATCGTCAGGATGAGACCCGTCACCCAGTCGCCCAATGTACATACCTGTTCTCAGGCGTATATGTTCCAGCGATGAGAGCGTCTTGATCTTCGATTCGTCATAAACAGCGTCTTGCGACACAACCGTAAGCTCAGGCTGAACCTGTTTGTTGTCTTTTTTTGTTGCCATAGGTTTTATATAAACGATTTTAGACGAGAGTTTCAACCTTGTTCTATGCCTGTGTTTCTCGGTATCTTTATACTCATGCAAGAACCTATCAATCTTTTACGGGACTCAGGAGCCATGTTGGATGGCCATTTTCTCTTGTCATCAGGGCGACATGCAGACCGCTATTTCCAGTGCGCCAAACTACTGCAATACCCAGAACGAGCAGCCGCGGCGCTTGCCTCAATAGCTGAACACATCCGGGCAGATATGAGCGCAAATGTCCTTGCCATTGACGCAATTGTTGGGCCAGCTATGGGCGGCATCATCGTTGCGTATGAACTAGGCAGACAGCTTGGACTCCCCGCATTCTTCACTGAGCGGGATGAGAACGGCGCCATGACCCTGCGACGCGGTTTTGAAGTGAAACCCGGCGAAAACATCCTCATTGCTGAGGATGTTGTTACCACAGCTAAGTCGTCTGGGGAATGCGCACGGGTACTGGAAGCACGTGGCGCTAAAGTCGTGGCACTTGCCTGCGTGGTAGATCGCCGGGAACAAGGCGTTGCCGCAAACTGGCCGTTCTATGCAGCATGCACGGTGAATGTGGCGAGCTGGCCCGCTGAAGACTGCGAACTTTGCCACAGAGATATCCCGGTGATAAAGCCCGGTTCCCGGAAGTTTTAAACTATCGCACTGGCGAAGAAATAACGGTGAAAAAGGCTATCTTACTGGCGCTGGGTTTTGTTGCCCTGGGGTTCGGCGGCGTCGGGATATTTATCCCCCTGCTGCCAACCACCCCGTTTGTAATCTGCGCCGCCGCTTGTTTTAGCATTGCTAATCCCAGCTTGTACCGTAAGCTGGAAAAAAACCGCTACTTTGGCGAATACATCAGGAACTACCGGGAAAAAACGGGCATCAGCAGGCAAGCCCGCGTTGGTGGACTCACCTTTCTGTGGATCACACTGGTGATTTCAGCCCTTGTTTTCCGTCAGCCTCTGGTGTGGATCATTCTTGCTGTGGTCGGAACGGCAGTCAGCGCCCATATCCTGCTGTTGCGCGCTTCATCCAAAAGCTGAAACGAACCTGACATGACCAGAAACCGTTATCCTTTTATACCCGAAGTTGCTATACCCTCCACAATGTATTTCTGGAATATAAAGAAAATGATAAGCGAGGGGAGTAACGATAACGTTCCCATAGCAAAAATCGCTCCCCAGTCAGTGGTCGTGCTTGGATCCGCAAACATACGCATTGCAAGGGAAACCGTAAAGTTGCGGGGTCTGTTCAGGTAAAGCAAAGGCCCCAGAAAGTCCTCCCAGCGCCAGTAAAAACTGAAAATCGTGGACGTTATCAGCGCGGGTTTAATAAGAGGAAACAAGATACGGGTAAAAATAGCAAACTTGCCGCAGCCATCAATCATTGCTGACTGGTCTAGCTCCAGAGGAATGCCTCGAAAGAATTGTACCATCAGGAAGATGAAGAACGCCTGACCTCCAAATTGCGGTACAATGATGGGCAGAAAGGTATTTATCCAGCCCATGTTGAAAAAAAGGATAAATTGAGGAACCATAACCACCTGATAAGGCAGCATCAGGGTAAGAAACATACAGCCATACCAGAACTTGTTGCCCCGAAAATGAATACGGGAAAAGCCAAATGCCACAAGCGCAGAGGATAACACCGCGCCTACTGTCGAAAAGCCCGTTACAATGAATGAGTTGAGATAAAAAGTGGTAAACGTGGTGGAACCGTTAAAGCGCCAGCCCCTGATAAAGTTTTGCAGGGTAAAGCGCTTGGGAATAAGCGAAACCGTTCCAAATATCTCGTCACTGGGTTTGAATGAGCCGCATATCATCCAGAGCAGAGGATAGAACATGAAGATGCCAATGAATATAACCACCGCATGAAAAATAAGGTTACTGCGGAAATTCCGTAAACGCCGCGCCTGTAGCTTTGTCATTGCGGCCTCCTATGACTCGTAATAGACCCAGCGGTCCGAAGTCTTGAATATAAGCGCGGTGAAAACCGCGATGATCAGCACGAGTATCCACGCTAACGCGGAACTGTAGCCCATCTCATTATAGGCAAATGCCCGAAGATATAGGTACAAGGCATAGACTAGCGTACTGTTTTGCGGATCCCCACGCCCGCCGGAAATAATGAATGCTTGGGAGAACACCGTAAAGCCGCTAATAAGCTGCATAATCAGGTTAAAAAAGATAACCGGCGTCATCTGGGGGAGAGTAATGCTGAAGAACTGACGTATAGGCCCGGCACTGTCAATGGACGCTGCCTCGTAGTAGGTTTTGGGAATCTGGCGCAGCCCTGCGAGGAATATCAGCATAGAAGAACCAAACTGCCAGACCGCAAGGATAATCAGAATCCCTAGGGCAGAATCACTTCGACCAATCCAGCTTACCGTGCTGTTAATGCCAATTGCTTGAAGCAGCGTATTGACCACGCCATCAGACATGAACATACGCCGCCACATCACCGCAACTGCAATGCTGCCGCCAACCAGAGACGGCAGGTAATAGGCAGCCTGATAAAACCGAATCATCCGCGACGCACGCTTAAAAAGAACCGCTACCAAAAAAGCAAACACCAGACGCGATGGTACGGAAATAAAGGCGTAGGTAAACGTTACTGACAGCGCTTTCCAAAACAGTGGATCACTCAACATCCGCCGGAAGTTGTCTAGACCGTTGAATACGGGCGACGCCAAAATGTCATACTTCGTAAAGGAAAAGTAAAAGGACATTCCAATAGGGATAATGGCAAAAACAAAAAACCCTATGAGCCAGGGGCTGATAAACAGATAACCAGCAATATCTTCTCGCACTTGCCGCTTCCCAGAATAGTATGATTTCACTGTTCTTCACCTCCTGTCCTCATAGGGACTAATCCTTAGCGACTCAAGACGCTATTAGCAGCCTGAATAAACTGCGTTACCGCAGCAGCAGTACCAATATCGCCCTTCATGCACGAAAGTAAAATAGGCCGAATAACGTCGCGGACTTCACCAGCAGAAGAAGCATCAGGCGGATCAATGGGACTGGTGTAAGGCGTTACTTTGCTGATATAGTCAAAGACGTTTTTCGTATCAGCATCAACGCGGCCTGAGAGGTCTTGAAGTACATCCGAAGGAACGGGAACACCGCGTTCAGCCAGCAGAATACGATTAGCTTCAAGATCATTGATAATGAAATTGACTAACTTTGCGGCCAGGTCTGGAGTCTTGGTAGTAGCAACAATGGAAATGAATTGAGACGGTTTCAGATAAGCGCCGTACTTAGGCGGTTTGGACGTACTGATGTTTGGAAACATGAGGTAATCCAGCGGTCGTTTAGCGGCGTTCAGATGTCCGATGTGCTGATTACTCCAATAGTAGGAATTCCACGTCTTACCCTTTGATATGGGTTCTTCTTCCATTGCCAGACCGAGCAGGAAGCCCTCTTCCGAGTCGAACAGAGCGCCCGCGGCCTTTATACGCAGCCACATATTGAGGTTATCTTGTATCGCAGCGGAGTTATTAGTCCAGCCCAGACTCTTGTTATCAGCAGCAAAGAAAGACGCGCCAGTCTGACGCACGATGTGTTCAAAGATTTGATGGAATTCGTTTGGCGGCATGGTTTGCAGCCCGGTCTTCTGGAAGATTTCAATAGCAATTCTTTCAAAGTCCACCCATGTCCAGGTGATATCGTCAATGGTGATTCCCGCCTGCTGAAGCGCTGCTAGATCAACCCCCATACCCCAAGCATTAACACCAAGGTTCAGGGCGATAAGTTTGTTGCCCAGCCGACCCGAAGCAACAGCGCTATCAGCCCATTGAGAAAGGTCGATAGTCCCGTTCTGAACGTAAGGAGTCAGGTCGAGCAGCTGGTTCCGGTCGTTCCACTGGCCGATGTACATGTAGTCCTGCTGCATGACATCAGGCAGACTGCCGCTGGCAGCCTGTGTAGCCAGCTTTGGCCAGTAGCCGTCCCAGTTAGTAGGCTCGGTCTCAACAGTTACACCGGGATTCTTCTGCATGAAAAGCTGGACAACTTCATTAGTCCGGGAATCCCGTGTAGTGTTTCCCCACCAAGCAAGACGCAGATACGTGCCGCTAGAGCTAGCACTAGGCGCTTCATTCCGCGCAGCTGAGAACATCAGCATGGGAACCATCATAAGAGTTAGCAAAATCGCTATTTTTTTCATAGCAACCTCCTCAAAGTTTTCATATATGAATCGTCTCTTCATATATATCTTTCTATAATACCACTATCTTAAAAAAAAGCAAGAGAAAAGATGAAAATATTAGACACTTTTCGTATAACTCTCGCAAACCTCCGATCCTCTGTAAGAAGCTAACCATCACACCAGATAAAACCCTCACGGATGCTTATAAGCCTTACGCAAAGCCTTATTCGCCGGCAATGGCTCCTTTATAGCTAACAATGACACTTTCATGGTTAGCTATGATACTTCTATTACTCACAATAACTCGTTATTGGTATACCAATAACGAATTTTGGTATACCAAAACTTACTATTGGTATACCAAAACACTTTCTCTTTGCAGTTTATAAACGTCTGTTATGCTGAATGGTTCTTCCCACTGGCTGTTACTCATCGTATAGACAGCTTCTGCTGAATTCGCCAGGGGTTAATCCGGTTACTTCCTTAAAGTGCTTAAAGAAGTATTTTACATCATGATAGCCCGATTTCCGAGCAGCTTCGTATACACGGTAGTTACCAACTGAAAGTAAACGCATAGCATTGTTAATCCGTAGACGCTTCAGGTACTCAGAGAAATGGAGGCCAGTATGTTCCTTGAATTTTCCCGAAAAATAGGTGTAGTTGACGGAAACGTGATTCGCAACCTGCATCATGCTAATATCTTCGGTGAAATGTTTGCTAATCCACACGAGCGCATCCTCTATATAGGAATGATATGTTTGCTCCGCTGCCGTTTGCTTACCATCACTCATATCGCCGTTGCTTCGCCCGGAGTCCGCAGGAGTCGTGGCTTCTCTAGCACTTTCGGATGCGGAATCAGGTTCTATTCCCCGCAATGCACTTAGCTCAGCTATCGCGGTCTTTACCGTGTTAGAAAGCACTTCCCGGTCAAGAGGTTTTAAGAGATACGCCGATGCCTGATAAGCGATTGCCTGTTGCGCATAGATAAACTCATCATAGCCAGAAAGGATGATGATATATACCTTCGGTTCTCGCATTTCCTTTCGGATTCGGGACATAAGCTCTATACCGTCCATCTTCGGCATCCGTATGTCAGTGATCACAATGTTCGGGCGCTCGTGAAGCGCAAGTTCAAAAGCCTCACTGCCATTTCTCGCCTCAAGAAAACACGCCTCTTCGTTTATTGATTCCGAAAGTATCTTGCGAATCCCTGCACGGATGTTTTTTTCATCATCAGCAATCAATATCTTTGTCATCATCATTGCTCCTTTGTATAAGGAACTGGAATACGCACTAATGTCCCCGCCTCAGGCGCACTCTTGATGTCCAGTTTCCATGAAGGGCCGTAGAAGGCAGTCAATCTGAGCTGTATGTTTTTAAGTCCGATGCCTCCGGGCGTATCTTTCTCGTCCTCTCCGGCGATATGCTTTATAAGACGCTTCAGTGCCTCTGGTTCAAGACCGCGCCCGTAATCCTGCACACTGATCAGGAGCATTTCTTTTACCGGGTCAGTCTCTATCCGTAAATCAATGACCGCGTCTTCGCCTTCCGGCTCTATGGCATAAAGAAAGGCGTTCTCCACAATAGGCTGCAGTAGCATACGGGGGATTTCGAGGCCAAGCGCAGTTTCTTCAATGTGTTCCCGCAGCGCAACCACGTAATCATTTCTGATGTTGAGGAGAGTAATGTAGGAACGGGTGTATTCCAGCTCCTCAAGCACTTTGCCCCTTGTTTTCCGCAGGGTCAGGCAATAGCGGAGCATCTTGCCCAGTAAGGTGATACTTTGGACAATGGGTTTCTCATCACGGAGTTCTGCTTGCATCCTGATTGTCTCAAGCACATTGTAAAGGAAATGGGCGTTGATCTGGTTCTGCATGGCCTTTATCTCAGTCTCGGTTACGAGCCGCTCCTCCGTCTTTATTTCTTGAATGAGACATTTTATCCGCGCAAGCATATTGGTAAAGGCTTTTGCCATGCCGCTTATCTCATCGTTCCCCTCAAGTGGAACCATAACGTCAAGATTGCCTTTATGGACTTCGTTCATACTGTTTATGATAAGGTAAAGCCTGGACATCATCCTGCTTGTGGCAAAGCGTATGATCCAAAAAAGAAGCGCGGTTGAAAGCAAAATACCGATTCCTGCTATGACTCTGAATGCACCGATGCCTAATTCGTTCAGTTCTTGCGTGCAATCTCTCACCAGCAGCAGATCCGTATTAGGCGCCTTGCGCCACAAGAAACACTGCTCCCTGCCGTTTTCCCGAAAAGACACACGTCCTGCCGCTGCTCCGGCAGCTGCTGCAAGTACACGGGACGAAAGTCGGGGTGGAAGCGCTTCAACGCCATCTTCTGGTGATGCGACCGGTGTAGTGCCTTGAAACACGAATGTGCGCTGAACTGCATCCCGTTCACGGTACAGAAACGGGAAGAAATCGGTAACGCGCATGAGTATTTGCAGCCTGCCGATTTGTCGTTTGTGCAATAGTATGGGAGTTATATAAGAAACAGAACGGTTTCTGCCCATTTCAAGGGTTCCCATCAGTTCGCTGAGGTAATCGTACTGCCATGTACGGGTTTTCTGTTCACCCATGAAGAGGACTTGTTCATAAGCGTTGTTCTCTAACCGTTCCTTATGAAAAAAGATTGGCCACCGTTCAGGAATCATTTCATCATCAGTGAAGATTCGGATGCCGTAAATTTGAGGCATAGACACGAAAAATCGTTCCAGTTCATCGCTTAGCTCGCGTGTTTGAAACACGATGGAAACCTTGTTTGAGGTATTGCTAAAAAGGAAAAGATCATCCATTTTCCTGTTGCCCGTGATAGTTATTTCGATTCGCATAAAGAGATCAATACAATTTGAGATATGGCTGATGTTGTCTTTAAGATCGTTTTCCGCATCCGTGATGATGCGGTGGTATTCTCCGCGCCGCAAATGTTCGGTTCCAACAAGTGTCAACATCGCTAATGGGACAGTTACAATCACCGTATAAACCAACACGAGTCGTCTGGAAAAAACAGCGCTTTTCATCGTTATAGTATATCACCATTTACAAGCTGGACCACGGCTTTTTAAAAAAGCCGCTCTAAAGCGGCTTTAAAAGAACAATGTATAAAGGCTTTTCTGCAAGTCAGCGCAAACAGGTTACGTTATGCTGACTTGCTTTAGCGCTTATTGGATTCCCAATTTCTTCTTGTTTGCGACAAGCAGTTTGGTTTGCTCCTCTTGTAGTTTTGCGTAACCTCGCGACGTCTTGAAGGTCTGGAAATCGTTCCAGATTGAGTCGAATTCAGCTTCGGTTTTTGCAAGGATAAGGCGGGGCAAGTCTCGTCCCCAGCGGCGTTGGATTTCATCGGAGATCAACGCGGCGTCTGATCCGGGCTGCATTTCCAGATTGTCATACTGGGCATAAGACGTAACATACGGGCGCGTCCAAAGCTGAGGCTGTCCAAGAGAAGGCGCGTATTCACTAGGCCACTGGCCTTGCCATGCTGTGTCCATAAGCATCCAATAGGTGTAGTCAACGCCGATTTCGATTTCCTGCTTGTTCTTGTCCGTGAGGTTCACTTCCTTTACTGCTGGAGTGAAGGTGGGAACGCCATTAACAATGGTATAAGTATCATTAGGGATTCCAAAGAACGTGTCCATCTGTCCTTCTTCGCTCATAAGGTATGAGAGGAATTGAATGGCGCGGGCTTTATCCTTGCAGTTTTTGGAGATCAGAGTGATGGTCCATCCTGATATGCCGCCACCGGCAAGTGCTGGTGGATCGCCGCGGCTGTTTTTGGGGCCGTCAATGGCGATGTAGATCATGTTCGGGTCCCGGGCATACAAGGCGTTCTGTGGCGCCTGCATATCCCAGTTCTGATACATCATGCAGAAGTAACGCCCCTGAGCTGCTTTTTCCTCAATTTGAGAGCGCTTATCAACAAAAACATCCATAGGTATAAGCCCTTCTTGAGCTGCCTGACGGAAGGTTTTAAGCCAGCGGACATATTCGGGATCATTGATGCCGAGGTCTAACGAGTCGTATTGGCCGTTTTTTTCCGGCTTCGTGTTCAGATAGTGGAGAAGATAGGCTTGGAGCGCTGTGTTACCGGAGTCGGCGAATTCCTGAAACGAGAGCGGAATGATCGGCTGGCCATTGATAGTGGGGAAGCGCTCTTTTGCGGCTCGAAGCGCGGCGAGAAACCCTTCCGGCGTTGACATATCAGGTTTGCCTATGGCTTCCCACATGTCTTTGCGAACAAGAAAGGTCTCGTTAGCGGTAAGTTTCCCCTGATACTTCGCATAGTCAGACGGAGTATACGATGCGTTTGGATACCCGTATACATTGCCGTTGCTCCGGGTATACCAGCCGAGCTTGTCTGGATCAGCTACCTTGAAAAAGTAGGGATCATACTGTTCGGCGAGTACGTTCAGAGGCTCGACCAGGCCCGCGTCGATCATCATACCGACTTGTCCTTCCCACCAGCCAAGGGTGATGAGGTCGGGCAGTGTATTGCCTGCGATCATGGCGTTAAGCCGTTCAGCCTCGTTACCCGCCGGCACGATGAACTCAACATCAACACCGGTTTTTTGGGTGATGTACTTGGACACCTTAGATTGTCCCCATTGCCGTGAGAACCAGCTAAAATTGATGTACCACTGGAGCTTGATCGGCTTTGTGGCGTTTAGCTTCCACCCCGGTTCATCAGCAGAAGTCCCAGGCACTGCTTGCTGAGAGCCTGCCGCAGAGGAGCCTTGAGCGCCGCCTGCGAACACTCCTCCGATAGCGATAATCGCAAAAAAAACGATAGCCAATTTCTTCATTTTCATACCTCCTACAGAAAGAAAATTAAAGAAGTAGAAAAACGATCCGGCTTGATGCCGCTCACCGTTTCACTCTTGTTATAGGATACCCTTTGTATCCCATAATTTCCAATACATAGCGCACCACACGGTGTACCTAGTGTGGCACTACGCATACGCTGCCTATCCCTTAATCGAACCAATCATGATTCCCTTTACGAAATACCGTTGAAGGAACGGGTAGATGCAGATGATAGGCGCGGTTGTCGTTACCATAGTAGCGAGTTTCACCGATTGGGAGCTTACCTGCTGGGCAGATGCACCAACCGGCATACCAACTATGGATTTGGTCATGGAGACGCTGGCAATAATCCGGTACAGAAAGGTTTGTATGGGTTGCAGGTCTGGATTCGAGATGTACATAACCCCGGCGAAGTAGTCGTTCCAGTGGTATACACCGTTAAAAAGCGCGATGGTGGCAAGCACGGGAGCTGAAACCGGAAGGATGAGTTTAATAAAGATAAGGAAGTCGTTTGCACCTTCGATTTTTGCGGACTCTTCCAGGGCCGGTGGGATTTCCCTAAAGAACGACATAAAGATGATGAGGTTATAAAAGTTAAACAGAGCGGGAATGATGTATACCAGAAACGTATCGTACAGCCCGATGCTCCGCAGCAGAATAAAATACGGGATAAGTCCGCCGCCAAAGAACATGGTGATAGTTCCCAGAATGAGATAGAACTTTCGCCCCATGAGGTTCTTTTTGGAAAACGCGTATGCTACCATAGAGGTGAAGAATACGCTCGAAAGCGTGCCAATGCCAGTGCGCCATATCGTAACATTGAAGGCTTTGAGGATGGCACGGTCTATGAAGACCGTGCGGTAACTTTCGAGGGTGAACTTTCGAGGCAGCCAGTAGATGCCGCCCATCATGGCGTCCTGCGAATCGTTAAAAGAGAGGATAAGTGTATACCATATTGGATAGAGGGTGATAAAACACAAGACGAGCATCAAAAAGATGATAATCCAGTCTCCGGCATACCACCGGACATAATCAAACGGGCTTTGGGTTTTACGCTTTGGTTTGTGGCTCATTGCGCTGGTTTTAGTGGATGACATCATGTTGACTCCTAAAACAACGATACGTCGTTGACTTTTTTTGTAACCTTGTTCGCTATGAAAAGCAGAACAAAGGCGATCACGGATTTGAAAAGGCCAATGGCAGTGGCATAGGAAAACCTCATGCTCCGCATAGCCACATTGTAGGTGAAAATGTCAATCACGGTTGAACGGGGCGCGTTGAGGGTGTTCCACAGCACGAATATCTGATCAAAGTTGGAATTGAGCAGACCGCCTATGGCAAGAATAAAAAGCACGGTAACCGTGCCTTTGATACACGGCAGGGTGATAGACCACATACGCCTGAGTCTTCCCGCGCCATCAATTTCCGCAGCCTCGTAAATGTCCTGATCAATGCCGGCTATTGCCGCCAAATAGATGATCGCTGACCAGCCAAGTTCCTTCCATACATCGGATATGACCACGATGCCCCAAAAGTATTGAGGATAGGCGAGAAAGGTGATGCCCTCTTTCAAAATGCCCGCTGAAACCAAGAGTTCATTAAGGAACCCTGAATCCGACAGCCATGTGGTGAGAATTCCACCCAGCACGACCCATGAGAGGAAGTGCGGAAGGTAAGAGATGGTCTGCACCACGCGCTTAAACCGCGCTTGCTTGATCTCGTTCAAAAACAGGGCAAAGATGATGGGCAGAGGAAAACCGATAAGCAGTTTCAGTACGCTGATCCCCAGAGTGTTGAGTATGATATCAGAGAATTCAGGGTCATTGAAGAACGCGATAAAGTGTTGAAACCCGAAATTGTCCGCTGCGGGGGATAGAAGAAAGGTGAAACTGAACAAGGAATCGGTGATCCGATAGTTCCTTTTGAACCCGACCAAAAGACCGTACATAGGCGCATAGTTGAACACGAGCATCCACGCGATTCCAAGCCACGCCATGATCTGCAAGTCTCTTTCTTTCAGCAACCGGTCTAAAAAGTTGTTATGAGCTTTTATATTCATAATGAAGAGTATAGGCTCCTTGTTCCAAACCTGATAGGTAGAAAAATTTCTAAAAAGTGGATTATTTTCAGCTTTGAACCTTTAGCAGGCGCTTGATGGGTATATACTGCTTGTATATCGACTCAAGGAAAAAAGATGCTTGAAAAACTGGATAGACAACGGGTGAGCGGCTTTCTGAAAGCTCAGGGGCAGAAGCTCATCAATGGAAGGGGCGAAGAGATTCTCCTTGCAGGCTGGGGCCTGGGAAACTGGCTGCTTTGCGAAGGCTATATGTGGCTGGCTTTTGACAATCGCGTATTTGACCGGCCCCGCAACATTGAGGAAACACTGCGCGATCTTACCGGAAGCCTGTATACAAAACACTTCTGGAAGGAATTCAGGAAGCGCTACATCACCCGCGAGGACATTCTGCGCATGGCGGCGCTTGGATACAATTCCGTAAGGATTCCGATCAACTGGCGGATTCTTATGGAAGACGAGCCAGGCGCGCTTGTTTTGAAAGAAGACGGGTTTGACCTGCTCGAAGACTGCGTAAACTGGTGCGAGGAATCTGGCGTTTACGCGATCTTGGATATGCACGGCGCGCCCGGAGGTCAGACCGGAGACAACATAGACGATTCACGAGACAATCTTCCCCGTCTTTTAACGGACAAAGACTACTGGGACAAAGGCATCGCCCTATGGGAGGAGCTTGCGCGGCGCTATAAGGGCCGGTGGATAGTAGGCGCGTATGACCTCTTGAATGAGCCTATCCGTACCGTGCGCTACGATTACCCTGACATTGACTACACGCTTCCCGCTTTAGTTCGATTCTATGAAGAAGCTATTGCTGCAATCAGAAAGATCGATCCGGATCACCTGCTTTCAATAGAAGGGCATCATTGGGCGACCGATCCCACTGTTTTTTTTAAGCGATATGATGACAACATGCTGATCCATTTTCACCGTTACGGATGTCCACCCGACATTTCCGCGTACCAGACCTTCACCACGCTTCGGGAAAAATTCGATGTACCGCTGTGGCTAGGGGAAAGCGGGGAGAACAGTAACGAGTGGTACGCGGCTTTGTACCCGCTTGGCTTCAGCCTTGACATAGGGGTGAACGTGTGGCCATGGAAAAAGATGCAGTGCGCCACATCTCCCTATTCGGTGAAAAAGCCAGCGCATTGGGACGCGCTTCTTGCCTATACCAAAGGCGGGGTGAAACCGCCAAAAGACCAAGCCATTGCCATGCTTGATGAATACCTTGAGAACATGAAGCTTGAAAACTGCATTGAAAACCCAGGGGTTACGGACGCAGTGTTTCGTCGTCCGCCCTGTTCCCTACGCGCCACAGACTTCGACCAGCTTCCTGGCAAGGGCGTTTCTTTCAGTGGAACACGGGAGGAACCCTGCTTCTTTGGATACCAGCGTGATTCTGGCATGGCTATCCGTGTTGAAAAAGGAAAAGTTCCGGCACAGGAAACCGGCTGGGACCGCTGGGGAATCTACGCTCTGGACCTTACGCGCGGAGAATTTGCCGTCTATTCGTTCTACGGGGTGGAAGGAGGAAGCGTATTGCGCCTTTTTCTCACGGGCGTGGAAGAAGCGCGGCTTTGCATAGAGCAGGACGGAACGCGGCTTGCGGTTTTTGACATAAACGCGCAGTCTGCCGCGCCGCAGGTTTTGCTCAATGCGGCGCTGGAAAGCCGGATTACAGTGCGAGTGGAAAAAGGGTCGCTGCTCTTGAGCAAACTTGAGGTATTGCCTCCGCATAAAGCCGTATAAGGTTTTGTTCAAAACATTCTTTAGATCGCCCAGGGAAGCGACACTTCCTCGCCCAGGGAAGCGCCTATTCCTCGCTCAGGGAAGTGCCACTTCCTCGCTCAGGGAAGCGCCTATTCCTCGCCCAGGGAAGCGCCTATTCCTCGTCCAGGGAAGCGCCTATTCCTCGTCCAGGGAAGCGCCTATTCCTCGCTCAGGTAAGCGTCACTTCCTCGATAAGGGAGGGGTAACTTACTCGAACAGGGAAGTGACAATTCCTCGACCAGGGAAGCGCCTATTCCTCGCTCAGGGAAGCGTCTATTCCTCGCTCAGGGAAGCGTCTATTCCTCGACCAGGGAAGCGACACTTCCTCGCTCAGGGAAGCGACACTTCCTCGCTCAGGGAAGCGACACTTCCTCGCTCAGGGAAGCGACACTTCCTCGCTCAGGGAAGTGCCACTTCCTCGCTCAGGGAAGTGCCTATTCCTCGACCAGGGAAGCGCCTATTCCTCGCTCAGGGAAGCGTCTATTCCTCGCTCAGGGAAGCGTCTATTCCTCGACCAGGGAAGCGACACTTCCTCGCTCAGGGAA
>JAIRYV010000075.1 GCA_031267685.1 Treponema sp.
CCAAGAAGTAAAACCACACATTCATACTGGTCAGGATACTAGCCGGTCTCCATAGAGACACCCAGATACCATGCTTAGATAAGGGCTTTTATAGTCTCCAGTTCCAGTTCAGCAGCCTGAGCGACTTTTTCAGGAGATATGCCCATCTTAATAAAGTTTCTGGCTACTTCCAGCTTCCCTTCCAGCTTCCCCTCCAGTTTTCCTTCCAGCTTTCCTTCCAGCTTCCCCTCCAGCTTTCCTTCCAGCTTCCCACGAGCCTCCCATTTGGCCGCTAGGCCAGTCTCTATAAAAACCTGATCAAGCGTTACCCCACTCTTACTCATCTTTATCGCCTCCTCTAATATCTCCACATTTGCTCGAGCTATAGCATCTATATACACCCCTAGTCTGGCCACCTTCCCAACCCGCTCTATCTCCCGCGTTAGGCGGGTCATCCGTGCTACATCCAGTCTGTCGTCCAGATTGCTTAACCAGATGTTCTCCGCATCAGACAGCTCTCGGATATCTATGAGCTGAATCGGAAAAAGGTCTCCCTTCACAATATAAATACCCGGAGTACTTCTATCAACCGTATAACCACGCTCATTCTCAAGGTGCAACAGTAACTCACGAGGATAATGACTCACCACAAACGTCAAGCTCAGTTCCTTCAGCGCCGATACTGTTCGTCCCGTTAAATTCGCTGCACGCACTGACTTTGACCGGTCCGCAGGTTCCCCCGACGTCGACTGCTTTGTGAACCTATTCTCCGTTACTGTCGCCTCCTCCACCGATATCAATAGCCGTTCCGCCTTCTGACATACATACAGACACGCATAACTATACACTTTGTAGAAATCCGCAACTGACAGATAATCCGTAGGACTCTTGTATTCTACTAAATTATCGGTACGGAAGATGGTCGCTATGTTCTTCGTTAGGAGAACATCTTTGAGCTTCTTGATAATGACAACATCAATACGTAATGGCTCTATAGTCAACTGAAGCTCAGAGAGAAATTGCAAGATATCCTCATATTGCGCCAGCTCCAGTTGGATCGCCTCAAAAAAGGCAGGATGCCAAGAGATGTGTTCTACTGTTTTCCGTTTCTCCGCGTTCACTAAGACCTCATGAGGTAGGATAACATAGGTTTATTGAACAATCAAGACCAGTTCTCAACCGACAAGTCGTAATGGTTTGGCAATTAGGCCGCTTCATCTCGTTTTCCACAGCCATAAAAATGTGGTGTTACTTCTAGGTTTGATCACCCCATTCCTCTAGGAACTAGCGGATCATTCCTTCTAGGAACTAGCGGATCATTCCTTCTAGGAACTAGCGGATCATTCCTCTAGGAACTAACACCTCATTCCTCTAGGAACTAGCGGATCATTCCTCTAGGAACTAGCGGATCATTCCTCTAGGAACTAGCGGATCATTCCTC
This sequence comes from Treponema sp., assembly GCA_031267685.1. Lineage (GTDB taxonomy): Bacteria > Spirochaetota > Spirochaetia > Treponematales > Breznakiellaceae > JAIRMT01. The sequence continues at coordinate 1,421 of JAIRYV010000075.1, forward strand.
TAGGAACTAACGCCTCATTCCTCTAGGAACTAACGCCTCATTCCTCTAGGAACTAGCGGATCATTCCTCTAAGGAACTAGCGGATCATTCCTCTAAGGAACTAGCGTCTCATTCCCTCTAGGAACTAACGCCTCATTCCTCTAGGAACTAACGCCTCATTCCTCTAGGAACTAACGCCTCATTCCTCTAGGAACTAACGCCTCATTCCTCTAGGAACTAGCGGATCATTCCTCTAGGGCGTGTTCATACAAGAGGAACTATGCTATATAAGGATTATGGAAATAAGCGAAGAACAATACCAGAAGATTCAACCCTTCTTGACCAGGTAACGAGGATATGTAAAAATAGCGAACCAGACCTTACTGAACGCTGGTCTATCGCTGTGAAAACGGCTGTAAATGGCGGGCATTACACAAAACGTTTGGTCATTGGTACGTTATCTATCTGACTGCTATCTATGGACAGCTAAACTTCGTGTATCTGGGGAGATATACTCAATGGGGATACTTTAATGGGGGATACTTTGAATCATGGTCAAGTCCCGAATTCGGCAAGACTGCCAATGAGCGCGCAACTAATGCTCAATACAATGAGCGCAAAGACCCATAGCCGTCTTGTAGAGTCTTTCAGATTGACGATACGATAACCCATGAACATTACCTTTGATGAAGAGCAGTACGCGGCGTATCGGGCTGATAACAATGTGGCAGTGTCAGCGGGCGCGGGGTCTGGGAAGACAACAGTGCTTGCCGAGCGCTATGTGAGACTTGTTACTGAGGGCAGACTTGCGATTAGTGAAGTGCTGACGCTGACGTTCACGCGTAAGGCCGCAGCACAGATGTATAGCCGAATCTTCATGCGACTGTCGGAATCTACACACCCGCTTGCCAAAGAACGCCTCGCCCAATTCGATCAGGCGCGTATTTCAACACTGGACGCTTTTTGTTCTACCATCACCCGCGGCGTATCGTATCGTTATGGGATCCCAGGCGACTTCCGTATTGATGAGCGCTCTCTAGTACTGACGGCTGAGGATACGGCCGTGGAGGTGATTATGCGCCATCGCCATGATACGGCTATCGGAACGCTCGTGGCAGCGCGTAACTTCGAGACCATTGTCAAAGACTTGTTTGCGGGATTGGCGCTTTCGGTGTTCAGCTTTGTGGATTCAGACCTTGCCCTACCAGTGTTTGAGGAAGGCGAGGAGCGAACTTACGCGGCTCTTGGCAAGAAGCAGCTTGACTGTATTGAGAAAGAAGCGGGTGTGTATATCGAGAAACTGAACGCGAGCCGGAACTATATCCTCAGCCTCACAGCAGAGAATGGCAAGGAGCCTGAGTCCCTCAAGAAAATCAAGAAGACGCTGGGGAGCAGAGCGCCGTTGGAGCCAGTGTTTGATAAGGAACATATCGAGACACTTGTTGACATGGCTGACCATTACCTTGACGAGATTTCGCTGCGTGGGAAGCTCTTAGATGAGCTTAAAGAAGCGATAATTGATATGCGGGAGACGCTCAAAGTGCTGCACATTCTCGCTGTCAGCCTCCTATTCCACGATGACTTCCCCGCATTAGGAGCCATCCTGGACGAGTATCGCCAGCTTTTTCTGGATCGCAAGCGGCAGACCGGCCTGCTGTCGTTTGGCGACACAGCAGAGCTGGCCGTGGACGCGCTCAAGACTGATACTGACCTGCGTTCTTACTATAAACAGTACATCAAAACGATTATGATCGATGAGTTTCAGGATAACAATCGGCTCCAGAAGGACTTACTCTACCTCATTGCGGAGCGGGATGATCGGGGGGCGCCTGGTATCATGCCATCAGCGCAAGATCTTGCCCCGAACAAGCTCTTCTTTGTTGGCGATGAAAAGCAGTCCATCTATCGTTTCCGGGGGGCTGATGTTTCGGTGTTTAACGGGCTGTCTGTAGACTTGGCCAAAGCTCCGGTACCAGAGACCAAAGTTCCGGGGGGTGCGTCTCTGGCACTCAGCAAAGCGCCAGTGCCAGAGACCAGACTAAGCATACGAAGCGCGTCTCTGGCACTTAGCACGAACTACCGTTCCACAGCTGAACTGGTGGGATTCTTCAATGCCCTGTTTCCCGGTGTATTCGGCCACGCGAAAAAGCTGTTTGACGCAAAGTTTTCACCTATGTTAAGCAGAAAGGAAAAGCAGGACAGCTTCCTGCCCGTAGAGGTTTATATACAGGACCTACGTCGTTCCGCTCTGGCGCCAGACGAAGAGGAGAGCGAAGCGCAAAGCGCAAAGGAGGCTGGTGAAGCACTGGCTGCGGCAAGGCGCATCATCGCCGGCGTGAAGGATAAGGAGTTTGCATTTGGTGACATCGCTGTGTTGTTTAAGTCAACCTCGCACCAGAACGAGTATGAAAAGACCTTTCGTCAGGCCGGAATTCCCTTTAGCGCAGCAGACCCGCGTGGGCTTTTTTCCGAAGGCCCGGCCAATGACTTCTACGCCATACTGCGCCTGAGCCTTTTCCCCCTAGACCGGAACGCATACGCCACAGTGCTTCGTTCACCTTTTGTAAACTTGGGTTACGAAAGCGTGTTTCGTATCATGCTGGAAAAGCCGGATACACCTCCGTTTCCAGCAGAACTGAATGAGAAGTGGTTTACCACCCCGTCTGAAAAGGCGCGTTATGTACATGGCGCAGAACTATTTCACGCCATGTGCGCAATGCTTGATCTACAGGGTATCGCGTCCATATTCGCGTATCTGTGGTACGAGAGCGGGTATCGTACCTATCTTTTGTATAACGAAGACGCCAGAGACGTGCTTGAGCATTTTGAGTACCTCTACAACCTGGCTCTGGACGCGGACAAGCGCCGGCTTTCCATGAGCGCGTTTCTTGATGAGCTTGCCCCCCTTATGGGAACCACGCAGAAGGCTGAGACAAGTGACATACCAGAACAGAGCAATAAGACATTGTTTCTCACGGTACACAAGAGTAAGGGACTTGAGTTCCCAGTGGTGATCATTGCTAATGCTGGGGTTGAGGACACGACTGTGCAGAAGGAAAAGCAGAAGCCGTATTACCTTGACCCACAATGGGGCGTAACCCTTAATCTCAAACGAGACACTAAGCCTCGTGATGACGATACGGTGATTAACTACTTCTTTGACTTGGGTGAAACTGGCAAGAAACTCGTACAGGAGCAAACCGAAGCTGAACTCAAGCGGCTTTTCTATGTGGCCGCGACCAGGGCTGAGAAACGGTTGTTTATCTTTGGCAGCCGGACCACAACCAAAGAAGAAGAGCTGGTTCTTGAGGGCATGGGAAGCCAAGAGCGACTGGAGGCGCTTATCCGTATGAGGCGCATGGTGGGTAAAAGCGATGAAGACCAACATTTCAAGCAGAAATCGTTTCTCGATCTTTTTAGCGCTGGCGCGTCCGCCGCTCAACTGCCTCCCTACAAACTGGTGTCTATTAGTGTCCCCACAATAGACGAGTATAAGGAAGAAACCCGGCGCTTGCATGATGAGACATCGGTTCTTCTTGCCAGAGACAAGCCCGGACATGAAACGGAAAAACTCACGCCAGCCCGTTTTTACAACACGCCCACGCGAAAGGAAGCGCCTTGCCCACGCCACGCCACAAGCCCAACCCGCATGGAGGAGCATAACCGAGAGCTGCACCCAGAAAGCTATCGGCGGGGCGCGGACCTGCAAGACTTTAAGTGCCAGCGCTTTTTAGACCTCGCCAACGAGCCTGAACAAACGCCGTCTGACCAAGCGCCGTCTGAAGGCAGAGCGGCTGCGTCATCTGCCTCCAGTGAAGCGGCGCGTCTCGGCTTTGGTACGCTGTGTCATCGGGTTATAGAACAGCTGCTTTCTGGGGATGTATCCGATGATTCGCACCGAGAAGACGCGGCGCTTGAAGAGGCGCGGACGCTTTTCCCAGAATCCCCGCTCGGTGATAAGCGCCGCACTAGTCAGGCGCGACTGGCCTTTGCCGCAGAAGCCTTGAGTATAGCACAGCGCTTCCTGATGAGTGAGCTGGGTAAGGAAGCCCGTAACGCAACAAACCGCCGAACCGAGTTTCCCTTTATCCTGCCCCTCGGAAACAAAGCTGACCGTGTGCTTGTCCGTGGTTCCATTGACCTTATCTACGAATATGACGGTCGCTGTACAATCATTGATTTCAAAACCGATAGGCATCTCAACACTGCGTCACATCGTGTTCAGCTTGCCTGTTACGCACTCGCCGCCAAAGCCTTTTCCGACCTGCCTACGCGAACCGTGCTGGTCTACCTGCGCGAGCCAGATATGCCAGCGCATGAGCTTGTGAGCGATATTGATGAAACGCATCTGGAGGAACTTGCACGTGGCATAACGCATAATGATGTTTGACACGCTCCTTGCCTCAAGACAGAGGATTCCGCCAAGACTGTGCCACACTCATGCTGCCACGAACAAGCGCTCAAAGTAGTAAGCTCGCTTGATAGCGATAGTTTCTCTTGACAACCGTAACCATTAACGCATAGACTGGGAGCGAGAGGATAAGAAACCATGGATAACCACTTTTTTACTGTTTCATCGCAAAAGAACTCTAAGATAATCGTGCAGGTTAGTGCAGGTCATTTTGCCACGAACAGCGCACATAGAACGCACTATATCGATATATTTGACCTGATGTCCAGCGCATCAGTCGCGAGGCAGGCAGCACGGGAGCTTGCAGTGCCATACCTCACCAACACCTTAGTAGATGCCATTGTGTATATGGATAACACAGAGATTCTTGCTGCATACATGGCGGATGAGCTTTTGCAGGCAGGCATGAGCGTGATGAATGTGGGCAGCGAAATCCTCCTCCTGACACCGATGCTCAGTGCCGACGGCCACTTTATCTTTCACCAGAATGTGCGGGAGAAGATTAAAAACAGGAATGTGGTACTGATGGTAGCTTCATTGTCAACCGGCGCGACTGCTGATCGGATGCTGGAATGTCTGTCCTATTACGGCTGCAAGCTGGTTGGAATATCAGCCATTTTCAGCGTATACCCCGAAGCCAGCGGTAAGAAGATTCATTCACTGTTTGACTGCGCGGACATTCCCGATTACCATTTTTATACCCCCGCTGAATGTAGGATGTGTCAAGAAGGAATAAAAATTGACGCAATCATCAACAGTCAGGGATACACAAAACTGAATTAAAACCCTATTGTATTATTATGAATGTATTATTTTCTATAACAGGGCTGGACGGGTTTGGAGCGAAGCAGCTTATCATGGTGTTGCTTTCTTTCCTGCTTGCGTATCTTGCCATAAAAAAGAAGTATGAGCCTTTGCTCCTTTTGCCCATCTCCTTTGGAATGTTAATCGCCAATATCCCTTTGGCCGAGCTTTCCGCCCACGCTGAGGGCGGTTTGCTGTATTACCTCTACCAAGGGATAAAATTCCAGATTTACCCGCCGATGATCTTCCTCTGCCTTGGCGCCATGACCGATTTCAGCCCCCTTATCGGCAATCCAAAAACCGCATTGATAGGCTTAGGCGGACAGCTCGGTATTTTTGTCGCCCTCTTCGGATCGCTTTTAATAGGTACATACCTTGCGCCCATTATCCCCGGACTCTCAGCCTTTGACATCAAAGACGCAATCGCCATCGGTATCATAGGAAGTTCCGACGGGCCAACCTCCATCTTCACAGCCCAGCATCTCGCACCGGAACTACTGCCCACCATCGCTATTGCTGCCTACTCATACATGGCACTGATTCCAATTATTCAGCCGCCTATCATGCGGATGCTTACAAACGCCAAAGAGCGCGTCATTGTGATGCCCGAGCCAAAGAAGGTAAGTCAGCGGCAAAAAATAATCTTCCCCATAGCGGTAACACTTTTAACCCTGCTCTTGGTTCCTGCCGCAGCTTCGCTTATCGCAATGCTCATGCTGGGAAACCTGATTAAAGAAAGCGGCGTAACAGATCGTATATTCCATTCACTCCAGGGCGATGTGTTAAACCTGCTGACTATGCTTATCGGTCTTTCCATAGGCGCAACTGCTACGGCTGATCGGGTTTTGACGCCCAATACCATCTGTATCATACTGCTGGGACTCATCGCATTTTGTTTTGGCACTATCGGAGGCATTCTTATCGCAAAGCTGTTGTGCAAATTGACCGGAGGGAAGATAAACCCGCTCATCGGCAATGCCGGCGTATCCGCTATGCCTATGGCCGCACGAGTCTCCCAAAAGGTTGCGCAGGAATATAACGCCGGAAACTTTTTGTTGATGCACGCTATGGGACCAATTGTGTCCAGCACGCTCGGTTCAGCTATCCTTGCTGGTATTTTAATAAGCATTTTCGGCTAAGCCTTTATAGTTAAGGTCTTGTAGTATGCTATAATAGCAAGAGGTCGTTCCCTTATTTGCCTTCCTTGACTTCACGCTCTCTGAGTATGTTCTTCCTGTTAGCCTGAACAAGGTACTAGCAAGTATGCGCGATTTAGTGTTTACTAAGGATTGGCGGTAGCCTAGATTTACCCGCCTTAACAAAACAAGGAGTTTTTATGACAAATCAGTTTCGGTATCTCGACATGGTGATGGCATTCTTTGTGCTTATCCTTGTCGTGAGTAATGTGGCATCTTCGGCGAAGATTGTTGACTTGGGCTTTTCCCTGTTCGGCATCCAGCTCGCGTTTGATGGCGGTACGCTATTTTTCCCGCTGTCCTATGTGTTTGGCGATGTGCTTACAGAGGTATACGGATTTCGCGCATCGCGTAAGGTTATTTGGACAGGCTTTGGAGCTTTAGCTTTTTCGTCGCTACTGTTTCTTCTGCTCCGCGTGCTGCCTGGTGAGGCGGGCTGGGAGGCTACTGTTGGGGCAGCGGCGTATAACGCAGTGCTTGGCGGCATCAGCTCTGGCGGTATTGTGCTTGCAAGCCTTGCGGGATACTGGATCGGGGAGTTTGCCAACTCGGTTGTGTTATCGCGTATGAAAGTTGTCATGCAAGGCCGCTTCCTTTTCGTGCGTACCATCGGAAGTACGCTTGTGGGCGAGATGCTGGACAGCCTTGTATTTGTGCTTGTGGCCACACTGACCGGCGTATTCAGTTGGGACATCTTTGTCAGCCTTGTGTTTACCAACTACCTGCTCAAGTGTATAATCGAGGCGCTGATGACACCGCTTACCTACGCTGTGGTGTTTCGCTTAAAGAAGGCTGAGGGTGTGGATACCTTTGATGTTGGCGTGCGGTTTAACCCATTTGCCATCAAAAAATAGATAGCTTAGAAAACGCATTTTTTCAGGTGAATCAGCCTTTGGTTTGATTCACCTAGATCAGTTTCTGATTTCCCTGAATCAATCTTTGATTCACCTGAATAAATCATTAAATGGTAAGCGTTTAGTCAAACAGTGGCTGTCCGGTGTCTTGCGTGTTCCGCGTATCGCGGGTGTTCCGGCGGCCTTTGGTAGTAAGGCGCGGGATGGTTTTCCCCTCAAGAAGCTGCTTCCACCGATGAATGAGGTTTAGGGCGTCAAGCGGAGTGAGAGCATTCTCATTAAGCGCGAAAAGTTCTTCCACGAATTGCTTTATCTGTCCAAGCTTTTTCTCAGCCTCTTCCTGATGCAGTACGGCATTTGATACGAGCGTCTGATTCAGCACTTGCATAGTCGGCGACTGTATAGTCGACGCGTGCATAGCCGCTGTGCCAGTGGGCAGGGCAGCGCGAAACAGTTGTTCGCTCTCTGCAAAACGTTCCATGATGGCCTGAGCGCGGCTGAGAACTCGCTCTGAAAGACCCGCCAGACGCGCTACATGGATACCATAGGATTCAGCAGCAGGGCCTTCGCGCAGTTTCCGCAGAAAAATGATTTCACCATCCCGGTCAAGCACTTCCATAGAACGATTTGCCATGCAAGGATGGCTAATCATCGAAAGTTCGTGGAAGTGGGTGGCAAAGAGGGTTCGGCACTTGATGGTATCAAGCAGTTCTTCACTGACGGCCCAGGCAATCGAAAGGCCGTCGATAGTACCGGTTCCCCGTCCAACCTCGTCCATGATAACCAGGCTCTGGGCTGTAGCTGTGTGCAGAATGTAGGCGGTTTCGTTCATCTCAACTAAAAACGTTGATTCTCCACGCGCCAGATTGTCCGATGCCCCGACACGGCAGTAGATACGATCAACTATGCCAATAGTGGCAGAACGCGCTGGCACAAAGCTGCCCATCTGCGCCATCACGGTGAGTAGAGCAACCTGACGCAGGTAGGTTGATTTGCCAGCCATGTTCGGGCCAGTGATGAGGGCAAAGAACACGCTATTCCCATCAAGGTTAGCATTATTAGGAATGAACTCGCCGCCGGGCAGGTGGGCCTCAACTACTGGATGACGGCCTTCAACAATGTTCAGCCGGTTCTGCTCATCAACCACCGGGCGCGTCCAATTGTGAATCGTGGCGGCACGTGCCAAAGACTGGGCTGCATCCATTTCCGCGATACGCCGGTTCGCAGCTCCAAGTTCGCTGAGTAAAGCCTTAGCCGTGTCCTTCAGTTCCAGAAAGAGCTGTTTTTCAAGCTCAATAATCTGATCAGACGCGCCGTTAATGCTCGACTCCAGTGCGGCAAGCTTGTCTGTAGTAAAACGCTCCCCGCCAACAACGCCCATGCGCCTGATGAAGTAGGGCGGAACTTTGGAGAGATGCGCTTTTGTTACCTCCAAGAAGTATCCAATGAGGCGGTTATGCTGAATCTTCAGGCTGATGATACCCGTGGCGCGGCGCTCTTCTTCGACGTAAGCCTCAAGAAGCCCATGCCCGTTATCCCGCGTCTGTTTAAGCCGGTCAAGGCGGGCGTTGTAGCCAGCCTTGATGAGTTTGCCCTCAGTGAGTATGGTGGAGGGGTCTTCGGCAAGTGCGGCCTCAAGGGTTTCGCCCAGAGACATGAGCCGTGCATACGCCGCGTCATCAAATTGCATGGCGACTATACTTTCAAAAGTAAAGTTAATCGCTTCTCGAATCTTTTTGATAGCGCTAAACATTGCCAGTGCATTTTTAAGCAGGACCATGTCTTTACCGTGAACCTTGTCCATTGCAAGGCGCGCTGAAAGACGTTCTAGGTCAGGCATCTTGCTCAGAGTCTCCCGCATGGTTGAAAGATTACTCAGGTCATGAAAAAAGCACTCTACCTCATTAAGCCGCTTATTGATAAGGTTAATATCCCGCAGCGGGTGCAGGAGTCGTTGTTTGAGAAGGCGTCTTCCCATGGGCGTTTTGGTCTCATCAATCACTTCAAAGAGCGAAAAGCGTGTATCTCCATCGCGTATATTGCGCGTGAGTTCAAGGTTTCGCTGACTTGCCTCATCAATATCCAGAAACTCGTTGTCCTGATACACCTTGATGGAGCGAACATGAGGGATCAGGCTCATGGCGGTATCTTCAAGATAGTTGATCAAGATACCAGCGGCAATGATTTCCGGCTTTCCCGCATTAAGACCAAACCCTTTGAGATTCGATGTACCGAATTGCTTCTCGAGGCGTCTACGGCACGTCTCTGGCTCAAAAAGCCAGTCAGCCCACTTGTTGAGCAGTATCTCGCTTCGCTTGGTGAGGGAATCAGCAATAACCGGAAAGTCCTTTAGTATTGATTCTTGAATGATGAGTTCCCGGATTTGAAGCCGCTCAAGCTCGCTGCGAAAGCGTACATCGCTGTTGCCTTCGTCAACCGGAAAGGCAGTGGCGAAAAAGTCGCCTGTGGAGAAGTCAATGTATGCAAACGAAAAGAAGCGTTCATAACGGGCAAGGCTGGCAAGATAGTTAGCATTGCCCTGCTCAAGGGAATCTTCGTCAATCGTGGTACCTGGGGTAATCACCTCTACGACGCGGCGCTCGATAACGCCGCGTCCCTTGGTTGCTTCGGAAGTCTGCTCACAGACAGCCACCTTTTTGCCAGCATTGAGGAGCCGGACTATGTATGGCTTTGCGTGCTGGTATGGCACGCCGCAGAGGGGCAAACCGTTGCGCTGGGTGAGCGTCAGTCCAAGGAGCGGCGCGATTTCAACTGCGTCCTCGGCGAACATCTCGTAGAAATCGCCCACATGGAAGAACAGTACCTCATTCTTATGCTGGTCCTTGATGCGCCGATACTGGGCAATCATGGTTCCGGCGGCACTGACATCAGGCTTTATGAGCATAACGCGTTATCGTCCAGCCTTGGAGAGCAGGCTGCGGATGAGCCGATCAGTGATGTCCACTGTGGGGCTGTACCAGAGTATGCCGGTGTTTTCCTTGAGGTTAAGGACCATGCTGTAACCTTCGGACTCGGCAATAGCGCGGATTTCCCCGTAAACCTCATTCATGAAGGTATCGGACTGGGTGAGCTTGTACCGACGGTCTTCAAGCTCTGCTGTTTTAAGCTGGTAATACTCGTTCAAACGCTCGGACTTCTGATATATCTCATTTTCAATCCGCGCTATGAGTGTTCGATCACCCTGAGCCTCAGCAATATACTTGACGCTGGTGAGTTCCTGAATCTCTTTGGTCATGCGGTCAATCTCGGCCTGTACAAGAGCGCTTTGTTCCTCGAATTCGCGCACTGCGCGGGAGTCGCGGAAAAACGACATATAGACCCGCGACAGATCAACCACTGCAAAGCGCGTAAGCTGCTGTGCGCCTATCTGTCCGACAAGGAGCAGCGCCAGCGCCATCATTAACACCCGTTTTTTCATACATACCTCTTAATACGTTGATATTGTAAACGATAGTACAAAGTTTAGGCCCAACAGAGGGTCATCATACCATTGAACGTCCCCGTTTGTAACCTTGAAACGCTTGGCAAGCCCCAGGCGGAAAGGGAACTGAGGAATGGCAAAGCGAAGCCCGCCACCCAAGCTGAAGCGCATACGCTCAATAAACGGAGTTCCCAGATCGTCTGTGCCAAATATGTTCTCCGGCTTATCTACCACTTCGGCAGCATCGAAAAAGAAGTCCCAGGCGAGAACGTTCTGCACCAGTGGAATACGCAGTTCAAGCCAGTTCTCCCAAAGCCCCAAGCCTTTGACACTGTACTCACTCGACCAGCCGCGGGCAGTAAACATACCGTCTATCGATAGTCTGTTGGCGTTTTCAATAGACTGGCGATCATAGCCACGGAAGTTGGGCAGAATAAACGAAAGCCCTGAGTGAATACCCAGCACGCCCTTGAAGTTCCACGTGTCTGACACTGGCAGGTCAAAGAGCGTAACAAACCATTCAGCGTCAGTGTCGCTCCGCAGATACTGTTCTTTCTCTATATCCAGAATACCGTGATAACTGAAACGCTGTATCGTGTAATACCCGCTTGATGGGTCATAGTAGATGTCTCGTTGATCCAGCGACACGCTCGCTCCAATGGCAAAGGCTGGTATCCACAGGCCATTGGTATCCCTCAAAGCTGGGTCAAAGGGGCGGTATCTAGCTTCATTATACTGGTTCATCTTAAATCCCAGGGAAAGTCCGCCACCCACACCCAGATTGCCAAGGGGGGTTGAAAAACGATAGCCGCTTGAAATACTTGGAGCGATCTGCCATTGCTGGTACTGCATAAGAAACGCGCTTGGAGGACTCATACCGGAGTTACGATACTCCTCATATGATTCAAAGCCATCAGGGTAGGCATAGGTTTCATTGCCATTGAAGTAGGGTGCCAGATTGTCTATGAGCGCGTTGCTCTGCGTGTGCTGAAACGCGAGTCCGAAACTTGCCGACAGGGGAAGGCCGAAGAGCCAGCTTTGAGTATAGCTCGTGGAAATGCTCTGCGTTACCGTCGAGGCGGAGAGTTCCACACTAAGCTGGTTGCCATAACCCAGAAAGTTTCTATCATTCCACTTAAACTGGCCTGATATGGGAAGCTCGTCTGGTGAAGAAGAACCAGAAAAGCTAATGCCAAACTCTATGTTCATGGTTGGCTGTTCTTCAACTGCGAAAACCAGGTCCATAAGGCCGTCAACACTGCCTTCTGGCGTATCTGGTGCGACCATAGAGAAGTATTGCAGGTTATACAGGTTACGCCATGCGTCCATCACCTTGACATTGGAGAACACATCCCCGGTTTCCAGTGGGATTTCCCGCAGGATAACCTCGGTTTTGGTTTTCTCGTTTCCCACGACAATGACGTTTTCAATGTGCGCCCGTCCACGCTCAACAATGGTGATCGTATACCCCAAGGTCTCGTTTTCCCTGTCCTTCACTTCACTACGGTTAATCGTGTTAAAGATGTAACCGTTTTTGTAGTACAGGTCTGCGACTCCCTGGAGGTCGGCCTCAAGTCGGCGGGCGTTAACGGTTTGTCCGGGCTGGGAAAGAATGAGCGCCGAAAGTTCCTCAGTGGAGAAGAGCCTATTGCCCTCAAAGGTAATGCCGGAGAAGGTATAGCTCTTCCCCTCGTTTATCTTAAACGTGAGGGTCATGTTATTGTTCCCTTTTTCGTCTTTCTGCACATCCCGGACAACATCAAGCACTTCAGCGTCAATATAGCCCCGGTCCCGATAATACTGGGTAACGGCAAGCCGGTCAGCAGTGAGCTTTGCCTCCTGAAACGCCCCATCGCTGAGGAACGCCTTGGCCTTGAGCGATAGCTGACCCTTGAGCGTACGGGTTGAGAACGCCTCGTTTCCCTCGAAGATAATATCGGTAATGGCAAGCATTTCGCCCTCTTCCACAAAAAACGTAACGGTTATGGAACTATCGTCCTTCCCGGCTGAGGTTTCAGAGCGAACCGTAACGTCAGGATAACCTTTCTCTAGGTATTTCTGAATTATCGCTCTTTCATCAATGCGTAACTTGATCTGGGTTACTACGTCATTTACTTTGAGCGAAATCGCATCCTGTAGAGTGGCATTACGGATACCTCTGTTTCCGTCGAACAGAATTCGGGACGCGATAGGGCGTTCTGTAACGGTAAACCTGATGATGACGCCGTTTCCCATGAGATCAGCTGGAAGCGCGGTTGGGGAGATCAGCTCAAAATACTCAAGTGCATAGAGTCTGCCTTGAAGTTCCCAGAACACGTCATCGTCGAACAAGCGACCCTTGAATGGCGCTACAATGCCCTCAAGTTCAACGCTGTCCACATTGCGCAGACCATTGAACCTGATGTCTCTGATAGGCTTTCCCTGATACCATTCGCTGGGCAGGGAATCCATTGGCAGGTTCTGAACCGAATCATCGCCACTCGGCGGCGTTTCTTTGTTTCCACCTGCAAAACCGAAAAAAGTCACGCACACCAAAAGCAACGCAACCAGACTAAAACGTACCATTAAAACTCCTTCTCATGGCGCTTAACCGCCGCTGTTAAACAAATCTTCGATCCCGTAGAACGAGCGTCTCCAGAGCAAACTAACCGAAATATCATCAACGAACAGATGTTCAAAGTGAATAGGAACAATACTCAAGTGGACGTCCATCCAGGGAGTCCGTAACTCAAAACCAATATCCGCTTGCACTGCGTAACCGCCCAAGGTAAGTCGTCCCTGAGCCGCTGCAGTTCTGTTTTCGTCATACCGTAGGGATACCATAGCCTGTAAAAACATGTTTGGATCAAGATATTTTCCTACAAAAACACTTGTGTTGTCAAAATAGTTACCAAATCCAAGTGTACTCCCGCCTCTTGATGATGTCCCATTCGCCGCGCTTCCCTGACCCATCATCTGTAAAGCCGCATTTTGTAAAATTTGAGTACGGAACGAGAACATATCAAGGAACAGAAAGTCCCGCACCCATCGTTCAATACCCCTGACCACCCATGCCTGGGCAAACAAGTCAGTAGTAGAAGCAAAGAGCCTGTTCTGGTTGAGTTCGCTCCCGGTCGCGGTCTGGGTTGAATCACCCACAAAGCTCTGCCCCAGGTAGGACAGGATTTCCATCTGGGATAATGGCGGGCTTGATGCAAAACGAGCGGTGAAGGATTCGAGCGGCGATTCGTCAACGATCATTGAAATCGTTACCGCACCTTCACTCGATTGATCCCGCAATTCAGCGCGGGCTGAAATTCGCGGCTCAAACTGTACTTCATTCTCATTAAACGAGAGCAAACCCTCACGGATGTAAAAGCTCCGCTGAAAGTAAAAGATTTCTCCACTCCTCATATTGATGTCGCCAACAAGAGAAAAACGACGGCTAATAGTATCATTCTCGATTGTGATCGAATCTCCCAGACCAGCGTAGGCTTGCAGAATGGGGAAGTCCTTGTTAGGCCAGATAAACAGCACTTTCCGTCCGGTTCGTATTGTGAAATTGGTAAGGATCCGCTCATTGATGGGAACAGGTACGTCAAGCTGGATCGAAGCAAGTTTCTCTGCATTAATCGTAATATCAGTATTTTGCGCCACTAAATCGCCGGTAGCGTTGAAAACCATGTCTTCTGTCATAGCCAGATTCAGGTTCCCGGACGCATAACCGTTAGTAATGATGCCCATTAGTTCAAAGTTTACCGGAATCGGCGTTTCCGCTGGAACCTGGATATCCAGGCTAAAGACATTTGGTATCCAGCGATCAATGCGAAACCAACCTGAAACCACACCTTGACCTGAACCAACGCCAGCGGGTGTGGAGTCAAAGCGCATCTCATTGCCGCCTATTAGTACTCTCATGGGAACAGGCCGTATATCGTGGCTGAGAAACTGAGGTACCCTCATACGAATACTGTTTCCTTCAGCAATGCCCCAAAATTCAGGATCAGCCATAGGTCCTGAAATCTCAACATTGGCGGTGATAAACCCGCCCGGTAGGTCAATGATACTCGTTACTGCCGAAGGCAAGAGACGCCATAGCGCTGGAAGGTCTACATACAGGTCAGGCGCCTGCGCTTCAATGCGTTTGTCCTTGAGCGACCCTATCAAGCTGCCCCTCACTGGCGAGGGGCTCGAAAGCGCTGCATAAAAATCCCCAGTATCAGAGAAGCGCACGCGGATCATATCCATGGTTCCGCCCTGAAGAGAGATACGGGACTGTGCGCGGGAGAACGTAAAGGTAAAGGGTTCCTCAATCTGGAATGAGCCAATGTTGAATGTATCAACTGAGAGCAGTCCCTCAAATGAATTGATCGCCTCCTCCAGGTCCAACCATGATGGAATCGGCTTGAAGTCAATACCCAGATCACAGGCTATATCTATATTTCGACTTGGATCATCAATTCGCGCCAGGATGCTTCCCTCAGCCCGACCATCGCTCCGTTGCGCCTGTATAAGTGGAATTTCGACCAGCAGCCCTCCATAATGCGCCTGTGTGTTCTGAATCTCGAGCCGGTCCGTGTTAAGAAAAATATCCGCGCTCAGTTTTAGGTCAGTGCCAGATACTGCGGCGCTCAGTGAACGGAGATCAATGTCCACAGCAAAGCGATCTTGCGAGCTAATGTATGTTAAGGGATCGTCAGCTATTGACAAGAGGCTTGCTTCTAGAGCTGTGTCCGCTCCACCCTTCCACTGAAGTTCAGCGCTGCCCGAAACAATGGCGCCCCATGACTCTGGCAGAAAACGCGCCAATTGCATATTCTCACCATCAAGGCTCAACGTTAACTCTTGGTTTATAAAAGACCCGCTGAGTTTATAATGTTCATTGACATTATCAAGGAGCAGGTCTCCTGAAATCGTGGGAAAGTCCCTATTCCATGATACGTTTATTGCCCCGTTTAGCGCTCCTCGTCCATCATCAAAGAAAAGATCAGTCAAGAACGCCCCGGTCTGGTCAGCCTTTCCCACGAAACTCAGGGAACTTGCCACAGAGACTGGCGTGGGAATGTTCGCCACCTCGAAGCGTTCAAGATCAAGACTCCACGAATCCCTGCCGGTGTAGCGTCCAGATGTAGTGAGTGAAAGCCGTGCGTATTGCTGCTCACCCAGGGAAACCGGCAGGTTATCCATAGTGATGTAACCAGAATATACCCCGGGTCTGGGCATACTTAACGAAACATTCAGCCCATAAGAACCCTGTATACTGAGCGAATTGATATCGAGAAGCGTTCCTTCAAGAAAATAGGGCGTATCCCGTAACATGACTGAAAGAGAGAAGGAAACATCATCTAGGTCCGTGAAATCACCAACTCCTGACGCCAATATCGTCTG
The DNA here is from genome assembly GCA_031267685.1 of Treponema sp. GTDB lineage: Bacteria > Spirochaetota > Spirochaetia > Treponematales > Breznakiellaceae > JAIRMT01. The sequence goes on from JAIRYV010000075.1 coordinate 17,474, forward strand.
TCCAAGCAGATTCACACTGCTATTGATCACCTCAACACGCTGGTCAACACCATAAAGCGATCCTGAAAAAAGACGCCCTGTATCCACAATGTCAATAGCGCACTGAGGCGCATTCCATGAAAAGCGCGTGAAATCAGTCGTGAGAAACAGGTTTCCACTCAACAAAATTTGCTCAAGCGGTACTGGCAAGCTGGGAGGTTCTGGTGGGGTAACAAAGGAGGCGGCGACATTCAACAGTATATCTGGTGAAATCGTATCCAGCGCGACATTCAGTTCCAGATATTGAAGTGCGTAATCAAGAAACCCATCTATAGCTATTCCTGTGTCTGTGCTTTCCTGGGGCGCCATGAAGAGCGTCATGCTCATGCCCTGTTCTGTGAACCGCGCCGACGCGCTCACCCCCCTGAAACGTGTCGCGCCAAAACGGAATGCGCCATTATCAATCGTGACTTCACTGTTATGAAACGCTAAGGCAAAGTCAGCGGCAAATCGTTCCTTGCCAAAAAGACTAAAATTAGAAAGCGCAAGCTTTCCTTCAGTTTCCAAGGTCTTGAACTCCAGGGTTCCCTCAAAATCAGCTCTTCCTTCCATTACAAGCAGGTTCTCAGGAAAGGCAGCTTTCGGGATATTCACCGAAAGCGAATCAAAGACAATACGTTCCATGTTACCTTCACCATCCATTGCGAACGAGGAGCCTCCTAGGGCTAGATCAAGGTCTGAGCTGTTCTGGTTGCTTAGATTCAGGTCCGAGAGCCGAAAGCCTGTAGGCAGCGCACCTGAAAACGAGAGTACGTAAGAGAGACCTGCCTGCACGTTGTTCTCGAAAAACAAAAAGCCAGAGGTATTGATGAAGAGCAGACGGTTAAACGGTTCCAGCTCACCGGCAAGCGAGATAAGCCGTACTGGCACGAAGTTCTCACAGCGGAACGTTCCCACCAGATGGCGAGAGCCAAGCTCATAATCAGCAGACAGGTCAAAGGGAGCGGTATCATTGATCTTGGTCAACTTAACAACGTTATCCTCGAGTATCGCATTAATCGTGAGCGATGTGGCGAAACTACCAACAGAACTACTTAGCGAAGCTACGCTCAGGTTCGCAGCAGCGTTTCTGAAATCAAGAGCGCTATCTCCGTTCACACTGTTTTCCATACTGAACGTGATTGGCGCCGCGCCAGATGCGCTGTCTTTGGTGTCAGAGACCTTTGTCAAGGCGCCAGTCAATCTGCCTCTGACACTCCAGTCCCCCTGAAAAATGAGCCTGTTTCCCCGCAGAGACACGCTAAAGCCCAGCTTATCAAGCTGGAAGGAACTTTCGTTCATTGAAACAGTGGCCGCGCCGTTTCTCAGCCTGAGCCGAATTCCCGTATCAAAAAAAGCAATATCACTTGGAGCCATGAGTAGGGCGATGATGTCAGCATCCTGCTCTGTATCGAAATGGATAACCGGGTTATCCATCAGGATTGACTGAATAAGACCCGGATCGCCCTTCAGCAGACGAATAGGGGACCATGAAAGCCTGAGTCGTGATACACTCAGAAGCGGCGCATCCGCACCTGATATAACAAGCTCCCGGATGTCGAGCGTGCCAAGTATCGACGGCCCCATAGAGCTATAGCTTATATCCCGTCCCAGAAACTCCTCAGCTTCCTGTATGAGGCTGTCTCGAAGCGTTATCATACGCCCGCGCATAGCTTCTTGCAGGGGTCGCAGAAGGAATGTGGTAATAACAACCATACACACGAAAACGAGAATTTCTATACTGATTCTAAAAAAACGAGGAACCTTTAACGAATTCAGAACCCCGGGCTGTTCGGCTACTAACACATCTATAATCTATCATAAAAACTCAATCAATGCTATGATGCGCTATGGATATCATCCACAATTTTGTTGTATTTGAAGGCGCTGACGGAAGCGGTACTACAACTCAGCTTGAGCTACTCGAAGGATTCTTTCATGGCGCTCTGGATAGCGAAGTCCCGCGCCTGTATCGCACAGCTGAACCCACTACCAGCCCTATTGGGAATCTGATCCGGCAGTCCCTGCGCGGCGAAATCCATATGGGCGCGAAAACGCTGGCCTATCTCTTTGCTGCAGACCGTAACGAACATCTTTTCACTCCCAACGGCATTATTGAGCGTTGTTCTCGTGGAGAACTGGTGGTCTGCGACCGCTACATCCTCTCATCACTCGTGTATCAGGGTCTCACCTGTGGGGAAGAACTGCCTGCGACCTTGAACGCCGCCTTCCCCCTGCCAGAGCTACTCCTGTATTTTGATATTGACAGCGATATTGCCGCTAAACGCATGGAAAAGCGTCCGGTTAAGGATATCTACGAAGTTCTTGAGTTTCAGATAAAAGTACGGGAACGTTATCAGGCGCTTCTACCTCGCTTGGCCTCAGCTGGTGTGCGCGTTGAACGTATCGACGCCTCTGCAAGCGAGACAGAGATCGAGGTAACGGTGCTACGCTTAGTGGTTGATCTTACGCGAAAGATGGGTTATCCTGATATTGGATTACAGAGTTGCCTTGGAACCTATCTCTCTAGGTGGGAGAAGAATTGATACTTACCGTTTTGGTGTTTTTAAAAAAGACTTTTAGTGATCTGAAGCAACTGGGGCTATACTCATCGCTCTCCTGTTGGAAGCACCGTAAAAGCTCCCTAGACAGTTACGCTTAGTACACTAGGCTTGCTCTCTATCAACAATTCATGAAAATGCCGATAGTCAAACAGGAGTTGCAAAATGAAAATTCATCGGAACATACAGACGTTGGTCGCGTTGGTCACGCTCTTTTTCGTCTCTGCCCCGCGCCTGAATGCCTACATTCTCCAGTACAAGGAGCAGTTCTATCGTCTCTACCACCTCCATTATGTCCAGTACCCTGATGACACTATGGAAAACATCTACTGGCTTGAGCAGGCGCTCAAAGCTGACTTCGCAAACCCGCTTCACGCCGAAGCCCTGATCGAAAACGAGATTCAGTGGGAGAAGTACCGTTACCTGTTTATGATGCACCTTAACCTCAAGGTGATCGAGCAGTACCTCTTTCTAGGTAACAAGTGGAACAAGCGGAATGCCTATTTCTACAATGCCCCTTGGAAGGAGCAGAACCTCGATAGCCTGAACACTGCTGAGACCTGCTTCCGCACGGCACTGGTCTACTGGGAAGACGCGCTTGAGTGGGCGGCTAAGGCGCGGGATAGCGGTTTCCGCTATATCAACCTTAAACGAGCGCAAAACTGGGAGGAAGAGGCGGTTCGTATTGAGCGCAAAACGCTGGACTATGCAAAAACCATCAACCGTGAGTTGGCAAGCCTGCAAGCTGTGCGGGAGCGCTTCCTCGCTATGGATGGAACTACCTACTGATGAATTGGTTTCAACGATCAAACGCATTCTATCTGCTCAGTTTTTTTATAATCATCATTAGCATTGGCACTTTGCTGCTCATGCTGCCCGGGGTCTGGTGCGGCGAGGGAAGTCTTAGCTTCACAGACGCGGTGTTCACCGCATCATCGGCAGTCTGTGTGGCGGGTCTGGCTGTAGTGAACACATCCGGCTTCAGCCGTTTTGGGCATATCGTGATACTGTTCCTCATTCAAACCGGCGGCTTGGGCATCATCAGCTTCAGTTCCATTCTACTCACTATCCCAGGCAATCGCCTTGCCATGATTCAGCAAACCACGATTCAGAGTTTTTACATTGATGGCATTGAGTACCGTCCCCGAATCATCGTGCGGAATATCATGGTCTTTACCGCCTGTATCGAAGCTGGAGGAGCGATTCTGCTTGCCCTGCTGTTTCGCGTCGAAGGAGTCAGAGACTGGCTTTTCATGGGTATCTTTCACGCGGTATCAGCCTTTTGCAACACTGGTATTTCTCTGTTTGAAAATGGCTTAACCTCGTTCAATCGCGAAGTCCTGCTTATGCTGATCATCATTCTGCTTATCGCACTGGGCGGCTTGGGCTTCATTGTGATCCAGGAGCTACTGGGTCTGGCGCGTGGGCGTCTGACTCACCTGAGCTATCATAGTCGTGTTGTTCTTGGTATGAGCGCCCTGCTTGTGTTTGGCGGCACGATTCTCTTCTATATATTGGAGCGTGGGCGGAGCTTTGGGGCAATGGGAACCGGTACGGCTGTTGTGAACGCACTTTTCCAGTCCGTGAACACCCGCAGCGGCGGCTTTGATCTTATTTCTCAGCGCGCGCTGAGTCAGCCGTCCAAGCTACTCACCTGTCTGCTCATGCTCGTGGGCGGCGCTCCTGGTTCCATTGCCGGTGGCATTAAGATAACCATAGTCTTTGTTATTCTCGTGCTTATATTCCGCAAGCCGGACTCACACGGCGACATCAACGTGTTTCACCATCGTTTGAGTGGGGAAAGTATTCATAGGGCAGTGGTTTACACGCTCAAGGCGCTGGCGCTCTTGTTGCTTTGTATAGGCGCTTTAACCGTGTTTGAAGGGCTTGATGGACAAAGCATGGGTTCGCTTGTGTTTGAGGTGTTTTCCGCCTTTGCCACAGTGGGTCTGAGCCTCGGCGCCACAGGCAGCTTATCTGAAGGCGGCAAATGGGTCATCATTATCGCCATGTTTGCAGGGCGCGTAGGGCTTGTGGCTCTAGCCTTCCCAGCCCTACGGCAGAATAAGTACGATATAAGCTACCCGGAAGGAACGCTCTTATTGGAATAGAGGCGCTGCTAACTTTCAGGTAAACGAGGAGTAAATATGAAACGTATTGCAATATTGGGTTTGGGGCAATTCAGTAAAAGCGTACTTACAGAACTACTGGAACTCAAGGTTGAGGTATTCATCATTGATAAGGATCGGCAGGCCATTGATGCCTATAAGGACATATCCGCTCATGCCGCAGTGGTAGATATACTCACGATTGATAATCTCCGCAGAATACTGCCTGAATCCACTGACGCGGTGATCATTGACATGGGTAGCAGTATTGAAGCGTCGATACTGGCCACGAGCTACTGTGCTAAACTACGTATCAAGACCATTATTGCTCGGGCTGAAACCAGCGCTCACGCCGAGATTCTGGAACTGGTCGGCGCGACTAAAGTCGTGTTTCCCGATCAGGAAGCGGCAAAGCGAATCACGCCGATCCTACTCTCGTCGGTGCTACTGAACTATCTGCCGGTGAGTGGCAAACTAATCATTGCCGAGTTGCCACTGCCAGACGTGCTACTCGGCAAAACCTTGATTAGCTCTGAACTGCGTCGACGCTATGGGCTTAACCTGCTGTCAATACGCGAAGCTGATGGCGAGTTTGCGGCCTGTGAGCCTGGGTATGTGTTCAAGCACGGCGATGTGGGCCTCTTTGCTGGTTCTGACGAGGAACTCAACCGCCTCACCTCTACGCCTGAAAAGGGAAGCTGGCACAAGACGAACCCTATGCAGTTCTTTAAATTCTTTAATCGAAAACCAAAAGAATGAGTCTCTACAGGCCCTTGTGTATTGGCAAACTTTCCCTACCCGGCAATCTCTTTCTCGCGCCAGTAGCTGGCTATACGGACCGCGCCTTTCGCTCTATCTGTGTGGAACAGGGCGCAGACTTCACCTATACAGAGTTGGTCTCTTCTGAGGCGCTTGTTCGGGGCGGCGTGAAAACGCAGTCCCTTTTTCGCCGCGCTGATAACGAAAGCCGCTATTGCATTCAGCTTTTCGGCTCGGACCCAGACGTGATGTATCGTGCTACAGCCATGCTTACTCCTCAACGCCCGGACCTGGTGGATATAAACTGCGGCTGTCCGGTTCCTAAAGTGGTGAAGACCGGTTCTGGCGCGGCGCTGACTCGAGACCCAGAACGACTGGCGCGCATTGTCGAAGCGGTAGTTCACGCTTCACAGGAACATCTGGACAACACGCCGGTAAGCGTAAAGATTCGCTCTGGCTGGGATGCCCAGGCCATCAACTATCGTGAAAGCGCTTCCGCTGCTGTAGCAGCCGGCGCGTCAATAGTAGCGCTTCATGCGAGAACACGCGATCAGGGCTATGAAGGCAAAAGTAATTGGGCGCATATCGCGGACTTGGCATCCCATGTTTCCGTGCCAGTCGTTGGTAGCGGGGACCTTTTCGCCCCGCAAGACGCGGTAGCCATGCTTGAACAAACTGCTTGCGCTGCGGTGATGTTTGCGCGAGGCGCTCTCGGCAATCCCTTTATATTCGCCGAGACCCGTTCCCTGCTGCTCACAGGTTCCTACGAAGTCCCGTGCCTGCAAGACCGAATTGCAGTAGCCTTCCGCCAGCTTGCGTTACTTGCCAGCGATGTGGGGGAAAAGAGCGCGTGTCTTGAGATGCGGAAACAGTTTTGCGCCTACACACACGGCATGACTAGTGCCGCAGAACTCCGCAGCCAACTGGTTCATGCTGATACCATTGACGCCTACCGCGCTCTTTTTCCCTCACTGCCAGCAATGCTCAGGTAGATAACCACGAACCTCACGAATAAATCCAATAAATCTGTGTTCGTGAGGTTCGTGGTACTGCTTCACTGCTGCAAAGCGTTTACTAACGCTGCTCTGTCAAGTACAGGATGGGCAACAAAGGCATCAGGATCAGTGTTAATACCCCCGACGCGAAGCTCCCAATGCAGGTGAGGCCCTGTAACAAAGCCTGTTGCACCGGAAAGACCCACTGGCAGACCTTGCTCAATCATGGAACCTTCGGAAATCGCAATCGAGTCAAGGTGATAGTAGAGCGAATACACCCCTGGGTAATGCTCAATGATAACCGTATTGCCCGTGATGATGCGCGGACGAGCAAGCACTACCTTACCAGCAGCGCAGGCAAGTACCAGCGTTCCGGTTGGCACGCCGTAATCAATGCCCGCATGAATTGAAGGCGCCTGATGCTGGCCATTAGGGTAAATAAACACCTGACCCGTGCCAAATGGGTTTGTGATACGGCGCGTATTCACCGGTACAATAAACGCCTTGTCAGTATAGATGTCGGTTCCGTTGTGAGACAAGATTGCCCATAGCACTTCAGCTTCCTCTGTTTTTTTAGGATCAGTTGAAGTGATAAGATCAGCGCTGCCCTGAGGCACTGGAATGTCTTCATGGGAGAATTCACGCGGCTCAATAGTGAATGTTGCCGTAGCGATTACCCTGGACTGGTAACGTATCTGCGCCATTGCGGGTCCTGCGGAGGCAGTCGAAGGAATCGCGAGTATCGCTGCCAGTACAGGAACGCCGTTGATGTTTTCGCCTGTATCAAAGAAAGGCGCTGTTGACAGCAGTCCACCGGATGCATTCACGATTCGCGCTTGGGATCCTTTTACCGCGCCAAGAAGCCCAATACTAAGCGGCTCACCCAGACGCGGGTTTTCAGGACTAACGATGACTGAAAGCGGTGTTTCAGTCTGAAACGCCGGTTCAGCCGGAAGCGGCGCGTTCAGAGACGGACTTGCCGTAGCTGGCGGAAAGGTTCCGTCCGCTACTGGCTCGGCGTGAACAAAGCCGCCAGCCATGAGGAAAAGCGATATAGCGCCATAACTAAAAAAGTGTATTATTTTCATATCTCCAGCTTAACACAAAAAGAGAATAGTATCGCTACCATAGTTAAAATCCTAACATCTTTGTTAAGATAACATCAAGGAGTTGAGAGAATGATTTTGAAACAGTACAACATTAGCACTGGCACGGAAGGGTTTTATAACATCACCGAGCAGGTTCAGTCTACGCTTGCCGAAAGTGGTATACGAGACGGCCTTTGCGTGGTCTATTGTCCGCATACCACCGCTGCCATCACCATTAATGAAAACGCTGACCCGGATGTTGTTCACGATATGCTGCTTGGACTGCGTAAGGCGTTTCCCGACCGCGCTGAGTTCAGGCACGCTGAAGGCAACTCTAGTGCGCATCTCAGGTCATCTGCGCTGGGCAACTCAGTTACGGTGATTGCCTCACAAGGACGCCTTGTGTTGGGAACTTGGCAGAGCATCTATTTCTGTGAGTTCGACGGTCCCAGAACACGGAAGTTTTTTGTGCGCGTGTCAGGGTAAAGAGCCGGTCTTGTGGTATGTACTGCTTTTCCTCAAAAGTGGGTACAGTGCGCATTGGAAGGATGACCGTGTTGGGCGATGGTGCGGCGCGGGCTTCGGCAGGCTGCGCCGCTTTTTCATCATACAGGCTTCCCACGCCGCCGCGCAGCGTACCATGACGCGGCAGTGCGCTCCGTTTCTTCCTTGCTCTGCTTTACAGGATGCTTCATCAGGTAGTGTTTCGCGCTTGTCGCCTATTCCAGTAGCCCCGCTCTTGTAGACGGCGTAATCTCATCTGCCACACTCAGCGCGAGCTTCGTCTGTATCTTATGTCCTCTCGATACAGGAACTCAAAAATTTTTTAAACCACTTGACATTTTTTTTACAGCCTGCTAGAATGTTCTTATGGACTTGAGGAATTGGCAGATGTCCATTGGACGTCTGTTTGTTTACCGTTTAACTTCTCCCGGCTCCCGGCTCCCGGCTCCCGGCTCCCGGCTCCCGGCTCCCGGCTCCCGGCTCCCGGCTCCCGGCTCCCGGCTCCCGGCTCCCGGCTCCCGGCTCCCGCTTATAGTCTCTTAAAAAGAGCGCGTTTCAAATATCCAGCATATAATTCCTCGCTTTCTTATGAAGATAAACCGCGGGTTTGTCTAAGTTTCCTCAAAGCATATCAAATCTACTCATTCAGGCACGCTGATGACTCGGCAAGCGTACCAGACAGGTCAATCGTTTCACTCGTTCCCACACCAAAACTCCGGTACATGTTACCAGCCATGTTTTTTGTTACGCAAAGCCCTTATCCAGGCTGGCAAACAGTTGGAACGTTATGTGCCATTTTTACAAAGAAATTTTTAAAAAACAATGGAAAACGACGGTATCCTTGCCGTCGCAAAAAAATCAACGTTTCGGGGGTTATGGACTGTGGAACAAAAAAACAAAAGTCTCAATTTTGATAATCTGTTGCGGAATTTTCGGAATAATATCGTAAAAATTATTCCTGAAAACAGCCTTCTGTTTAAGTGGATGACTATTCAAGGGCTTAAAATGAATGCGAAAAAACATCATAGCTCTTTAACTTCATTGGCAATGGGCGTATACGCGACCGAACATTGTAACCTTAATTGTAAATGTTGCACCGCCTTCAGCCCTATCGCCAAAGAAACGTTTCTAAATATTGAATCATATAAAAAAGACATGGTAAAACTGGCAGAATTAACCGGCGGTAAACTTTCGTCATTTTATGTTACTGGAGGGGAACCGCTTCTCCATCCTCGGATTTTGGATATATTCGGCATAGCGCGGGACTGTTTTCCTGAAACAACCATAAGTTTTATGACCAATGGCATACTTTTGTTAAAGATGCCTAAAACATTTTGGGAGCAATGCGGACAGTATGCGGTTTCCATAAACATATCACGGTATCCAATACACATAGATATAGAAAAAATAAAGGAAAAAGGAAAAGTCCATAATATAAAAATAGATTATGTGGGCGGAAGCGATGTACCGGTAAAATCAATGTGGAAATATCCGCTGGATGTAGAAGGGAAACAGCCATTGAGCCGGAGTTATGACATTTGTTCGCAGATAAACCGCTGTATCACCATGAAGGAAGGAAAGATTTATGCTTGCAATACGATAGCTGGCATAGGGCATTTTAACCAGTATTTTAACAAAGAATTGGAAATAACGGAGGAGGATGTGTTGGAATTGCATAAGGTAAAAGAGGTTAAGGAAATATATGAATATTTGTGTACGCCAAAACCTTTTTGTAAATATTGTAATCGCAAAGGGGTAGTATTGGGAATACAATATGGCGGGTCAAAAAGGGAAATAGAGGAATGGACATAAATAATATAAGTCCGCCCACGTCCATGCGGGCAAACGTAGCAGGGCAAACTGCACATAAGACTTTGAAATCCTGCACAACGTTCTTGACAAAAACGCTGTCAACGTATTCAATACAATGAAGTAAAGAGCTAAGCAGGTTTAGTAAAGAGCTAAGCAGGTTTAGTAAAGAGCTAAGCAGGTTTAGTAAAGAGCTAAGCAGGTTTAGTAAAGAGCTAAGCAGGTTTAGTAAAGAGCTAA